>JAFWEW010000023.1 GCA_017512725.1 Solobacterium sp.
ATTGCGGCATCTTTCTTCCATCTGACGAAGACTGTACACCTGGTTCATATACGCGAACAGCACGACTTTCATCATCATGAGGCTATTGTGACCCTGATTTCCGCGATGTGGTTTCAGGTACTTCTTCAGATTTACCTCCTTAATAACCTCAAGAAATGACCACAGGGGATCATATTTGTCGATAGCGACAGATAAATCCAGTGGTAATCGCAGCTGTTCTACGTTATAATCCAAGTGGTTGGTTGGGTTATAGTTAGAACATGCTTGCATGCAATAATTATATCAAACAAAAAGTGTCTTTCCCTTAATTGGGTTAGACACTTTTCTTTTTCGGGCTAGTTTTATGCGTTACAGCCCCTGTCATTACCACATCGCTTTACCGGTGTTCCCGAAATAATAGATTTCTTTGGAGCAGGAAGCAGATCTGCCATATTTCTTAAAAAATCTTACCGCCTTATTTGCCAGATCTTCATCAATATATTCCTTAGAATTTCTCAGAAAATAACCGTCATTGGCGATCCATCCCGGATCGAGGATTGTAATGCCTGCGGCATCGTATTCTTCGTCTGAGTATTTATCCATCAATCCGCCGCCGGAAACGTTGTCTAATTCGGTTTCTTCAATCTTCCTGATATCTTCTGCCATTTCTAAATTTCTCCTTTTCGTCAATTGCATTAGTGAATACAGAGAGGCGGAGCGGATCTTAAAGATCTGCCGCATCACGAAACAAAGTAAAAACTATTCAAAGTCAGTCGTATGGCGCCAGTAGTCGCAGTAAAGACAAGGAACCGCCGCACAGCCAAACTTTTCAAACTGTCTTACGACGCGGTTTTGGTAAGGCGAATAACGTGCCCAGACTTCATTTCTGTCAAATGTCTTTTTGCAGAACTTGCAGGTCTTGCCATTAAGCGAATCCATCACCGCAAGCATGTCATTCATGGTGGCACCTGCTGCAGCCAGAGCACCGCCGGAAACTTCGTCTAATTCCAGTTCTTCAATCTTTCTGATATCGTCTGTCATTTCAAATTTCTCCTTTTTGTCAATTGCTTTGCTGAGTGTGGAGGTGCCTGATCAGCATAAAACCACAATCAGATCATCTGCATCTATTTATACGATATATATGGATATTATCCACGAACAATCATGTAATGCCCACTTCCTGACCGTCCAAAGCCGGCAGGAACAGGCAACTTGAAGATTCAGTGAAAAGTGTTGTGTTGCAATAATTGCCATGGATTTATTTATTAATAATTACAGGGACAGAATATCGTCTATTCTCATCCACAAACAGACTTCTTATCAATGTTTCATCCTCTTTATGTTCACTATTCTAATACAACCATCCAAATATCCTGAGAGGAATTCAATTCTCTCTCCCGGATCGAAGGAAATCAGTTTTTTACAAGTCCCGCTTTGTCCAGTATCCGGCAACCAAGATACAGCAGCAGCTGAGCTATGAGATTGATGCCCTGGGCAATCCAGTTCATATATGCCAGTGTGAAATCCTGGGAGGACAGATAGCCCATCATGATCGACAGGAAGAAGGAAATGATGAAGAAGACCATTGCCTTCCTCTGTTTCATCTGCTCTGCCAGATAACAGAGCGAAGCATCCATCGCACAGATCCCGATGACCATGATAATGACAAGAGACAATGTAGGAAGAAACCCGAACAGTTTCTTCTCTGGCTTTGTAACACCGATGGTCAGACTGATACCGGCCAGCATAAGTCCAAATGCCTGATTATCAAAAAACTGGTCAGACATCCAAAGGAAGTCCCCGACACCGGTGGAATACAGAAGCTTGTAAGTTGCTTTCAGGAATCCTGCAGCGGTCACCATCGTAATGCCAATTACAAAGACCCACCAGGTCAGTTTCGATATTCTGCCTTTCAGATCTTTCGCGATGATCTTTGTCGCAAGCAGGAACAGTATGACCGGAATATAATCCATGATGGACATTCCCAATGTGAATTCTTTCATCGAAACATGGCAAGGAGACCCCTCTTCTATAAGACAGGGTGGAATTGCCTTCCTCCTTTTCTTTTTATTCTCCAGAACTGCAGATCATGCTGTTCTTTCCCATATATCGGACGGTGTACCTGGAGTGGTATTCTGACTGCGTTCTGCGGGACGATTCCTCTCCGGATACCGTTGTTGTTTTCATAATATACGTTTGTGATCGGATTATTCCTTGGAAATGGCCGGTTTGTCCTGTTACACCCTCTTTTACGTGATGATCAGTTCTCAGAAATGATTCCAGTGGATCTGCTCTTCGGTGTTGACATCCAGCTGTTTGACCTTGGCCGCATCTTCACGGGGACGGCCGATCCCGATGAAGCAGGGGATCATGAAGGAATCCGGGAAACCAAGGGCTTCTCGCGCAATCTCTTCCTCATTCCCCAAAGGGATCCGGACATTACATCCATAACCTTCTGAAGTTGCCGCAAGCCACACATTTTCAATACTGCACCAGATGGAGGCATAGCAGTTGAGATCAGACAGGCAGGAGGGATGAAGGAGATCTGTTTTTTTCTTCATCAGCGGGATGAGAAGTGCTGACGCTTCGGTCAGCATCTTATACTGCAGCGGTACTGCGATCTGATAGCTTTTCTTTTGGATCGGGTCGCTGATGAAAGTCATATCATCTACATCTCGTTCGGTCAGATTCTGCGGCACGCCGCTGACTGCCTGTTTCATGATTTTCTTATCCGTAATCACGATGTAATGCCAGTCCCGGAAATGATCATTGGCCGGTGCGTAATATCCGGCTTCGACAATTCGCTTCAGGGTTTCCTCCGGAATTGTTTCCCCGGTAAACTGCCGGATGCTTCGTCTGGCCTTCACAACATCATAGAACTCCATTGTCTTCTTCCTTAGAATGATTTCTGATCGGATCACAAGCAGATGTATCTGTCTGGGACAGTGCCTGGAGGATTGGCTCCAGACTGTTGAAATTGGTGAAATCAACCTGTTTGTTATAGGTTTCAATCATTGCCTGAACTTCTGCGTTTTTCTGTTCCTCCGGCAGGTTGACCGCTTTCCGGTAAACCATCGACATCATTGTTTTATGCAGAAAACTCAGCTGCGCATAATCGATGCCGCCTCTCAGATGAAAGATCTGAGCCTGCTCAAACAGTTCCTTTGATAGCTGGGATTTCATTTTGCTGCGGATCGTTTCGATGTTTTCCGGATCGGTCGGATCGGCAAGCCCCACGGTGACGATCATGACGTTCTTATGAGGAAGATCGGAAAGATGCTTCAGCGTCTGTTTCATTCCCTGTACGCCGCCGGCATATAATCCACCCATGTAGATGATTGTTTTATAAGAATTGATGTCTTCAACGTTCTCATAGGATACTGCCGGGATTCCGGTTTTTTCAGACAGCGCTTCGGCATATCTCCGGGTGGCTCCGTAACAGGATCCATAGACAATGATTTTATTCATGACTCACCGCCTCCTGCAGGTTGTTCTCCAGTTTGAGGATGGTTTTGATCGTCGTTTCCAGTTCACGTTCGGATATATCGGAAAACAGATGGTTCATAAACGGCATGCTCATCGCATCATTTTTCTCACAGAACTTCTGACAGGATCTCGTCAGATGGATCCGCTGTTTTCGCTTATCCGCATCATCTGCGCGGAACTCAATAAAGCCTTTCTGTTCCAGTTTCAGAAGGATCTGTTTCACATTCTGATGGGAACTGCCCAGAATATCGGAGAGTTCTTTCAGTGTTGGCGGTTCCTTACACGCATTGATACAGATGATCGCAAAAAACTGTTTCCAGCTGATTTCCTTCATCAGGTTGTCCGCAGCTGCCTGAAAGCGATTCTCAAATGCACTCAGCAGTCCCATCAGATACCCATTTGACGGGACACTGGAAAAATCAACGTTCCCGCTCTGCAATACTTCTTCCAGATTCTTCATCTTGTTTCCCAAAAAAAAAGGTAACATATTACCGTATAAAAGGTAATATGTTACCTGATTTGTGTCAAGAAAGATTCAAAGAATCTGATGCTTTGCAGGAGTTACTTTGCGCTGAAGGTTTCCAGCAGCTCAATGATGCGCAGGCTGATCGATTCGGTTTCCGGATCCGAGATGATGCCGTTTTCAATCCGGTCGATAAACCGCTGCGCTTCAAAGGTGAATTCACTGCGGAATGGGAACTGATATTCTTTCTCCCCGTCATCCGACTGTATCCAATACCGGTCGCTTTTCCAGAAAGAAGTACAGGTCAGGGTTCCCTTACTTCCGCGGATACGAAGATCACAATCCCCGTCTTCCTCAAACGAATAGCGCATGGTCATCGGGATGCCATCGCAGTCCATATGGAATACGCCTCCGGTATCCGTTCCCGAAACGGAACACTGATCAGTTGAGACAACAGTCATCTTTGTTCCAAACAATCCGAATAATCCGGCAAGGCCGTAACAGCCCACATCATATAAAGCTCCTTTGCCGGGTGTATTCAGCCGCCATTCCTCCGCGTCATGCGGCTCTTTTCGGCAAAAGCCGGCAGAAGCCTCCAGTATCGTTCCAAGCTCCTGATTCTTCAGTACTTCCTTGATGGATTGAAAGGTCGGTGTATACAGGGTCTTATGCGCTTCCATCAGCACCAGATTGTTGGAACGGGCCAGTTCAAACAGTTCCTTCAGCTGATCTGCGGTGACCGTGACCGGTTTCTCACAGATCACATGTTTCCCGCTAAGCAGTGCCTGTCTGATCATATCGTAATGAACATGGTTGGGTGTGGATACATAGAAGCCGCGGATCGAAGGATCTTTACAAAGCGCATCAAAGGAGTCGATCTGATGGATCTGATATGCTTCGGCATATTCACGGACACGGTCTGGGTTTCGGGTGGCGAATGCACAAACACGGCCATTTGGCACATCCTTCATGCCTTCGAGAAACCTGCGGCTGATCCGGCCGGGGCCGGCAACTGCGATTTGGATCATAACAATACCTCTTCTGGATCGATGATTTCATCATAACGTGACAGGGGCCGGCTGTATATGAACACAAGCGCCGGACAAACGATGTTCTTGTTTTCTAAGGAATTACAATAATATATACTTTAGACAGCAGATACTTTTTGTATTGAAACAGAAATGAGTGAGGGTTTGTTTTGAAAACCATTATTGTAGTAATGATTCTGGCCGGCAGTGCCCTGATGGTCTATAACATCTACGGTTTTATTCGCTTTGCACGGTTTATCAAAAACCAGAAGACGTGGGGCGATAATAACCGGATTTTATATTTGCCGATCATTCTGCTTGTGATGTTTCTGATCGGTTATCTGATCGTCGGACTGTTCGGTAATCCGGATATCATCATGGCCGGCATTCTGCTTGGCGGAAGTATCTTCGTTTTTGTCATGTATCGGATGCTGAATGGGATCACGGTACGGATCCTTGAGAATGAACGTCTGGAAGCGGATCTCTTGGCTTCCGAGCGCAGCAGTCAGGAGAAGTCCGAGTTTCTGGCAACGATCAGCCATGAAATGCGTACACCGCTGAATGTCATTCTCGGAATGGATAAGAAGGCACTGAACCAGCCGGATCTTCCGGAATCCGTGCGGGAACCGCTGCTGAAGATCGGCTACAGTGCGAATCATCTTCTCAGTCTGATCAACAATATTCTGGATATGCAGCAGATCGAAAGCGGAACGTTCATGATCAGGGAAGAACCGTTCTCGATGAAGGATTCGATGAATCAGGTCAATGCGATTGCCGGAACTCTTTCGGAAAACAAGGGGCTTACATTCAAGACCTCGCTCTGCGATGAGATCAACGGAACCTATCTTGGCGATGCGTCTCATCTTCGTCAGGTGCTGCTCAGCATTCTGGATAATGCGGTGAAATATACCGAGGTACCGGGAACGGTAACATTTAAGGTTTCCTGTGAACCGTCGGATGGCGTTTCGGCGTTCTCCTTCCGGATCGAAGATACCGGTATTGGCATGTCGGAAGCGTTCCTGCCGAAACTGTTTGATGTCTTCACGCGGGAAGATACCAGTACGACAAACAAGTACAGCGGCAGCGGTATGAGCCTTGCGGTAGCCAAAAACATGGTCGACCAGATGAACGGAACGGTCACGGTTGAAAGTGAAAAAGGGAAAGGCTCCGTCTTTACGGTGACGGTACCGCTGAAGCGAATTGAAACAGCCGAACCGGCAGAAGAACATCCGGAAGGCGTTCTGGCCGGACACCGGGTATTGATCGTGGAAGACATTCATGAGAATGCAGAGATCGTTTCGGATCTTCTGAGTCTTGAAGGGGTCACGACCGAGATCGCTGAAAACGGACAGGTCGCTTTGGAGATGTTTGAACAGTCGCCCGGAGATTATTACGATGCGATCCTGATGGATCTGCGCATGCCGGTGATGGATGGTCTTGAGGCAACCCGACGCATCCGTGTACTGAACCGGGACGACGCAAAGAGAGTACCGATCATTGCGCTGACCGCCAATGCATTTGACAGTGATATCAAACAGTCATTCGATGCCGGGATGAATGCCCACATGGCAAAACCCACGGACGCGGATCTTCTGTATGCAGAACTGAGGAAAGTGTTCTGAGCGAATCAACCGGGAAAGGACAGACTGCAGAATGTTTGAGTCGAAAGAAATAAGAGGCAGCCAGCTGGTGCTGGTTGTCGATGACCACGAGATCAACCGGGATATTCTGGGCGGGATTCTGGAAGATCACTATGATGTGATCTATGCGGAAAACGGTCGGGAAGCGCTGGAACAGATCCGGGCGCATATCAATGATCTGGCACTTGTTCTGCTGGATCTGGTCATGCCGGAAATGAATGGTTTTGAAGTGCTCCAGTACGCAAAAAACGATGAACAGATGAGTAAGATTCCGTTCATCGTACTGACGGCTGAAAAATCCGCGGAACTGGAAGCGCTGCAGCTGGGTGCGGTGGACTTCATCACCAAGCCGATCGATATGCATGAAGTGATCAATGCCCGTGTCAGCCGTGTCATTGAACTCAGTGACGGCAAGAAACTGATCCAGGCGGCAGAGCGGGACAAGCTTACCGGTCTTTATACCAAGAACTTCTTCTTCGAATATATCAATCGGATCCTCAAGGTTCACGGGGATGAAAAGTACGATGCGGTCGTACTGAATATCGAACAGTTCCATACGGTCAATGCCCTGCATGGCCGGGAATTCGGAGATAAGGTATTGATTGGTCTCGCCGATGCGATCCGGCAGTTTCTTACCGGAACAAAGGGTGTTGCCAGCCGAATTGAATCCGACCGTTTCTTTATCTACTGCCAGCAGCAGGAGGATTACCACGCACTTCTGAATCGCTTCCAGGAAGCGGTAAATGCGATTGCCGGAAATACCGGTGTTCATATCCGGATGGGTGTGAAGACGTGGGAAGACAAGGAAGATCCGTTTGTCATGTTCGATAATGCGGTGACCGCATGTAATAAAGTGCGCGGGGACTTCCAGAATCCGTTGATGATCTATGATGAAAACATGCGGATCAAAGAAGTCCGTGATCAGGAGCTGCTCAATGATCTGGATCAGGCAATCGAAGAACATCAGTTCCAGGTGTTCTACCAGCCGAAATACGATATCAAGCAGAACCCGCCGCGGCTTGCCAGTGCAGAAGCACTGATTCGCTGGAACCACCCGAAACTGGGTATGCTCTCTCCGGGAGACTTCGTTCCGCTGTTTGAGCGGAACGGTCTGATCACCAAGGTCGACCACTATGTATGGGAGGTGTCAACCAGACAGATCGCAGAATGGCGAGACCAGTTCGGATTTGAACTGCCGATCTCCGTAAATCTCTCCCGGGCGGATGTCTTTGATCCGGACCTGATCAACCGTCTGGTCAAACTGGTAGCGGACAACCATCTGAAAGAAGGAAGTCTGAAGCTGGAAGTTACGGAAACATCGTATACGGACAACGCAAGGGTGCTGCTGGATGTGATCGACAAACTGCGCAGCAGCGGCTTCGAGATCGAAATGGATGATTTCGGAAGCGGGTATTCATCGCTGAACATGTTGTCGGACATGCCGATCGATGTTCTGAAGATGGACATGAAGTTTGTCCGGAATATTGAAGATAACATGACCGACCTCAAGCTTGTTGAGCTGATCCTGGATATCGCCGGTGCTCTGCAGCTTACGGTCGTGGCAGAAGGTGTCGAAAAAGAAGGACAGCTGCAGCTTTTGAAAAATGCCGGGTGCGACCTGGTACAGGGTTATTACTTCTCAAAACCGGTTCCTGCAGAAGAGTTTCAGGAACTGATTAAAAAAGAAATTGAAAACGAAAGGAACAGACAACTATGACAATCGAAGAACTTTATGAACAGATCGGAGGAGATTATGAACAGGCGAAGCGGGTCCTCCGTATGGACAAGCTGATCGACAAGCATATCCGGAAACTGGCGACCAACGGAATCATTGAGTCGCTGATCACCGCGGGAGTTGCACTGGATCCGACAACGATGTTTGAGTCTGCTCATGCGGTAAAGGGATACTGTGCAAATCTCGGATTAACGCGGATTTCAGATCTTGCGTCAGAGCTGTCTGAGGAATACCGTCCCGGCAATCCCCGGAAGATGAGCGATGAAGAAGTACGGGCAAAAGTAGATGAGATCAAAGAGCTTTACCGCAAGTCGGTAGAAGGCGTCGAACAGTACGAAAGCTCTCTGAATTAACCAACCGTAATTATTTCGTTCAACCGTATCAATACAGAACTGCAAACGAGGAGCGCTGCCGATATGGGGCGCCTTCTGATTCGTTGTTTTTTCCTGCGTGCGGCAGACGGCTGAACAAAACGGAATAAAAACGGAGGGAACCACCAGAGAGATCCTTTCGATACATACATGTGAAGACAGGGGATGGCTGCCATCCCCTTTTAAATAGGTACAGCGCCTGAAAGAACCTTTCACGGGGACAGTGCGTGCTATAATCACGATATGGAAAAGGGGAAATTCATTACATTTGAAGGACCGGACGGAAGCGGAAAGACGACCGTTTCCAAGGCGGTAAGTGAGCGCCTGCAAGAAATTGGCTATCCGGTTCGTTATACAAGAGAACCGGGGGGATCGGCGATTGCGGAATCGATCCGGGACATTATCCTTGATCCGAAGAATACTGCAATGGATGCACGGTGTGAGGCATTGCTATATGCGGCCAGCCGCCGCCAGCATCTTGTTGAGATCATCCTGCCGTGCATGGAAGCAGGCACGCATGTGATCTGTGACCGTTTCGTTGACAGTTCCGTCGCCTATCAGGGCTATGCCCGCGGGATCGGTGCGGAAGAAGTGCTTTCGATCAACCGGTTCGCGATCGACAATGTTATGCCGGAAAAGACGATCTTTCTCGATCTTCCGGCAGAACTCGGGCTGGAACGGATCCGTTCCAATCACCGGGCTGCGGACCGTATGGACCAGGAGAGCACAGCGTTCCATAATGCGGTTTATCAGGGGTATCAGAAGGTGCTTGAGAACGACCGTGACCGAATGATCGTAATTGACGCATCACAGCCGGTTGAGGCGGTGATCGAACAGGCATTTCAGGCAGTGAAAGGAATACTGGATGGCAGGTAAAGTCAAACTGACAGCCAAAGATAAGGAAGCGATTGCCCGGGAAAAGGAACGGGACGATGCGGATCTGGAAGAACAGAGACGGCGGGAGGAATTCTATCAGCTGTTTCAGTCTTCTCCGGTGTTTGCACAGCTGGATGCGGCACTGAAACAGGACCGGGTGTTCCACGCCTATCTGTTTCACGGACCAAGAGGCTCGCTGAAAGAAGAAGCGGCACAGCTGTTTGCGGCCAGCATTATGACCGGTTCCAGAGGACTGCTGAAGGAATCGGAAGCGGATGAAGAGACAAAGACTGCGGTCTCCCAGATTTATCGCGGGGATCACAGTGATTTCATATTTTTAAATGGCGGACGAAAAGAAGCGATCAAAAAGGAAGAAGTGGATGAAATCCAGAGACGGTTTTCCATGACAGCCTCTGCCGCACTTGGCCGGAAAGTCTATCTGATCTCGCACGCGGAAAATTCCAGTATCGGGGCAATGAACGGTCTTCTCAAGTTTCTGGAAGAACCGGCAGACAATGTATATGCGATTCTCACCGCAGACAATCCCGAACGGATCCTTCCAACGATCCGTTCCCGGTGTATGCTGGTGCCGTTTCAGCCGCTTGGCAAAGAGGTGCTGAGGGAACTGTGCATCCGGGAAGGGCTGGATGAGGAAGATGTCCGGTTCATTTCCAATCTGGCGTTCAGTGTCCGGGAGATCTCGGAGATCGCATCCGGGAGAAGCTATCAGACCGCCAAGAAGATGCTGAAGCAGTATCTGAATGCGGAGGGCAGCCGGGACCTGCTGTTTGTGGATTATGAGTACCGCTACCGCTCCAAGACAGATAAGGAAGCCGGGGAGGGGATCCGGTACAAGGATGCCAGAGATGAGAACCTGGATACCCTGAACATGTTTTTCAGCCTGCTGGTCATGACGTTCCGGGATGCACTTAAAAATGACGCATCGGAGCCGGCATGGTATCATAAAGCAGTAAATCAACTGCGCAGTGACGCGGATTTTATTCGTGTGTGCACAGAACGGATGAATATCGCGGCCAGTGCCAGGGACCGCGTGAATCGGAACAACGACCTCAGCCTGCTGTTTGCTCAGGCCGTTGCTCAGCTGGAGGAAGTTTCAAATGATTGATAAACCGTTAACGGGCCATTATACCGGATCCTCATCAGGCCCGAAACATTATGAATATGCAGTGGCAGTGCGGTTCCGCAACAGCGGGCGCTCTTATACCTTCGGCACCGACCGCGATGATTTCAAACTCGGTGACAAGGTTGTAGTAGAGACCAGCCAGGGTGTGGAACTGGGCATCTGCCAGAACGCAAGCATGCATACCCGGTACCTTGGAAAGACAAAACAGCCGGAGAAACCGGTTCTTCGTCTTGCGGATGAAGAAGATCTCCGGAATTTTGAGGAGAACATCGAATATGCCAGAGACGCACTGGCGGTCTGTGAGGAAGAGGTCAAAGACCTCGGACTGGAGATGCACCTGCTGTCTTCGGAATACATGCTGGATCGTTCCAAGATCCTCTTTGTCTACCAGGCAGAGCACCGGGTAGACTTCCGTGAACTGCTCAAGCGCCTTGGCGCAAGGCTCCACTGCCGCATCGAACTGCGTCAGATTGGAGAACGGGACAAAGCCAAGATGGTCGGCGGCATTGGCCTTTGCGGAATGGAGTGCTGCTGTGCCCGGTTCAAGACAAAGACCGATGTGATTTCAATCAACATGGCAAAGAACCAGCTGCTTGCCCTCAATACCGAGAAGCTCTCCGGTATGTGCGGAAAGCTGATGTGCTGTCTGAAATACGAAGACGCCAACTATAAAGAACTGACTGCAGGCCTGCCGAAGATGGGGGCGCATGTCGAATATGAAGATGAGATGTACCGTGTTACTTCAATGAATGTCATGACCAATGAGGCGCGTCTGGAAAACAGCGAACGCTATCAGGTCATTACGATCGATGAACTGCGGGAAAAGACCGTCGTCCGCAAGGGCGTTGCGATTGCCCGCAAATCCGCCGGACGCGGCCAGCGGCAGACGCATGTGGCACCGGGTGTGCGTGAGATGCACGATCAGCGGGCTGCCTTCAGTGCCAGTGAAAGTGAAAAGAGCCGCGGCATTTCTGCAGAATCCAAGGATACCAGCCATCAGCAGAGTGCCAGCTTAAAGCCGATGCGCAATGAGCGCAAGCCGAAGCAGAACAAGACCGCCAATTCTTCCGAGAACCGGAATACATCCGGCCGGAACAATAACAGCAAACGCTCTGCGAATAATGGCGGAAATAACCGCCGCAGGGAGAACCGGCGCGCAAGTGACGCTTCGAATCCGAATGTAACCGTACGGAGCTTCAAGTCTTCCAAGACCAAAGCCGGGGAAGCAGCGAAGGAAGCAAAGAAATGAACCGGCAGAAAAGCTTCGAAAATGAAAAGCCGACCCTGTATCTCGTAGCGACACCGATCGGAAATCTCTCGGAGATGTCTCCGCGGGCAATTGAGATCCTGCAGACGGTGAATGTGATCGCCTGCGAGGATACCCGGACCAGCGGACAGATGCTGAAGCACTTCGGAATCAAAAGCCGACTGATCTCCTATCAGAACTTCAATGAAGATCCCAGTGCCAAGGGAATCCTGAACCTGCTGTCGCAGGGACAGAATGTCGCATTGATCTCGGATGCCGGATATCCGCTGATCAATGATCCGGGGCAGCGGGTGGTAAGCGAAGCGGCTGCGGAAGGCTATAATGTCGTTCCGGTATCCGGAAGTTCGGCATTTCTGAACGCACTGGTCGCAAGCGGCCTGGTCGTACAGCCGTTCCTCTTTATCGGCTTTCTGCCCTCGTCGGACAACGAGCGGGCCAAGAAACTGCGGGAATACCGCAGCTATCCGATGACACTGGTGTTTTATGAAGCGCCGCACCGGATCGTTAAGTGCCTTGAGACCTGTCTTGAGGTACTGGGTGACAGACGGTGCTGTATCGCAAGAGAACTCACCAAGGTTCATGAGGAGTTTATCCGGGGCACGCTGAAGGAAGTGCTTGCGGAATGCGAAGGCCTCAAAGGTGAGATCGTTCTGATTATCGACGGAAACAAAGATGATTACCGCAAGGATGTGGACTACGGGACCCTGATGAACATGGTCAACAGTCAGGTCATGCATGGTCTGTCCAAATCGGATGCGGTCAAGAAGGTTGCCGGAGAAACCGGCATTTCCCGGAAAAAGCTGTATGACCTTGTTCACAGCAAGGAAAACTGAATATTAGTTAAGAGGAGGGGATTCCTATGAGTTTATCTACGTATATTTATCTGTTCTCTGCAATTCTTCCGGCAGTTGTCCTGTTAATGATTATTTACAGACAGGACAAGCTGGAACGGGAACCGGCGGCACTGCTTATGAAGCTGGCGTTCGGCGGTATTCTTGCGGCACTTGTGGCAATTGTTCTGGAAAGTGTATTCGGCGGAATACTGGAGAACATGTATTTCCGTGACATCGTGACTGCGACAATCGCAAATGCAATCATGATCGGTCTTTCCGAAGAATTTGCGAAGATGCTTTTCCTGAAGAAATTCAGCTGGAACAGTCCGGAATTCAACTACATGTTTGACGGCATCGTATATGCGGTTGCGGTTTCTCTTGGCTTTGCGGCATTTGAAAACGTCTTCTATGTATTCCAGTACGGTCTTACTGTAGCAGTATCCAGAGCACTGCTTGCGGTACCTGCGCATACGGCATTTGCGGTATACATGGGTTCTTTCTACGGAAAGGCAAAGTACTGCGATGTCTACGGAAAGAAATGTGCCTGCAGATCAAATCTTCTGTGGGGTTTCCTGTTTGCGGTCGCGCTCCATGCGTTCTATGATGCATGTGCACTGCTTGGCTCCGATACGGCAATGATTGTGTTTGCGGTATTCGTCATCCTGATGTATATCATCATCATCCGTAAGGTCAGAAAAGAATCCCGGGAAGATCAGGCGTTCTGAGTAAAAAACGATGAAACGGGTACTGATTGTCGATGCGCAGGGCGGAGGTCTTGGAAAACAGCTGATCCTGAAGATCCGTAAAGAACTTCCGGATGTTCATATCACAGCAGTCGGGACCAATGTGGCCGCAACGACTGCGATGATGAAGGCCGGGGCCGATGAAGCGGCAACCGGAGAGAACGCCGTCTGTGTCTGCGTGAAAAAAGCAGATTATATCGTTGGTCCGATCGGTATCGTGATTGCCGATGCGATGCTTGGAGAGATCACGGCAGAAGTAGCCCGTGCGGTTTCTCAGGCAGACGCAAAGCGGATCCTGGTTCCTTTCAGCAACTGTGACAACTTCATTGCGGGCGTATCGGATTTCTCGACCGGACAGCTGGTGGATGAAGCGGTAAAGCATCTGAAAAAAGAACTGTCCGACTGAGTGATCCAGACAGCTGCGAATAACAGACAACATAAGTCATAACAAAAAACAAGGAGCTGTAAAAATCCGACAAAATGATCGGAAGCGATAACAGCTCCTTTATTAATTTTGGTTGATGAAAACAAATGGAAAAAGTTTGCAGATAACCGTAAATCATCTTGAAGGAGAATAAACGATATGGAAAAAGTGTTTCGTGATACACCTGAGATTTTAAAAACCGATCATCTGGAAACGGTGTCGGCAGGGACTGAGAGGGCAGCCGGCAATTCCGGCATTCCTCTGCCGGGGGTTACCATGCCGACATGTACGATCTGCGGAAGCAAAGATACAACGTGTGATGTTTTTAAAGAAAATGGAAAGTGGTACAAACAGTACAAATGTCTGAGCTGCGGCTCATATTTTTCGGAACGGCAGGAAGTTCAAATTCCCGATCAGATGCAGGTCAGGCCGCGGTGATAATCATCCGGGTTTGATTACCGATTGAAGAGCATTTGGCATCGCTGATGAGAAAGGAAACGGTACCGTGTTTTTCGGTTATGAAGAGGAACCGTTTGCGAAATTGATCATTTTCTAGGAATAATTCTTTTCGGAAAACGATGTAATGCATGACAGGTTCCATTACAATTTAAAAAAGGAGAAGGAACGATCCATGGGAGAAGAAAAGAAAGAAATTAATCCGGATCAGGAAAAAACGGTCAGCGGTGGTGCTGCAGCGCTTCCGAATATCTTTACCTGTCCGGAATGCGGGTCAAACGAAGTTTCTGTGACTTATATTTATACGAAAGAAGGAAAACGAATCCCGACAGGTTTGAGGTGCCGCAGCTGCGGTCATACCTGGAAATAATGTCTGAAACGTTGCGGAAGGAAACGGCAGGTTCACTCTTCAGAGGGGAACTTTCCCGCGGATCTCCTGAGACATTGGTATGAATTCAATCAGAGAAAGGTGAGGGTGAAATTTTTAAGGAAGATGTAAAAGAAATCAATCAAAAAGAACTCGACACGGTGTCCGGCGGACACGAGGAGGACTGCTGCACCCATTATGTCTGTCCGATCTGCGGGGAAGAACTGATTCTGGTCAGATTTTATGGTTTCACGAAGCTTTACTATAAATGTTATGAGTGCAGTGAGAATTTCAGCCTGGAAGAGATCGAGGGGAAAAACGGCCAGTGATTCCTGCGCTCTTTTGAATTAAAAAATGATGTTTCGGATCGGCATCAGGCCGATTTTTCTTACTGGGCGTGAAGCGGATCCCCTCAGGTCAGCGTCGGGATGTTTCCCATGTCAAACCTCTCTGGAAACGCAGAAAGAGATGAGATATCTTGTTTTTGTATGGCGATGCACAGTAATTGGAATCCATGGCACGGATGTAAAAAATGCAGTGAAGGATGTCAGAACTGTTATGTTTATTATCTTGATCACATGAGGGGAAAAAGCGGATCTGAAATATACAAGTCAAAGACAGGTTTCAGATATCCGCTGGCAAAAGACAGACTGGGAAGATACAAGATACGAAGCGGCGAAATGATCAGTGTCTGTATGACGTCGGATTTCTTCCTTGAAGAAGCGGATGAATGGCGTGCAGAAGCCTGGGAGATGATGCGTCAAAGGAGGGATGTTATTTTTCTCCTTCTGACCAAAAGAATCGAAAGAGTTCGGGATTGCCTGCCGGAAAACTGGGGTAATGGATGGGATAATATTTTTCTCAATGTCACCTGTGAAAACCAGCGCAGGGCAGATGAGCGGATTCCGGTTCTTCTGGAACTGCCGTTCAAGCATAAGGGGCTGCATTGTGCACCGCTTTTAGGACCGATTCGTATTGGTGAATATCTGGATAGCGGACAGATCGAACAGGTCGCCTGTGGAGGAGAAAACTATGGCGGAACAAGACCCTGTGATTTTGACTGGGTGAAGGCGCTGAGAGAAGAGTGTGTATCGAAGAATATTACATTCTGTTTTATGGAGACGGGTACCGTCTTCATCAAAGATGGCAGGGAATACCGAATCACCAGCAAACAAATACAGAATCTGCAGGCACATAAATCCGGTATGAACTTCAGGGGAAACGAGATACATTTCGACCTTGTTGACAGTTCTGGAGTTCCAATCCCGAAGGAAGAATTGTATGTGCCGCATTTCAGAGAAAAATGCGAAACCTGTTCCTTTCAGATTCTTTGCAATGGCTGCAGCGATTGCGGCGCATGCGTGAGTTCTGACGGATGAATTCAAATTTAATGGTGAGAAAAATGGACAATTGTAATTGGTGCAACCTGTCGGAAGAAGATAAACAGTTCCAGGTATACGAAAGTGAATCATGGTCTGTTTTTCTTTCGGACGAACAGGATTATATCGGACGATGCATTTTGGTGTTAAAGCGTCATTGCAATTCGATGTCAGATCTGACAGATGATGAATGGGATGAGCTTCGCAATCTGGTTTGCAGAGTGGAGGCGTGTTTAAAAGCTGTTTTAGGTGCGACGCTTTGTAATTGGAGCTGTCTGATGAACAGCTTCTATAAAGAGTCAGTACCGGATCCTCATCTGCATATTCATGTAAGGCCAAGATATGAAAAGCCCGTAATTCTTAATGGGAACACCTATACTGACAGCGAGTTTAGTCATCATTATGCGCTGAATAAGAACGGAGTAATACCTGAGAAAGACAGGGAAGAAGTGTTCATCCGGTTAAAAGAATGGCTGAATCGGTAAGCAGGATTTGTGAAGGCAGGGGTTTTCAGATGGAGAAACGAACAGAGAACATGATTTGCTGGGCTGTAAGCCAGCTTGGCAGCACAACGTATGCAGGCTGGTGTCTTTCATTTGTCGAAGATGCGCTTGAGCTCAGCAATAAAATAGAGATCTTCGGCGGAGATTCCGCAAAGGAATCCTGTGAGATGTACAAAGATGCGCTGCAGGGAGGAACGCCGGAACGGGGAGCGTTCGTGTTCTATGACTGCCTTTGTCCAAGCGAAAACGGTCCGGTCAACTGGGGACACTGCGGTATCAGCCTCGGGGCAGGCAGTGTGATCCATGCGTGGGATATAGTTCGTATCGATGACTATCTGGAAATCGAAACACTGACAGCACTGACCGGGGACCATCCGAAATACCTGGGCTGTGTACCGCTCCAACGGGTATTAAATCAAAAACCGTAAAACCGAACTTATGAATTCCGGCTTGGGGATATAAGGTGACAATCGAAAATGCCCTGACACAGGAAACAAAAATGTGGAAAGCCGCAAAAACAAGGATGCTGAAAGAATCTTAGAGATAGTAAGTCCTGAAGCAGTAAAGGTTTGCGGAGGATACAGGTGTACAGGGAAAGAATATGCAGAAAAAGCATAATGAAGAAAGTAATGATTTTCCAGAATCATAACCAAAGTGATGATGGAAGAGAATCGTTTCGCAAAATTATAACGGTTGAAAAAAGGATTAAAGAAAATGCCGGCAAAGAACCGGCAGTTCGCATCATTTGAGTGAAAAGCTCTGTTTTAGGATAGTGATCCAGTCTCGTTTCCCGTATAGAAAACGTACGATGTAGACAGTGCGATGATCTTTGGAGATTACATAGAAAGCGATGTAGTTTTTAATGGGCGTGAAGCGGATTCCCCAGGCTTTCAGCACCGGGTCATCTACCAGGTTAAACCTCTCTGGAAAAGTAGAGAGATCAGAAATCGTTCTTTCAGCTTCATCGAGAAGGGCATCCGCAGCCTGCGGACTGTGCAGTACAAATTCAATGTAATCGGCAGCACTATTTAAGTCCTTTTCGGCGGCTTGGGTGATGTGGATATCGTATTTCATCTTTTATGTCTCGATCGGATGGCTGACAAAGCCTCGGAGAACGGACGGGTATTGCCGGACTTGATATCATCCATACCTTCCTGCAGAAGACCGTAGAGTTCAAAGCGCC
Organism: Solobacterium sp.; assembly: GCA_017512725.1. Lineage (GTDB taxonomy): Bacteria > Bacillota_I > Bacilli_A > Erysipelotrichales > Erysipelotrichaceae > Bulleidia. The sequence continues at coordinate 17,878 of JAFWEW010000023.1, forward strand.
CGAGAAGCTGTTCGTAAGCTTCGATGCTTAAGACTGCAAGATCGCCTTTTCCGTTTTTCGTGATGAACACAGGTTCGCCATATTGATGGCAAAAGGAAGAGATCTCATTGTAACAATTGCGAAGATCCGCGCTTGATTTAATGGTGGGCATAAATTCACCTCCTCAGAAGATAACAAAATTATACATAAATTTCTTTATTCGAGCGACGACTAATCGTTTCGTTTCACGTTCACTCATAGGCGTATAAAAAAGTCCAAGGAACAGATGTCTGTTCATGGACTATATCAGGTATCTGTGACAATGGCAGAGTTCCAGTCATGTAAAACAACTTGGAACTAGAAAGCTTTCTGGAAATTAATATTTTGTGATGACTCCATAACTGGATACTTTGAAGTAGCAGTTACATTTCCGGCATCTGTATTTGGTTGCGGAATCTGTAAACATTGAAGCCCAGAACTGACGTGAAATTTCATCTCTTTCTCCGTTGCCGCAGTCAGGGCAATGGATGTCGATATCAAGTCTTTTATAACCTCCATTCACTTCTTCTAAATAGTTGTCAGGAAGAGACCTCTCAAATTCTTCCGGATCGATTCCGTTGTCGGCCAGAATCTTGCATACCTGAACATCGGACTCTGCTGACTCAAGCTTTGTCAAAAGTTCCTTTGGTAAATTCATCATGGTATTTCATCTCCTTATGTCAAATTATACGTAATAACCGAGGTAAATCCAGAGAGTGAGAATAACTGTCTGTTTCAGTGACGGTTTCGAAAAACTGAGTATTACGATTACAAAGTAAAAGGGAGAGAGGGAATTTATTGGTCTTAGATGGTAGAGTGATGATTGAAATACCCAAAGGACAGGAAAGGAAAGAACATGAAACGATTTTTATTGGCTGTATGTACAGTTTTATTATTGGGGTGCGGTAATGCTGCATCGGAAGGATCCCCGGCTACGGATTCATCAACCGCTGAACAGGCGGTCTCAAATGAACCGATTCATGTGAAAGTGACAACGGATGAAGTGGTTCCGGCAATGGAAGACCCATATGATATTACAGTTTCTTTTACGGTTGACGGAAATGAAGTGAAAGATTTTCAGATGACGGCAGAAAACGGCGGAAAGCTCTGGAACGAAACAATCGAACCAATTGTTTCGGAAGGAGTCAATAAAAAAGGTCTTGGATTCCTGAATGATGTGATTTCAGGAGCTACACGTTCCAGCGAGGTTATAAAAAAGGCGGTTGTAACTGCGCTGAAAGATGAAGGACTTAATCCTGAGGACTATGGATTAACCGAAAACGGATAATCATACCATAGTAAAAAGAACCGCAAAAATGCGTGGGAGAAGGAGACTATAATAAATGGCACAAATAATATATTGGGTAGTAATTATTGGGTTCTGTATTGCTTTTGTAGTAATAAAAAATTCTTGGAGTCACGAAAAAGAAGTTTATCGGGAAGAAAAACTTGAGGCTGATAAGACTATTTATAAAGAAGGATTGAAGAATCTTTCAAATAGTGCATTAAAAGAATTATGCTCAACAATGTGGATGGTGTATGGAGTGTCCGGAGTTGATGCTAAACAACTTCCGGAGAATTATTCAAAATTATTTATTGCGGCTAGTGAAGAACTAAAAAACGAATCGAGAGTTGTAAATAATCCGGTTTCTGATAGGAAAACATCTGATTATTGTGAATACATCAAAATTGCAGCTGGTGTTGGTAATAAAAGAGCTAATGCAGCCATGAATAAAGGCTTGGACTATGGAATAATAACAAATAGTGCTGCTGATATGGCTCTGTACTCGGCTCTTGATACTTCAAAAAAAATCAAGAATGTTAGACAAGAAGAAGGGGCCACAATGAGAATATTAAAAGACGCGACCGATAAATACTGTAAAGAAGTTCTTGGTATGAAAGAGTTTAAATCAAAAAACGTTTCATTTATGTGAGAACCTATTTTAAGAAATGAAAGAAAACTAATTGGTAAAGGGAACAATGATAAAATTATCATATTTGATCTGTTGTATAACAACACTATTTATATGCATGTGGAAATGGATCGGAGTCCCAAACGAGTAAAAAAGCTTATTTATCGGCTGATGAAATAAGAGAAACCATTGTCGGCACTTGGAATGTTAAGTGCAGTTATGATGAAAGATGGTTATGAAAAAAGAGTAGTTTTCTTTAATAACAGATATTTAAAAACATGATAAAACTGAGGGATATCTTGCGGTTTACAGTGCGTTTCTGCATGATATACAATATTTAAGGACGCAGAAGCTATCCGTGATCTGTACAGAAGTACAGTAATGTATTACCAAGATTAATTATTTTTGCATAGCCATGAAGGCATGCGGAATCTCTGAAGAGGTCGTATGCCTTTTTTCATTTGTACAAGGAGGAGATATTATGGCATGTTTTATTGTTCCGGCGGCAGAAGCGATCGTTGTTACGGCAGCCGCTAAAGCTTCCAAGGCAGAACCGAAGGAAGCAGAAGTAAAGATTCCGATGAAGGTCAAACTGAAATGGCTCAGTGCACTTCTCTGGGGCGGTGCTGTTCTGCTTGCGTTTGAACATGTATGGCACGGTGAAGTAGTTCCCTGGTTCCCGTTCCTGACAGCGATGAATGATCCTGCAGATGCGGCAGAGATGTTCCATGAGATGTCGACGGTCGGCGTAACGATGGCAGTGCTTGTAACAGCTGTCTGGGCTGTTATGTGTGTTGCGGCAGACGCAATTATGAAGCGTAAGCCGGCAGAGAATGCCGCTTAATCAGTAACGAGGGGGATAAAATCAATGACTCTGCTGATTACAGTATTTGCGGCGGTTATTGCCACTGTAGTGTGGTATAACCGGAAGAACGATGATATGAAGCTCGGGATCCTGTGTTTCATGTACTGGGGCGCATCCATCATGTGGCTGGTTGATGCGATCTTCGAGTATGCGGAACTGAAGGAAGCGTATTTCACGCCGGCACCGGCCGATATGCTGAATGATGCGTTCCTTGGTCTTTCGGTAGTGGCACTCGGACTGGTTATCTGGCTGGTTCGTCTTCTGATCACAGATCCGAAGGGCTCTGTACGGGCAGCTCTGAAGCGTTCTTAAGAATTTCTGGAACAAGTGTAATAAGAAGACCGGATATCTTTCGAGGGGAAGATCATATCGGTCTTTTTTTTGCGTCAGAACAGCAAAAATATACAAACAAAATGGAAAAAAGTTAGTGCTTTATAACTTAATAATATTGATTTTATCAATCTATTAAATGCAAAATAGAGTAAGACAATAGGAATCACATCATGGCAAAAACAAAGACTTCAGATGACCGAAACCTGAACAATACGAACCGGCTGATGGAGCGTCTGTTGAAAAACAGGAGTGTTTCGTATTTCTGGATTTTTGTATTGCTTGCGATTTATGCCATAGCGTCCGTTTTTGTAATCCAGACATCCCGTTCTGAAGGATTTATTCTGATCAGCGGAAATCAGATCCCGCTTCGGATGCTGACGGGTGCGCTTTCTTCGGTTGCCAACCTTGCCATCATCCTGATTGTCGTATACTTTGGCAGGCTCGGTTTTATCATTGCACTGGTGATTCTGCTCGTACAGTTCCCGATCATTCTGATGGGTATCGTTCGCGAACATATTTTTAACAATATCTCCGGTCTGTTCACCAATATCGTGACACTCTTTGCGATCATTTTGATTTACAAGCGCAATTCCAGTATCGAAAAATATCAGAAGCGGATGCGGGAACAGGCCGCGACCGATATTCTGACCGGTCTTCCCAACCGGTTTGCCTGTACGGAAGTACTGAATTCTTTAATCCGCAGCGGTGAGAACTTTGCGGTTGCGATTCTGAACATCCGAAACTTCAAGAGTATCAACAGCACCATGGGACAGACGACCGGTGATGCGGTACTGAAAGAGATCGCAAACCGTCTGGTGGAATCGGCTGATAAAGGCAGATCCGGCACCCAGGATTTTGTGACCCGTCAGAGCGGAGATGAATTTGCCCTGATCATCCGGGACCGCAAATCCGAAGCGGATCTCGTTAAGACACTGGAATACTATCAGAAGATCCTGGAAGAAAAGATGACCGTAGAAAACTATGATTTCTTCCTGACTTCCAATATCGGCTATGCGGTATACCCGACGGATGCGAAAAGCGGAGATGCAGTGCTTTCCGCTGCGATGGAGGCACTGAGTTATTCCAAACGGAACACCACGAGCGACCGCATCTGCCGCTATTGCGAAGAGAGTATGAGTCTTGAACGGGAGATGATGCTCGAACAGAAAGTGCGGACCGCACTGGAAAACAATACGCTGTATTACTGCATGCAGCCGCAGTATGACATGTCCCATAAGCTCAGGGGTTTTGAGGTTCTTGCCCGCATGAAGGATGAAGACGGCACACCGATCAGTCCGGCGGACTTCATACCGGCTGCGGAAAAGTACGGCATGATCAATAAAGTGGACTACACCGTCTTCAAAAATGCGGCGAAGTTCTTTACAGAACTGATCCGCAAATCAAAGCGAGATGATATTACCCTCAGTGTCAATGTTTCGGTAAAACATCTGATGAAGAATGATTTCCTGGAGGAAATCCGCTCCGTACTGAACGAAACCGGTCTGCCGGCACAGCAGCTTGAGATCGAGATTACGGAATCGATCGTAATCGAATCCTTTGAAAAAGCGATGCAGGTCATTACGGAATTCAAGAAGATGGGCATCAAAGTGGCGATCGATGACTTTGGCACCGGGTACTCTTCTCTCAGCTATCTGAACAGTTTCCCGGGAGATCTGCTCAAGGTCGACAAGTCGTTTATCGATAAGATGAATTCCGGCGAAACATCCAGACAGTATGTCGCTACGATCATTTCCATCGGCCATGTTCTGCACTTTGACGTCATTGCCGAAGGCGTGGAAGAAGAGGATCAGATCGAAACGCTCCGCAGCATCGGATGCGATTACATTCAGGGCTTTATCTGGGGCAAACCGCTGCTGCCGGAAGAAGCAGAACAGCTGGTGCTAAGCAGCACTTCAAAGTAAAAACGAAACGAAAAACTATCGGAAAGGCTTCTGCTGTATGGCGGGAGCTTTTTTGAAAATTGTTTCTTTCTGTCTGATGAAAAAGTTTCTTGACGAACGGTATTCCATCAAGTAGGATTGAACCGATAAGTAAATGCGATGACGGGGAAAAATACGGTCCCTTCGGTTACAGAGAGCTGCCGCCTGGTGCAAGGCAGTACGGAACGATCGGAATAACTCACCCCCAAGCAGCGAAGCTGAATTCAGTAGGCTGAGCCGGACTGACCAACGTTAACCTGGTACACGATTCGCCGCAGGGCTGATCGTCAGAGTGGCCATCCAGGATGGCAACGAGAGTGGTACCGCGGAAGTGATATGCAGCTTCCGTCTCTCAGGAATTCTCTTGAGAGGCGGAAGCTTTTTAACTCTCAGAGGAAAAACAGAAGAGGAGAGTGATTACTATGATGAACGCAGCGAAGTATTCCCCCGGGTATTATCCCGCACCCGCAGGCTATGACGAATGGGTAAAGAAAGACCATATCGAAAAGGCGCCTGCCTGGTGCAGTGTTGACCTTCGTGACGGCAATCAGGCCCTGATCATTCCAATGAGCCTGGAAGAGAAGGTGGAATTCTACCAGATGCTGGTAAAGATCGGGTTTAAGGAAATCGAAGTCGGTTTCCCTGCCGCAAGTGAAACGGAATATGAATTCCTGCGGAAGCTGATCGAAGAACATCTGATTCCGGATGATGTTACCGTGCAGGTTCTCACCCAGTGCCGGGACCACATTATCCGCAAAACCTTTGAAGCGGTGAAGGGTGCACCTTCTGCTGTGATCCACTTCTATAACTCGACCAGTGTTGCCCAGCGCGAACAGGTATTCAGGATGAGCAAGGAAGAGATCAAGCAGATTGCCATTGACGGCGCAAAGCTTGTCAAACAGCTCTCAGAAGAATACGAAGGAAACTTCCGGTTTGAATATTCTCCGGAAAGCTTTACCGGAACAGAACCGGAATACGCGTTGGAAGTATGCAATGCGGTACTGGATGTGATGCAGCCGACACCGGACAAACCGATGATCATCAACCTGCCGTCGACCGTACAGATGTCGATGCCGCATGTCTATGCATCGCAGATCGAATACATGTCCAAAAACATGAAGTACCGTGATTCGGTCATTCTCTCCCTGCACCCGCATAACGACCGGGGAACCGGCGTTGCGGATGCGGAACTGGGCATGCTGGCAGGGGCAGACCGCATTGAGTGCTGCCTGTTTGGAAACGGTGAGCGTACCGGAAACGTGGATGCAGTCACACTCGCAATGAATATGTACAGCCATGGCGTTGATCCGAAACTCGACTTCTCCGATATGCCGGCGATTGCCGAAGTCTACGAGCGGGTTACCCGCATGCAGGTCTACCAGAGAAGCCCGTATGCCGGCGAACTGGTATTCGCGGCATTCTCCGGAAGCCACCAGGATGCGATTGCCAAGGGCATGAACTACCGGGCAGACCGTAAAGACGAGCGCTGGACGGTACCGTATATCGTCATCGATCCGCATGATATCGGACGTACCTATGATGCGGACATCATCCGGATCAATTCCCAGAGTGGAAAGGGCGGTATCGGCTTCATTCTCGAGCAGAATTACGGTTTCGTACTTCCGCCGAAGATGCGCGAACATCTGGGATATACCGTCAAGGAAGTATCCGATGCGGGACACTGCGAACTCAAGCCGGATGAAGTCTATCAGGTATTTGAAGACAACTATCTGAATCTCAAGGAACCGCTGAATCTGCGCAGTGCGCACTTCTCGCAGGAAGAAGATGAACGAATCGGTGCTACTGCCAAAATCATTCTCAACGGAGAAGAGCACCGGATGGCATCCGAAGGCAACGGCCGTCTCGATGCGATCGCCAATACGATCCGCGATTTCACCGGAACCCACTTCGTTCTGGAAACCTACAGTGAACATTCTCTCGATACCGAATCCAGCAGCCGTGCCGCATGTTATGTCGGCCTGCGATGGGCAGATGCCTCCACGAGCTGGGGCGCAGGTACGGATACCGATATCATCCGTGCCGGTATCAAGGCACTGGTCTCTGCATTCAATAACGGATACAAACAGGAGGAAAACTGATCATGGCAATGACGATGACGCAGAAGATCCTTGCGGCACATGCGGATCTCGATTCGGTAGAAGCCGGTCAGCTGATCAACGCAAGACTGGATCTTGTGCACGGCAATGACATCACAACGCCGGTTGCGATCAATGAATTTGAAAAAGCCGGATTTACGGAAGTGTTCGACAACAAAAAAGTATCGATCGTTCTGGACCACTTTGTTCCCAACAAGGATATCAAGAGCGCACAGCAGTCCAAGCAGTGCCGTCTGTTTGCCGGAAAGCAGGGGGTCTCGCATTTCTATGATGTCGGTACGATGGGCATTGAACATGCGCTGCTTCCGGAACAGGGCGTTGTCGGCGCAGGGGACTGCGTGATCGGCGCAGACAGCCATACCTGTACCTATGGTGCACTTGGCGCCTTCTCGACCGGTGTCGGTTCCACCGATATGGCAGCCGGTATGGCAAGCGGCTATGCCTGGTTCAAGGTTCCTTCCGCGATCAAAGTCGTACTGAAGGGAAAGCTGAATCCAAGGGTATCCGGCAAGGATGTGATCCTGGATCTGATCGGCCGGATCGGAGTGGACGGCGCGCTGTACAAGAGCCTGGAGTTTACCGGAGAAGGCGTTCAGTCCCTCTCGATGGATGATCGCTTCTGCATCTGCAATATGGCAATTGAAGCAGGGGCCAAGAACGGCATCTTCCCGGTCGATGAAAAGACGATCGCCTATATGGAAGGAAGAACCGAACGGCCTTATACGGTCTATGAGGCCGATGAAGACGCGGTCTATGACCAGACGATCGAGATCGATCTTTCCGAACTGGTTCCGACGGTTGCCTACCCGCATCTGCCGGAGAATACCCATCCGGCATCCGAGGGATCGGATATCAAAATCGATCAGATCGTGATCGGCAGCTGCACCAACGGACGGATTGAAGACATGGAAGCGGCTTATGAGATCCTCAACGGAAAAAAGATCGCTCCCTGGGTCAGAGGTATTATTATCCCCGCAACGATGGACGTATTTAAGGAATGCATCAAGCGCGGATACGCAACGGCATTCATCGACAGCGGCTGTATCATTTCGACTCCGACCTGCGGACCGTGTCTGGGCGGATATATGGGCATTCTGGCAGAAGAGGAACGCTGCGTTTCTACCACGAACCGGAACTTTGTCGGAAGAATGGGACATGTAAAGAGTGAAGTTTATCTTGCAAGTCCTGCGACTGCAGCCGCAAGCGCACTGACCGGTTATATTACCGACCCGCGTACGATCAAGGAGGAAAACTGAGATGGAAGCCCGTGGAACAGTCTTTAAATACGGTGACAATGTTGATACGGATGTCATTATTCCTGCGCGCTATCTGAATACGCAGGACGCAAAGGAACTTGCGGCGCATGCGATGGAAGACATCGATGCGGACTATGTCAAAAAGGTACAGCCTGGCGACATTATGGTTGCCGGATGGAACTTCGGGTGCGGGTCTTCCCGTGAACACGCTCCGCTTGTCATCAAGACCAGCGGCGCTGCCGTCGTAATCGCAAAGAGCTTTGCGCGGATCTTCTACCGCAACGCGATCAACATCGGCCTGCCGATCATGGAATGTGAAGAAGCAGCGGATGCGATTGAAAACGGCGATACCGTCAGCGTGAATTTCGATACCGGAGAGATCAAAGATGAAACGACCGGAAAGACCTTTCAGGCACAGCCGTTTCCGGAATTCATCCAGAAGATGATCAGAGCCGGCGGTCTGATGAATTCGATTCGGGAGAAACAGTAATGGAAAAAACGATAGCGGTGATCTGGGGTGACTATTCCTCCCGGGAATTTGTAAAGGAAACGCTGCGGGTACTGGACCGCATTGCGGAAAAATACGGACATACGTTTCACTATGTGGATGCGGCCATGGGCGGCGATGCGATCGATCAGTATGGAGAACCGCTTCCGGAAACGGAACTGGAAAAGTGCCGGAAGAGCGATTCGGTACTGCTGGGTTCCGTCGGTGGTCCGAAATGGGATGACATGCCGGGGGACAAACGTCCGGAAAAGGGACTGCTGAAACTTCGTGCGGGCATGGGGCTTTATTCCAACGCCCGTCCGGCAACGATCTGGCCGCAGCTTGCGCCGGCAAGTCCGCTGCGCAGTGATATCGCAGCCAACGGCATTGATTTCATCATCATCCGTGAGCTGACCGGCGGCGTCTACTTCGGCGATCACAAAACCGAAAACAACGGAACGGAAGAGGTCGCGACCGATATCATGACCTATACCGAACATGAGATCCGCAGGATCGGAAAGATCGGATTCGAAACGGCGATGAAGCGCCGGAAGAAGCTGACCAGTGTGGACAAGGCAAACGTACTGGATACCTCCAGGCTCTGGCGGAAGATCATGCATGAGCTGAAGGAAGAATATCCGGAAGTGGAATATGAAGACATGCTGGTGGATAACTGTGCCATGCAGATTGTAAAGAACCCGGCACAGTTCGATGTCATCGTAACGGAAAACATGTTCGGCGATATCCTTTCGGATGAGGCAAGCATGATCACCGGATCGATCGGCATGATCCCGTCTTCTTCTCTCGGGGATACAACGGTAGGCGTGTATGAGCCGATTCACGGCAGCGCACCGGATATCGCCGGGAAGAACATCGTCAATCCGACCGCATGCATTCTCAGTGCGGCAATGATGCTGCGATACAGCTTTAACATGGCAGAGGAAGCAGATGCGATCGAAGCAGCAGTCGGAGCGGTCCTCGACAAAGGGTTCCGAACAGCTGATAATCAAAGCGAAGGGTGCACCGTACTGGGCACTATCGAATTTACAGACAGGATTCTTGAAGAACTCTGATACGTATTAAAGGAGGCAACTATGAACGGTGCAGATGCAGTCGCAAAATGTCTCGAACTGCAGGGCGTAACAACGGTATATGGCTATCCCGGAGTTGCGATCTGTCCGGTATATGACAGTCTGATCAATACGAATATCCATGCGGTGCTGGTGCGCTCCGAGGCGAATGCGGCACATGCGGCATCCGGTGAAGCACGGATCTCCGGCAAACCCGGAGTCTGCATCTGTACGAGCGGTCCCGGTGCCACGAACCTGATTACCGGAATCGCAACGGCATATATGGACAGTATTCCCCTGGTATGCATTACCGGTCAGGTAAACAGTGATCTGATCGGCGGGGACGTGTTCCAGGAAGCAGATATTACCGGTGCAGCAGAAAGCTTTGTGAAATACAGTTATCTGGTGCGCAAGGCATCTGATATCCCACGTATTTTCAAAGAGGCGTTTTATATTGCCTCGACCGGACGCAGAGGCCCCGTGCTGATCGATATTCCGTTTGATATTCAGAACCAGGAACTGCGGAAATTTGAATGGCCGGAAGAAGTGAACCTGAGAACCTATAAGCCGACCTACTTTGGCAATCCGATGCAGATCCGGAAAGTCGTTACGGCACTGGAGAACTGCGAACGTCCGATCCTTTATACCGGAGGAGGCGTGCATCTCTGTCAGGCAAGAGAACTCGTCCGCCAGTTCAGTGAGAAATACAATATTCCGGTCGTTTCCACGATGATGGGAATCGGCACCATGCCATCCCTGCACCCGCTGTATATGGGAATGGCAGGCAATAACGGCAATCTCGCTGCGAACCGGGCGATCCATGATTCGGATACCGTCATTCTGGTCGGTGCCCGCATTGCGGACCGTGCGGTCAGTCAGCCGCAGAAAATGATGGCGAACAAGACGCTGATCCATATTGATGTCGACCCGGCTGAAATCGGGAAGAACGTAAAATGCGATCTGCCGATCGTCGGAGATGCGAAGGCGATCTTTGAAGAAATGATGAAACAGGAGATCCAGATGCCGGATTTCTCCGCCTGGGTCACAGAGCTGCAGAGCTGCCGGCAGAGAAAGAGCCGTCAGGTCGTTCCGGACAAGTATACGGATCCCGCTTACTTCGTCAATGAACTGAGCACCCATATGCAGGAAGATGCAGTATATGTGGCGGATGTCGGGCAGAACCAGATCTGGAGCTGTGCCAATGTCGTAATGCAGAACGGACGGTTCCTGACCAGCGGCGGCATGGGAACGATGGGGTATGCACTGCCTGCGGCGATCGGTGCCAAGATGGCAGATCCAAAGCGGGAAGTGGTTTCCGTCAGCGGGGACGGCGGGTTCCAGATGGCAATGATGGAACTGGCCACCAGCAATCAGGAAGGCCTGGAGCTCAAGCATGTCGTTATGAATAATGAGTCGCTCGGAATGGTGCGGGAAGCACAGAAGTTCAGCTTTGGCGGCCGTTATACGATGGTTGACCTCAAGGGCGGACCGGATTATGAACAGCTTGCGAAGGCCTACCGCATGAAATATCTGAAGATTGAAACGAATGCAGATGTGGAAACGGTAGTGCCGAAATTCCTGAAGGCAAAAGGAAGCGTGCTTCTGGAAGTGCTTGTGGATGAAGACGGCATCGTACGGAAGGGAGGAACGGTAAAATGAAGCGTATCTTTTCGGTACTGGTAGAAAACCGTTCCGGTGTTCTGAGCAAGGTATCCGGTCTCTTCGCACGCCGTTCGTTCAACATTGAATCCCTTGCGGTCGGCGAAACCAATGATCCGGAAGTCTCCTGCATGACGATCGTTTCATCCGGCAGTAAGCAGACGATGGAACAGATCGAAAAGCAGCTGAACAAGAAACTCGATGTGATCAAGATCAAGAGCTTTGAAAACTGGCAGAGTGTTACCAGAGAACTGATCCTGATCAAGCTCCGCTACAATAAGTCCAACCGGGAAGAGATTCTCAGTATCTGCACACTGGCAAATGCCGAAGTGGTCGATGCCGGCAAGCGGACGATGATGATCCAGATGTGTGATACCCCGGAAAAAGTACAGATGCTGCTGGATCTCTTGGCTGGCATCAGTATCGTTGAAGTTGCCCGTACCGGCACGCTTGCACTGCAGCGCTGTGTGGATACGGAAAAATGAAATATTTTCAGAAATATTTTCACGATTCTTTCTTTACAAATGAAAAAAGAAAGGTTACTATTTTCCCATATTGTTAAATATAAAAGAAATGCGCTCAACGGGGAGTGGCGATGAAACAGCCCGAAACAGAGAACTGTCGGCTGGTGCAAGACAGAATCGGAGTTCTGAGCAGATCACCCCGCAGCTAATTCGCTGAACCGGATCAGTAAGCGAATTCGGCAGACACCGTTATCAGAGTCTACGGGTTGAAGGACCCGGATGAGAGGTCATGGTCACATGACAAAAAGAGTGGTACCGCGGAAGAACAGGCTTTCGTCTCTTGGTGAGAGAAAGCCTTTTGTTTTTTTGGAGATGAATATGGTGACATTGGACAGGGTTTATCAGGCGGCATTTACATTAAAGGAAGTAGCACGGAAGACAGACCTGATTGCGGCAGAGAAGCTCTCCGCAGACGGCAATCTGTTCCTGAAGACCGAAAATCTTCAGACAACCGGCAGCTTTAAGGTCAGAGGTGCCTACTTCAAGATCTCCCAGCTGACGCAGGAAGAGAAAGAAAAGGGAATTGTGGCCTGTTCGGCAGGGAACCACGCCCAGGGTGTGGCGCTGGCAGCGACCCGGATGAAAACCCGTTCCGTTGTCTGTATGCCGGACAGTGCGCCGATCATGAAGATCGAAAGCACAAAGGCACTCGGTGCGGAAGTGTGTCTCGTCAAAGGAACCTATGATGATGCCCATGACAAGGCAGTCGAGCTGCAGAAAGAAACTGGAATGACCTTCATTCATCCCTATGATGATCCGGATGTGATCGCCGGTCAGGGAACGATCGGTCTGGAGATCCTGGAACAGCTGAGCGATGTTGAAGCGGTTGTCGTGCCGGTCGGCGGCGGCGGACTGATCGCAGGCGTAGCCTTCGCAATCAAGAGCCTGAAGCCGGAATGCAAGGTGTATGGCGTACAGGCAGCCGGCGCTGCTTCCATGTATAACTCCTTCCACGATCATAAACGGGAAGTGCTGGATCAGGTATCAACGTTCGCAGACGGCATTGCAGTCAAGAATCCCGGAGAACTGACCTTCGAAATGATCAATCAGTATGTCGATGATATTGTAACGGTCACCGAAGATGAGACTGCAGCAGCGATCCTGGCGCTGATGGAGAAACAGAAAGTCGTTGCTGAAGGCGCTGGAGCGGTTCCGGTGGCAGCTGTCCTGTTTGACAAGCTTCCGGTCCGCGGAAAGAAAACCGTATGTGTCGTATCCGGCGGCAATATCGACGTCAACATTCTCTCCCGTGTCATTACAAGAGGTCTTGTGATGAGCGGACGGAACACGACTCTCATGATCGCACTGACCGATAAGCCGGGTCAGCTGCAGGTCGTAAGTGAGATCGTTGCCTCCTGCGGAGCGAATGTCGTATCGGTCTATCATGACCGCAGTGATACCAACATGGCGATCAGTGACTGTTACCTGAGACTGGGTCTGGAAACCAGGGACCGGGAACAGATCAATGAAATCATCAAAAAACTGCATGAGGCGGGATTCAGCCGCGTCAAAGAGTATTCATAAAAAAGGGGAGATTGAACAATTATGGCAAAGGAAATTGCAACGAAAAAGGCACCGGCGGCAGTCGGACCGTACTCGCAGGCACTGCAGGTCGGACCGTTTGTATTCGCCAGCGGGCAGATTCCGCTGAATCCGGAAACCGGAGCGATTGAAGGCAGTACTGCTGCAGAGCAGGCAGAACAGGTATTCTGCAACATTGAAGCGGTCCTGGCGGAAGCGGGACTCTCGATGAAGGATGTCGTAAAAAGCACGGTGTTCCTCTGTGATCTGAAAGATTTTGTCGCAGTCAACGAAGTATACGCAAAGCATTTCGTACAACCGTATCCGGCACGTTCCTGCGTCGAGGTCAGCAATCTGCCAAAAGGCGCAATGATCGAATGTGAAGTAATTGCTTCAAAAGGGGAATAAAAAAAACCGGGTGCTCAGAGCACACCGGACTTGATCTGTTCGATAAACTGTCTTGCGACACGGGGCGTTCTGCCGCCGGCACGGAGCGCAAACGCTTCTGCCTTCTCGGCAAGCACCTCGTGGTCTTCGGAGATTCCGTATTCTTCCGCTAGGGCCTGAACGATATAGAGGTACCGGTTCTTGTCCGGTTTCTGGAACGTAACGATGAGACCGAACCGGGCGGACAGGGACAGCAGTTCCTGCCGGGTATCGCTCTCATGAAGATCGTCCTGGAAGCGGTCCGAAACGGATTCCTTGACAAGGTGTCTGCGGTTGGAAGTGGCTGCGATGATCGTATTGGAAGCCTGACGGCTGACGCTTCCTTCAAGGATCGCCTTCAGGGAAGCGAAGTTGTCATCGTTGGAAGAGAAACTGAGATCATCGATGAAGAGGATGAACTTCAGCGGCAGACTTGCCAGCTGTTCCAGTAGATTCGGGATGAAGTAGAGCTGATTGCGGCGGACTTCCACAAGCCTCAGTCCTGCATCCCGGTACTCATTGACCAGTGCCTTGATCGTACTGGACTTGCCGGTTCCCGCATCCCCGTACAGCAGCATGTTCACCGCCGGCTGACCCTTCAGAAGTGCTTCAACATTGGCAACGACCTTCTGCCGCTCTGCCTCATAACCGGGCAGGTCGGAAAGGCGCTGAGGATCGGGATACTTGACCGGAACGAGTTCATCTCCGCGGAGCGTGAAGACGTGATAGTCGGCATACATGCCGTATCCTTTGCGGGAAACTTCTTCCAGCCTTGCCTGATAGGCTTCGGCCAGAGCAACCGGGGATGTCTTCCATGGCGTAAAGAATTCCACGGCCGGGAAGTTAAAATCCTCCAATGTAACCGCTGCCAGCTGATCAAGTAGCGAAAGTTCCTGTTCCAGGGCAGTATCGATTACCGGACTGGATTTCGAAACAGCCTTCAGCCGCACGGCGATATTCTCGCTGTGCAGCACCGCATGGGCAAGGTATTCGCTCCAGTTATCACCTTTGGAAAACAGCCGGGATTCAAACTCCGCACAGGCGTTCACAAAGGCGGAGTCATTGCCGGCACTCAGCAGTTCGTCGAATCTCTGAATGACCGGATCGTTGAGAAGATCACGGAATACTACCAGCGAATGCATGCGCATACGCAACAATTGAAGATCTACCATAAATTACCTCAGATATTTCTGAATCAGTATATTCTAAATTAACCGTAAAACAAAGGAGGACACTACTTCATGAAACTCACAGGATCCCAGATTTTTGTGGAAGTGCTCGTGGAGCAGGGTGTAGACACACTGTTCGGCTATCCGGGCGGTGCGGTTCTGAATCTGTACGACGAACTGTATAAGAATCAGGACCGGATACATCATTACATGAGTGCGCATGAACAGGGCGCAAGTCATGCGGCAGACGGATATGCCAGGGCAACCGGAAAGACCGGCGTGGTACTGGCGACCAGCGGCCCGGGTGCGACGAACCTGGTGACGGGTATCGCCACTGCATACATGGACAGTGTGCCGGTCGTAGCCTTTACCGGCAACGTCGGAACAGCAGGGCTTGGAAAGGATTCCTTCCAGGAGGCATACATCGAAGGAATTACGATGCCGATCACAAAGCACAACTACACCGTGCGCCATGTGGAAGAACTCGCAGACATCATGCGGGAAGCGTTCCGGATCGCCCAGAGCGGAAGAAAGGGACCGGTGCTGGTGGATATCCCGAAAGATATCACGGCAGCCTCCTGTGAATTCACGCCGGCAGAACCGGTTCAGCCAAGCGTACCGCAGGAATATGACGAACAAGCAGTGAAGAAAGCTGCCGAGATGCTGAACCAGGCAAAGCGGCCGATCATCTACTTCGGAGGAGGCGTCATTCTTTCCCGGGCGGATGAGGAACTCAAGAGCGTCATGAACCGGGCAGACATTCCGGCCGTCTGGACCCTGATGGCAAAGGGAACGCTGGAAGATGATGATCCGCTGAACCTCGGACTGATCGGCATGCATGGCAGCTTCGTCTCAAACAAGGCGATCGATACCGCAGATGTGGTACTGGCCGTCGGAACCCGCTTCTCAGACCGGGTCGCACTGAATCCAAAGAAATTTGCCAAGGATGCCAAAATCATCCAGTTTGATATCGATGCCAGTGAAGTGGATAAGAACGTTGCGGTCGATCTCTCGGTCGTGGGAGATGCGAAAGTCGTTCTGAAGGCATTGCTGGAAGATCTGAAAGAAACCCGGCACGAAGAGTGGAAGGAAGACATTGCCCGCTGGAAAGCAGCGGACTACCGTCCAAGCGACAGCGACGAGCGTCTCAAACCGCATCAGATCCTCAGAACCATATGTGATCTTTCCGGGGATGATGCCATCTACGTAACCGATGTCGGCCAGCATCAGATGTGGGCGGCACAGTACCTGACGCATGTAAAGCCGCGGCACTTCCTGACCAGCGGCGGCCTTGGCACAATGGGCTATGGCTATGGCGCTGCGATCGGTGCACAGATCGCAAAAGGAAATGCACAGCGGGTGGTACATCTGACCGGTGACGGCAGCTTCCATATGAATCTGAATGAAGCGGTAACCGCAGTCAGCTACGATCTGCCGGTCATTACGGTCATCTTCAATAACCAGGTGCTCGGCATGGTGCGCCAGTGGCAGACCCTGCTGTATGGAAAACGCTACTCCAGCACCGATCCGCACCGGAAGACAAATTACGTAAAGCTTGCGGAAGGATTTGGCGCAAAGGGATGGCACTGCGAGACACCGGAAGAATTTGAAAAGGCCTTCCGGGAAGCACTTGAGAATAACGGTCCTTCCTGGATCGAATGCGTGATTGAAAAGGATGAGAAGGTCCTGCCGATGATACCGGCGGGAGCCACGATCGAAGACATCATCCTGGCAGACGGAAAGGAGGCGGAGTGAGATGGCGGAAAAACAGTATCCCCGCTCGGTGATCAGTATTCTGGTTGAGAACCACTACGGTGTTCTTGCCCGGATCGCCAGCATGTTTAACCGGCGCAGCTTCAACATTGATTCCATCGCTGCCAGTGAAACGATCGATCCCGGCATTACAAGAATTACGATCACCGTACACGCAGATCAGAACACGCTGAAGCAGATGCTGCTGCAGACCGAACGGCTTGAAGAAGTGAAGAAGGTATTCGTTCTGGATTCCAACAGCCTGCAGCGGGAACTGCTGCTGATCAAGATCGGATGCGATCCGAAAAAGCTTCCTGCACTGCGGGACATTGCGGGCGTATACAACGCGAAGATCATCGATCTTTCCCCGGAAAGCCTGGTCATGGAACTGACGGGCAAGCCGGAGAAAATTGACGGCTTCCTGAAGATGTTTGGTAACTATAATGTATTAGAAATGTGCCGTACCGGAGTAACGGCACTGAATCGCGAATAAGAAAAAAAGGAGATAAATCATGGCGATCAAAAAGTATTATGACTCAGACTGCAACCTCGGCGTACTCGACGGAAAGACCGTAGCTGTAATCGGCTTTGGTTCTCAGGGACACGCACATTCGGAAAACCTCGCAGAAAGCGGCGTAAATGTTGTCGTTGGTCTGCGTGAGGGAAGCGGACACTGGAAGAAGGCTGCGGAATTTGCAGAGACCCATCCGAACTTCAAGGTTATGGACATCGAAAGTGCCGCTGAAGCAGGTGATGTGGTAATGATGCTGGTACCGGATGAAAGAGCTGCCGATATCTATAACAAGCTTGTCGCTCCGCACATGAAGGAAGGCGATACGCTGGCATTCGCACACGGCTTCAACGTTCATTTCCAGTTCATCAAGCCGGCCAAGGACATCAATGTCATCATGATCGCCCCGAAGGGCCCGGGACATGTTGTCCGTTCCACTTATACCGAAGGCCAGGGCGTTCCTTCCCTGATCTGCGTCGAACAGGATTTCACCGGCAACGCGAAGGAGATCGCTCTTGCGTATGCATGCGGCATCGGCGCAGGCCGTGCCGGCATTCTTGAGACAACCTTCCGTGAAGAAACCGAAACCGATCTGTTTGGCGAACAGGCAGTTCTCTGCGGCGGTGTCTGCGAACTGATCCACGCCGGGTTCGATACCCTCGTAGAAGCAGGCTATGCGCCGGAAATGGCATACTTTGAGACCTGCCATGAAATGAAGCTCATCATCGACCTGATCAACAAGGGCGGCTTCGGCCTGATGCGCTACTCCATTTCCAATACTGCGGAGTATGGTGACTACCGTACCGGCAAGCGTCTCATCACTGAAGAGACCCGCAAGGAAATGAAGAAGATCCTCTCGGAGATCCAGGATGGGTCCTTCGCAAGTGAATTCATGCAGGAGATGTCTGCAGGCCGTCAGGCGAAGTTCCTGGCAATGCGCAAGAAGGAAGCAGAACATCCGATCGAGAAAGTCGGAAGCGAACTGCGTTCCATGATGAGCTGGCTCAAGAAATAAATTAAAGAAACAAGGAGACTTAACATATATGCGCAGCGATAACGTTACAAAAGGCGCAGAACGCGCCCCGAACCGAAGCCTGTTCTATGCGCTCGGTTATACCAAGGAAGATTTGGAAAAACCTCTGATTGCCATTGTGTCTGCACACAGTGACATTGTTCCGGGTCATACTAATCTTGACAAGCTGACCGATGCGATCAAGATGGGAATTGAGGCAGCCGGCGGAACACCGTTCATGGTTCCGGCGATCGGTGTCTGTGACGGGATTGCGATGGGTCATATCGGAATGAAATATTCCCTCGCAAGCCGGGAACTGATTGCGGACAGCACAGAAACCATGATAATGGCACATCAGTTTGACGGTGCGGTTCTGGTACCAAACTGCGACAAGATCGTACCGGGTATGGTCATGGCTGCGGTAAGAATGGATATTCCTGCCGTGGTATGTTCCGGCGGTCCGATGCTGGCGGGAAGATATGACGGAGAAGAAGTCTCTCTTTCCAAAATGTTTGAAGCGGTCGGTGCCTATAAGGCAGGCATGATCAATGAAGCAAAGCTGGATGAGTGTGAACAGAACTGCTGCCCGGGCTGCGGCTCCTGCAGCGGCATGTACACCGCCAACAGTATGAACTGTCTCTGCGAGGCAATCGGCATTGCCCTTCCCGGCAACGG
Source organism: Solobacterium sp. (assembly GCA_017512725.1). Lineage (GTDB taxonomy): Bacteria > Bacillota_I > Bacilli_A > Erysipelotrichales > Erysipelotrichaceae > Bulleidia. Next base: position 37,126 of record JAFWEW010000023.1, read on the forward strand.
TACGATTCCCGCAGTATACGCAAAGCGTCTGCAGCTGGGCAGAAAGTCCGGTGCTGCGATCATGGAGCTGGTACGCAACGGCATTACGGCACGCGATATTATCAATCAGCGCAGTATCCGCAACGCCCTGACCTGTGATATGGCACTTGGATGCAGTACGAATACCGTGCTCCATCTGCTTGCGATTGCCAAAGAGGCAGGCGTCAACGTCGATCTGAATCTCTTCAATGAGATCAGCGCAAAGACACCGAACCTCTGCCACCTTGCCCCGGCCGGCCCGACCCATATGCCGGATCTCTATGCGGCAGGCGGCATCCCGGCAGTTCAGGCAGAACTGGCTAAGAAGGATCTGCTGAACCTTGACTGTATGACCGTTACCTGCAAGACCGTAGGGGAAAACATTCAGGGTGCCCATATTCTGAATACGAATGCGATCCGTCCGATCGACAATCCGTACAGTGAGACCGGCGGACTGCAGATCCTCTTCGGAAACATCGCACCGGATGGCTGTGTTGTAAAACGGAGCGCAGTCGCACCGGAAATGCTTACGCATACCGGTCCGGCCCGTGTCTTCGACAGTGAAGATGAAGCGATCAAATCGATCTATGAAGGCGGAATCAAGCCGGGTGATGTCGTAGTCATCCGCTATGAAGGGCCGCAGGGCGGTCCCGGAATGCGGGAAATGCTGAACCCGACCTCTGCACTGGCCGGCATGAAGCTGGATACGACGGTTGCGCTTGTGACCGACGGACGGTTCTCCGGCGCAAGCCGGGGTGCTGCGATCGGACATGTATGTCCGGAAGCGTTCGCAGACGGGCCGATCGGACTTGTACAGGAAGGCGACATGATCGAAATCGATATTCCGAATGCCGCCATCAATGTACTTGTCAGCGAAGATGAACTGGCAATGCGCAGAGCGAAGTTTGTGAAGCCGGAACCGAACATCAAGAGCGGCTGGCTGGCAAGATACGCACGTCTTGTTGACGGGGCGAACCATGGCGCAGTTATGAAATGAGGAGAAGGATATGCTGGATATCAAAATTACAAAAGCAGAAACGCTGAAAGAAAAACCGACCGATGAATCAAAGCTCGGTTTTGGCAGAATCTTTACCGATCATATGTTCCTGATGGATTACGACCGTTCCTACGGCGGAACCGGATGGCACAATCCGAGGATTGAACCGTATCATCCCTTCAGCATTGCTCCGGGCTGTGTTGTTCTCCACTATGCTCAGGAAGTATTTGAAGGCATGAAGGCATACCGGACAGCGGACAACAAGATCCAGCTGTTCCGTCCGGAATGCAATGCAAGACGGTACCAGGACAGCTGTGACCGGCTCTGCATCCCGCAGATCCCGGAAGAGGATTTTGTTCAGGCGGTAAAGGCGCTTGTAGAACTCGAAAAGGACTGGGTTCCGCATACTGAAGGTGCGACGCTCTATATCCGTCCGTTTACCTTTGCGACGATGGAACAGCTTGGCGTTCACGCAAGCACTTCCTATACCTTCTGCATTATTCTCTCTCCGTCCGGTGCCTATTACGCAACCGGTCTTGCGCCGGTACGCATCTATGTTGAAGATGAGTACATCCGTGCTGCACCCGGTCTGACCGGATTCGCAAAATGCGGCGGAAACTACGCCGCTTCGATCAAGTCCGGCGAGATCGCAGAAGCGCTCGGCTATTCCCAGGTACTCTGGCTGGATGGCGTAGAGCACAAGTATGTTGAAGAAGTCGGTTCGATGAACATCTTCTTCAAGATCGACGGCAAGATCTACACCGCCGCATGTACCGGTACGGTACTTCCGGGTGTTACCCGCCGTTCCATCATTGAGCTGTGCAAAGACTGGGGCTATGAAGTCATCGAAGGGAAGCTTTCCATTGATGATGTCATGAAGGCCGGCCATGACGGCAAGCTGGAAGAAGTATTCGGTTCCGGAACCGCTGCCGTTGTCAGCCCGGTCAAAGAACTGAAATACGAAAAGGACGTCGTCCTGATCGGCGACGGAAAGATCGGCGAACTGACACAGAAGCTCTACGATACCATGACCGGTATCCAGTGGGGCAGAATCAAGGACACCAAGAACTGGATCGTCCCGGTCTGCCAGGGTTAATCAAAACACAGAAAAATACCGCAGAGAACTGCTTTACGCACAATCTGCGGTATTTTTTAAGTGTATTTGCTTATTTGCTCTCCCTCAGGATGTCGCAGAGGATGTTCCAGGCATCATCGAATGACTGCAGTTCCATGCGCTCATCCGGGGAATGGATCATGTCGGTGATCGGACCAAGGGTGATGATATCCATCTGCGGATCCAGTCCCTTGATGATGCCGCATTCAAGACCGCCGTGGGTCGCAACTTCCCTGTACGGGAACCCGCGCTTTTCCGCAACCATCTTCAGCGTCTCACGAAGTCTGGAGTTGGCATCATAAGACCATCCCGGATAGCCTTCCGGAATATCGTGTTCGAGTTTCAGAAGCTGGGCCAGCACATGAAGCTGATTGCAGATATGCGCCCGGGCACTGTCATCTGCCGCCCGGACCATGATCTCATAGGTAGCGATACCGTGCCTGACGTAGATCACACCGAGATTGAGCGATGCGGTCGTAAGGCCTTCGACTGCCATGGACCGGTGGATCATTCCGTGAGGCATCAGATAGATGAAGTCGATCAGATGATCGGATACTTCCTGGGTAAAGCAGGAGGAAGCGGTTCCGGTCTCGTTCAGAGTGATGCTTACATCCGGATCGCTGTAAGCCAGTTCCTGTGCAATGTCATCAGCGGACTTCTGAATCAGCTTCTCCAGAGCTTCTTTCGGCATGTCGGAGACAAAGCGGAACGAAGCTTCACGGGGAATGGCATTTTCCTTTAATCCGCCGGTCATCTCGGTCAGGGTGATATGCGCCCCTGCAAGCATGGCTTCCTTAAGAATGCGGCCGGCAATGATATTGGCGTTGCCGCGTTCCAGATGGATCTTGCCGCCGGAGTGACCGCCGAGCAGTCCCTGTACACGGAGCCGGTATTCCGGCAGGCTGCAGTCTTCTCTTGTGACAGGCTGAAGAATGCGGGCGCTGACTGCACCGGCACAGCTGGTTTCGGTAATGGAAACGCCGTTGCCGTCCAGAGAGATATAGCGGTGACCATGAAGGTCTTCCGGGGTGAGTGCCGCAGCACCGAGCAGTCCGATCTCTTCCTGTACCGTGAAAATGCATTCCAGCGGCGGATGCGGGATACTGTCATCCTCAAGGATCGCCAGCATGTATGCAACACCGCTTCCGTCATCTGCGCCAAGGGTGGTGCCGTTTGCGGTAAGCCAGCCGTCTTCTACATACAGCTGCAGCGGATCTTTCTCAAAGTCATGGTCCACATCATCATTCTTTTCGTTGACCATATCAATGTGTGCCTGCAGGATAATCGGCTCACTGTTTTCATAACCCTCGGAAGCAGGCTTGTCGACCATGACATTCCAGATGGCATCCTGCTTGTACTTCAGGCCGTGTTTTTCGGCGAAATCACAGATATAGTCACTGATCGCCTTTTCGTTGCGTGACCCGCGGGGAATGCGGGAAATCTCATTGAAGTAATAACAATACCGTTTTGATAAATCGAAATCCATACGAAGGACCCCTTTCTTTCGTTAATCTTTTTTTAACTTTACTCCAATCTTCGTTCAGAAAACAACGAAAACGATCGAGGTTCGTGTAATCCAATCTCTGGAAAAAACAGGGTCCTGACTGACGAAGGGTGAAAAATGGCATGCATACCGGCGGGAGCGGGTTCTGTTTAACGGCATTCGGTTGTATCATTACTGTATGGAACTTTACAGACAATACCGGGGAAAACTGATTACGATCGTTGTCCTGTGCACCGCAATTGTAATCGGACTGATTATATTGAACTTTAAGGGATGCGGAAAAAAGCCAGAACCCGAGCCGACTCCGACACCGGAAGTGATCGTTACGCCCGAGCCGACACCGACGCCTGAACCAACACCGGAGCCGACACCGGAAGTCACGGTGGATCTTGAAGGGGACGACTCGATCAACCGGTATGTCTCCAAGTCACATCTGTTGCCGGAGACCTATGCGCCTTCGGATCTCCGTGTGGTCAACGTTCATGCGGCGGCACCGCAGAAGCTGCGGGAAGAAGCTGCCGGGAAACTGGAAGAACTGTTTCAGGCTGCGATCGATGATCATATCTACCTGAAACTGGTCAGCGGGTACCGTTCGTATCAGGAACAGTCAGATCTGTACAGCTATTACCGGCAGATCCGGGGACAGTCCTATATCGATTCGGTCGATGATTTTCCGGGCGGCAGTGAACACCAGCTCGGACTTGCGGCAGATCTTGGATGCTGGAACGGATCGTGTGAACTGGCATACTGCTTTACTTCCTATCCGAACTATCAGTGGCTGCTTGATAACTCCTGGAAGTATGGATGGATCGAGCGCTATCCGCAGGGGAAACAGTCTGTGACCGGTATTCAGTACAGCCCATGGCATTACCGCTATGTGGGTCTTGAAGAAGCACAGAAGATCCATGAGAGCGGACTGACCGTCGAGGAATACTACAATATTCAGTAACCTATAAAAACCCGTATGACAGTGAATGCGGGTTTTTCAGAAACAGAAAGGATACCTATCATGAATCAGATCAAATGCCCGAACTGCGGGGAAGTATTTACCATCGATGAATCCAATTATGATTCCATCGTAAAACAGATCCGCAACCATGAATTCAATGAGGAAATTGAACGGCGCGAGAAGGAATTTCAGGAAAATACAAAGACACAGATCGCGCTGGTAAAGGCAGCGGAAGAAAAGACCCACATGGAGGAGATGAGCAGGCGCCGGGAAGAGATCGATAAGCTGCGCCATGAAAATGAGCTTTTGAAGTCCCAGTATGACGCAAAGATCGCAGAAGAACTGGCCCGGAAGGAAAAGGAAGCCGCCGATGCACTGGCCGCTTCCAAAATCCGGATATCCCAGCTGGAAACCGATCTCAAAGCAATCGAAGAAACCAGTGCGGCTAAGCTCGGGGCGGAACTGGAAAAGAAAAACAGTGAACTGAATACCCTGAAGAGCCAGCTGGAAGCCAAGGAAACCGAAAAGAAACTGGCGGTAGAGACCGCACTGTCCCAGCTGAAGGAAACCAAGGATGATGAGATCCGGAAGATCCAGAGCCGGCTGGACCAGGCAGTTGCGGAAGGACAGCTGAAACTGGACAGTCTGAAAGAGTCCTATGATGAAAAGCTGCTGACAAAAGAAAAAGAGATTGCCGAAAAGCAGGAACAGGTTGATTACTATAAAGACCTCAAGGCAAGGCTCTCCACCAAGATGGTCGGAGAAACGCTGGAACAGCACTGTTCCATCGAATTCAACAAGAACCGGATGGCGATGTTCCCAAGAGCGGATTTTGATAAAGACAATGACGCACGGACCGGCTCCAAGGGAGACTTTATCTTCCGGGATTACATGGAAGACGGCACCGAGTACATCTCGATTATGTTTGAGATGAAAAATGAGATGGATGCTACCGCGACCAAACACCGCAACGAAGACTTCCTGAAGGAACTGGATAAAGACCGAAACGAAAAGAAGTGTGAGTATGCGATCCTGGTATCCCTGCTGGAAAAAGACAATGAACTCTATAATCAGGGGATCGTCGATGTTTCCTACCGGTATCCGAAAATGTATGTGGTACGCCCGCAGTTCTTCCTGCCGATCATTACACTGCTGAGCAATGCCGCAAGGAATTCGGCAGACTATAAGCGGCAGCTGATCATTGAGCGGAACAACAATCTCGATATCACGCACTTTGAGGAAAACATGGAAGAGTTCAAGAAGGCATTCGGACGGAACTATGAACTGGCTTCCAAGAGATTTGCGGAGGCAATTGAAGATATTGATAAGACGATCCGGGATCTGGAAAAGACGAAAGCGGCACTGCTGTCTTCAGAGAACAATCTGCGTCTTGCCAACAACAAAGCACAGGATCTCTCCATCAAGCGTCTGACCAGAAACGCACCTTCTGTAAGGGAGAAATTTGACGAGATCCGGGCGGAAAACGGAGGCGATGATGGAACTGTTTGATTCCCATGCGCATTATGAAGATGCGATGTTCGAGGAAGACCGGCATGAGCGTCTGGAAGCACTGCGCAGTACCGATGTGAAGTATGTGCTGAACTGCTGTTCGGATGCGGGTGTGTTTGAAACGGTCATCGAGATCACGGAAGTACATGACTTTGTATACGGCAGTATCGGCATCCATCCCCACTGGGTACTGGAAGCGCCGGACAACTATCTCGATGTGATCTGGGATTACCTGCAGAACGATAAGATCGTGGCACTCGGGGAGATCGGTCTCGATTATTTCTGGAAGGAGCCGAGGGATCTGCAGGAAGTTGTCTTCCGCAGACAGCTCGGCATGGCGGTAGACGCAGACATTCCGGTCATCATTCATGACCGGGATGCACACGCAGACTGTATCCGCATCCTGGAGGAATATAAGCCGCAGGGAATCCTGCACCGATATGGGGGACCGGTTGAGCTTCTCGAAAAAGCCTTCTCCTGGGGGATGTATGTGAGTTATAACAATGACCTGACCTACCCGGAATGGAGACAGCCGCATATCGACTGCCTGATGAAAACACCTTGGGAGCGCATGCTGGTGGAAACCGACTGCCCGTACGCACCTCCATATGAGCGAAAAGAGGACCGCTGTGAATCCTCGGATGTCGCGAATGTCGTAAAAGTGATCGCAGAGCTGCGCGGTGTGAGTGAAGAATTTGTGGCAAAGATCACAACGGAGAACGCAAAGCGAGTTTACCGAATTACAGACAAAAATAAAGTTGAACTTTAAAAAATATAAAGTTCAACTTTAAAATTGTATAATAATACCGGAATCAGGGAGAACAGTTATGTATAATCGAACGATACTGGCACAAATAAAAACATCAATTGAACATTTTCCTGTGACAATCCTATCCGGACCAAGGCAGGTCGGAAAATCGACCGAACTTTACAATCATATCCGTCCTTTGGGATTTACCTATATCACGTTGGATAACAGGGCAGAACTGATGACGGCGAAGAATGACCCGGAACAGTTTCTGAAAAATCATCCGGCTCCATTAATCGTTGATGAGTGTCAACGTGCGAAGGAACTGTTCCCCGTCATTGAAGAAATCGTAAACAAAACCCGTCTTGAAAAAGGAACAAAAGCCGCAAATGGAATGTATGTTCTTTCCGGAAGCAGTTCAAAAGCACTGCTGGAAAACGCAAAGGAATCACTTGCCGGCCGTGTGAATATTCTGAAAATGAATCCTCTGAGTATGCGGGAGATACATGAAAGCCTTGATGTTCCTTTCGATATCGACAAAGTGAAATCCGCAGAGCGTTCTTCTGATTTTTCCATTACCGAACCTGAGCTGCTGGAATACATTGTCAGAGGAATGATGCCGCAACTGTATGATGATCCAGACACACCGAGAGATCAGTTTTTCTCTGATTACATTGAAACGTATATACAGAAGGATCTGCCGGAAGTACTGAATGTCAGAGACGATCTGAAATTCGAAAACTTTCTGATGCTGCTGGCATCGAATACAGGTGAAGAATTTGTTTACGATAATTATGCAAAACAAATTGGCGTTTCATCACCAACGATTAAGGAATGGGTGAGCAGTCTTGCAAAGACTGGCATCATCTGGCTGGTAAAGCCTTACAATGATCAATCCATTACAAAGAGAGTTGTAAGACGTCCTAAGATGTACTTTTTTGACACTGGGCTTGCCTGCTTTGAAGCGGGTATCCGTGATGCTGAGACGTTATCAAGAAGTTTCATGAAAGGAAGATTTGTTGAAACATACATGGCCAATGAGATTCGCAAATCTTACATGAATAATGGAATTGAACAGCCAATCTACTATTACCGCGATAGCCAGAAAAATGAAGTTGATCTTGTTATTCCAAGAGGTGGGATCCTGAAACTGATCGAATGCAAATCAGGTACGAGATTCAATGCGTCAGATACAAAAGCGTTTTCCTGTCTTGATTCAGCGCTGCTGGACCGGAGGACGGATGCGCTGATCTGTACTGCAGAAAAGCCATATTCTATTTCGGAAAACATAATTGTATTACCTGTCTCGGCAATTTAAACTAATCTGGAATAACTGGTGCTGCGTTATCTTTCGTATCCTGTTTTGCGCGTATTATTAAAAGGACTGCAAGGAACCGATGAATTGGAATGATCCAGATCATCAGGCCGCTGCAGATCCTTTTTTCTCTTGTGAAGTGACTGCTGATGCTGTCAGGAAATCTTCTGCCGGACAGCGGATTCAATAAAGCATACCCGATCCGGTACATGGCGGGACTGGGTAAACTCAAACATCACACCGCGGGAATTAAATACCTGCCCGCTAACGACCAGAACAAAATCCAGTCCGTGCAGATCCAGATACTGGATATCTTCCGGGATGGCCTGTTCCGCACTGACCCTCCGCTTGGAAGTGGTGATGGTCATGCCGAGTTCCATTTCAAGATAGCGGTAGATTGAAGCGGCGGCAATCTTCTCGTTCAGTTCCGGCATTTCCGATTTTAAAAACCAGTTTTCATCAAAGATGATCGGTTTGTTTCCGAACTGGCGGATACGCTGTACATGAAACAGTTCTTTTCCCGGATCGAAACCGGTTTTGATGCTGAGCTGCTCATCTGCAGTGACTTCTTCAAATCCGACCACTCTGGTTTTTACACGGAGGCTGTTGCGTGAAGCGGCTTCCGAAAAGCTTTCAATGCCGCCGACCGTGAACAGGGACTTGCCGGTATCGGGACTGTAGATGACCTGAACACCTCTTCCGTGCTGGGGCAGAAGAAGGCCTTCTGAGGTTAAAAGGCCGATCGCCCGGCGGATCGTATTTCGGGTACACCCGTATTTTTGGGTATATTCATTTTCCGAAGGAAGATAGTCGCCGTAGGCATATACCCCGGAAAGGATTTCATTTCGTATTTCTTTATAAATTGGTTCGTATTTCGGTGATGGCATAGCTGATCTCCACTACAATTATTATAAGAGGAAAAACTTGTTTGAACAAATTTTGCAAAATCTATTGACTTGTATAAACAAGTTGACTATATTGTAGGTACATACTTGTTTAGACAAGTGAAAGGAGAAAAAGTATGGGTAAATTTCAGGACGATGCGACCAGGCTGCTTGAATACGTAGGCGGCTCGGAAAACATCAATGCGGTCACTCACTGCGTGACGAGAATGCGGTTCGTTCTCGCCGATCCAGCAAAGGCGGACATCAAAAAGATCGAATCACTTCCGTCAGTCAAAGGCACCTTTACACAGGCCGGTCAGTTTCAGGTAATCATCGGCAATGAGGTGGCTGACTTCTACAAGGATTTCACTGCGGTAGCCGGCATTGAAGGCGTCTCGAAAGATGCCCTCAAGAGTGCCGCCAAGAGTAACCAGACACCGCTTCAGAAGGCGATGTCCAATATCGCAGAAATCTTTGCACCGCTGATTCCGGCGATTATCTGCGGCGGTCTCATTCTCGGTTTCCGCAACATTCTCGAAACAGCAGTCGTTCTGCAGGAAGGCACCTTCCTGGCAGGTCTCGACAAGTTCCTGTGGATCATCGGTGAAGCAGTGTTCCATACCGGTATCCCGGTCGGCATCTGCTGGTCCGTCATGCGCAAAATGGGCGGAACCCCGATCCTCGGTGTGGTTCTTGGTCTCACACTGATCTCCGGTCAGCTTGTCAACGCATACGGGGTTGCGGGCATGGCAGCGGACGCATGGGCTCCGAACTATGTCTGGAACTTCGGCTTTGCGAGCTTCCGGATGATCGGCTATCAGGCACAGGTCATCCCGGCAATTCTTGCGGCATTCACACTGGCGTATCTGGAACGGTTCTTCAAACGGATCGTACCGCAGGTCGTACAGATGATCCTCGTTCCGTTCTTATCCCTTCTGCTGGCGGTTATGGCAGCACACTTCGTACTTGGCCCAATCGGATGGAAGATCGGTGAAGTGGTATCGAACTTCGTCATGGCTGGTATCTCCGGCAACTTCCGTGTTCTCTTCGGTGCGGTATTCGGATTCTTCTATGCACCGCTTGTCATCACGGGTCTTCACCACATGTCCAACGCGATCGATCTTCAGCTGATCAACACGACCGGCGGAACGATGCTGTGGCCGATGATTGCACTCTCCAACATCGCACAGGGTTCTGCAGTTGCGGGCATGTCCTATCTGCAGCGCAGGAATGTCAGAGCACAGGAAGTTAACTATCCTTCCATGATCTCCTGCTGGCTGGGTGTTACGGAACCGGCAATGTTCGGTATCAACCTCAAGTACCAGTGGCCGTTCATCTGCGCAATGATCGGTTCCTCCATTGCGGCAGTCATCTCCACACTGTTTGGTGTTACTGCAGCGGCGATCGGTGTCGGCGGTCTGCCTGGCATTATCTCGATCTTCCCGCAGTACATGGCAATCTTCGCAATTGCGATGCTTGTGGCACTGGTCGTTCCGTTTGTGCTTACCGTTCTGATCGGCCGTAAAAAGATCAATCCGGCAACCGGCGAACTCTATGAAGAAGACGCTCCGGAAGAAGAAAAGGCAGCTCCGGTTTTCACCGATGCAGAGAAGAATGAGGATTTCGCAGCGGTTGCCTATGGTACGATCATGCCGGTAACCGAAGTCGAAGATCAGGTCTTCGCTTCCAAGGCAATGGGTGACGGCATTGCGATCGATCCGAAGAACGGAAAGATCTACGCACCGTATTCCGGTGAAATCACCGTGGCATTCCCGACCGGTCACGCCTATGGCATGAAAACCGCCGGCGGAAAAGAAGTGCTGATCCATATCGGCATGGATACCGTTGAACTGAACGGAAAGGGATTCAAGCCTGCCGTAAAGCAGGGTGACAAGGTCAGACAGGGCGATCTTCTTACCGAGATCGATCTGGATTATATCCGCTCGCAGGGGAAACCGGTCATCACACCGGTCATCTTCACCGACGGTACGGCAGTAGAACTTCTCAAGAAAGGAGAAGTTCAGGCAAAGGAAACCGGTATTGTAAAATTGAGCTGAGGTCTGTATGAGTAAATTCGATAAAATTGTGTACCAGATTTATCCGAAATCCTTTCAGGATTCCAATCATGACGGATGGGGGGATATCCGCGGCGTCATCTCACGCCTGGATTATCTGCAGGATTTGGGCATCAATTATATCTGGTTTAACCCGATGACGGTCTCTCCTCAGAAAGACAACGGCTATGATGTAAAGGACTACCGCAGCTTCGATCCGCGCTATGGAACGATGGAAGATTTCGAAGAGCTTGCAAAAGAAGCGAAGAAACGGGGAATCGATATCATGTTCGATATGGTATTCAATCACACTTCCACCGAACATGAATGGTTCCAGAGAGCACTTGCAGGGGAAGAGAAGTATAAAAACTACTATATCTGGAAAAAGGGCAAAGGACCGGGAGTTCCTCCGAACAACTGGCAGTCCAAATTCGCAGGAAGCGCATGGGAATATGTCGAGCAGTTTGATGAGTGGTACCTCCATCTGTTCGATGTATCTCAGGCAGATCTCGACTGGACCAATCCGGAGGTGCGCAGGGAGTGTGCGGATATCGTAAACTTCTGGCGCTCCAAGGGAGTGCATGGCTTCCGCTTCGATGTCATCAATCTCATCAGCAAATCTTCCTTTGAAGATGATCCGTTCGGCTTTGACGGCCGGCAGTTCTATACCGACGGCCCGAGAGAACATGAATATCTCAAAGAGCTGAACCGGGCAAGCTTCGGCCAGGATGAAGACCATCTGACGGTCGGGGAGATGAGCTCCACCACGATCGACAACTGCATCCAATACTCCGGGGCAGACAGTGAAGAACTGGATATGGTGTTCTCCTTCCATCATCTCAAGGTGGATTACCACAACAAGATGAAATGGGAACTGCAGGAACCGGACTTCATGGAACTCAAGGCACTGCTCAGCGAATGGCAGGTAGCCATGCAGGAAAACAATGCGTGGAACGCACTGTTCTGGAACTGCCATGACCAGCCCCGTTCGGTATCCCGGTTCGGAAATGACGGGAAGTACCGGAAGGAAAGCGCAAAGATGCTCGCTGCCGCACTGCATATGCTGAGGGGGACCCCGTATGTGTACCAGGGAGAAGAGATCGGAATGCCGAATGCGTATTTCACGGATATCTCAGAATACGCAGATGTTGAGAGCACAAACATCTATGACATTCTTCTCAGGGAAGGCCATCCGAAGGAAGAGGTGCTTCATATTCTGCAGGAACGTTCCCGTGACAATGCCAGAACCCCGATGCAGTGGGATGACAGTCCAAACGGCGGATTCTCGGATGTGACGCCCTGGCTCAAGAGTGCTTCCAGCTATCCGGACGTCAATGTCAAAACGGACCGGGAGAGCGAAGATTCGATCTTCGCATTCTACCAGAACCTGATCCGTCTGAGAAAGACGATGAAGGTTGTTCAGGAAGGGTGGTTCTCTCCGCTTCTGGAAGAAGACCGGCAGGTATTTGCCTACCGGCGGGACTATGAATCCGAACATCTGATCTGTCTGAACAATTTCTATGAGGCAGAGACGGAAGTGACACTGCCGCTGGAAGGATATGAAATCCTGCTGGGCAACTATCCGGATGCGAAGGTGACGGATTCCATCCGCCTGCGCCCTTATGAAACACTGATTCTATACAAAAAAGACTGAATGAATACTGCAGCTCCACAGGATCACAATGAAGTAATCCGGAACTGCAGTTTTTTGATATTCGAAAAAAATACCCCCGGATCATCCGGGGGTCATGCATTACAGTAACGGAATATTGTTTTTCTCGCAGGCCTTTACCATTTCCTTTGGCCAGATGCTTGCCTGAACTTCTCCGACATGCGCTTTGTTCAACAGCAACATGCACAGACGGCTCTGACCGATTCCGCCGCCGATCGTATACGGCAGTTCCTTCTTCTGGATCATCTGATGGTACGGAAGGGAAAGACGTCCTTCGCAGTGGTTTGCCCTGCACTGGGTGACGATGGAATTCTCATCGACACGGATGCCCATGGATGAGATTTCAAGCGCGGTTGAGAGACTTGGCAGCCAGAACAGGAGATCTCCGTTCAGGTTCCAGTCATCATAGTCCGGTGCTCTGCCGTCATGCGGGTGATTGGAACGGTGCAGCGGCCAGCCGATCTGTTTGATAAAGACACAGCCTTTTTCTCTTGTGATTGCCGTTTCCCGGTCCTTTACAGACAGATCCGGGTAGCGGTCTTCCAGCTCCTGGCTGGTAATGAAGAATACATCATCTGCCAGATGGCATACTGCCTGGGGATATTTGTACCAGACTTCGTGTTCCATATGCTTGATGATCTTGAAGATTTCCCGTACGGTCGCTTCCAGCGTTTCTTCCGTACGTTCTTTTTTTGTGATGATCTTTTCCCAGTCCCACTGATCGACATAGGCACTGTGGGTATTATCGAGCAGTTCATCTCGGCGGATCGCATTCATATTGGTATATAGTCCCTCATGAACCGTAAATCCGTATTTCTTCAGTGCGAACCGTTTCCACTTGGCAAGGGACTGAACGACTTCGATCCGCTCTTCACTCATCTCCTGCATTTCAAAGGAGACCGGCCGTTCGATACCGTTCAGGTCATCGTTGAGACCGCTTTTCTTAGTCACAAACAGCGGAGCGCTGATCCGGGAGAGATTCATTTCCTTTCCGAATTCCTTCTGGAATGTATCACGGATATACTTGATCGCTTCCTGGGTTTCACGAATTGACAGGACTGGATCATATCCTTTCGGTGTTATGAGTTTCATGATGACTCCCTCCTACAAGAGACTATTCTACCAAAACTGTGCCTGAATATTTCAGGGAATTTTCTGAAAATGGTTTCAAACAAAAAGGCCGGCTTCTTTACCGGCCTGGGTGTTATACATCTGCGAACTGCGAGTTGTAGAGATTTGCGTAGAAGCCGTTCTTTGCCATGAGTTCCTCATGGGTACCGACTTCCACGATATCGCCGTGATCCATGCACAGGATCATATCCGCATTGCGGATCGTGGAAAGACGGTGTGCGATGACAAAGCTGGTCCGACCCTTCATGAGGTTTTCCATGCCTTTCTGGATCAGGGTTTCCGTACGGGTATCGACGGAAGAAGTCGCTTCATCGAGGATCAGGATCTTCGGATCACTGAGGAACGCTCTTGCGATGGTAAGCAGCTGTTTCTGACCCTGAGAGATGTTTGTGGATTCTTCGTTGATCACCGTATCGTAGCCGTTCTCCAGCGTGCGGATAAAGTGATCCGCATAGGCGGCATCTGCAGCTTTGATCACTTCTTCATCCGTCGCATCCATGCGTCCATACCGGATGTTTTCCATCACGGTTCCGGAAGAGAGCCATGCGTCCTGAAGCACCATACCGAAGGCATCCCGCAGATCAGTGCGGCGAAGCTTCCGGGTATCGATGCCGTCCACCCTGATCGTACCGCTGTTAAGTTCATAGAAGCGCATCAGAAGTTTGACGATCGTCGTCTTTCCGGCACCGGTCGGTCCGACGATTGCGACCTGCTGTCCTTCTTTAATGGAAGTGCTGAAATCATGAATGATGATCTCGTTGGGGTTATATCCGAAACAGACATTCTCAAAGTCCACATTGCCGCGTACGGCAATCTCACCGCTTTCATCCCGGATCGATACCGGATCTTCCGGATCGGGATTTTCTTCGGGCTGCTCTAGGAACTCAAAGACCCGTTCGGCGGCAGCAGCGGTGCTCTGCAGTACATTCATGATCTGAGCGGTCTGGGTGATCGGCTGATTGAAGGAACGTACATAGGAGATAAACGCCTGAATGTCGCCGATCGCAAGACCGTTATGAATGGAAAGATATCCGCCCAGAACAACACAGCCCACATAACCAACATTTCCGATCAGGTTGGTGATCGGCATCATGAGACCGCTGACAAACTGGGATTTCCAGCCTGCGTTATACAGGTCATTGTTGAGCTGGCTGAATTCTTCGATGGAACGCGCTTCTCCATTGAAGGCCTTCATGACGATATGTCCGCCATACATTTCCTCAATATGCCCGTTGACCTTGCCGAGCGTTCTCTGCTGGGCTTTGAAGTAGGGCTGGGAATGCTTTACGACAAATGCCGCCGCAATACCCGACAGCGGTACAACGATCAGTGCCATCAGGGTCAGCTGCCAGGAAATCCGGATCATCATGTACAGAACACCGATGATCGTAACAAGTGAGGTAAAGATCTGCTGTACCGACTGGTTCAGCGACTGGGAGACGGTATCCACGTCATTGGTGACGCGGGAGAGCACTTCTCCATGGGTCTGGGAATCAAAGTATTTCAATGGAAGCTTGTTGATCTTCTGACTGATTTCCTTGCGCAGTGTATAGGTAACACGCTGGGTGACACCGGCCATGAGCCATCCCTGAACATAGGAGAATATGGCAGATACAACATAGATGACGGCAAGCGTACGCAGGATCCGGAAGATCTTATCGAAATCAATGCCGCCTTCTCCGGTATACTTGGCAAAGAGACCCTGCGCCAGTGCAGTCGTGGCATTGCCGAGTACTTTCGGGCCGATGATCGTAAAGACGGTGGAAGCCATCGCAAAGACAATGATGATAAACAGCTGCGGATAGTAGGGACGAAGATAGCGGAAGAGCTTGCGGATCGTTCCGCCGAAATCCTTCGCTTTATCTCCGGCCATCATTCCGCGCCGGCCGGATCCAGGACCTCTTCTGTTCGCGGTGCTCATGCGAGTTCCTCCTCACTCAGCTGACTGAGTGCGATTTCCTGATAGACACTGCAGTTCTTCATCAGGGCGTCGTGGGTTCCGATTCCGGTGATTTCTCCGTTATCGAGAACGATGATCTTATCGGCATGACGGATCGTACTGATCCGCTGGGCAACGATCAGAACCGTTGCCTTTGTTTTTTCAACCAGACGGTTCAGCGCTTCCCGGAGTTTTGCGTCCGTGGCGTAGTCCAGGGCAGAGAACGCATCATCGAAGATATAGACCTGCGGATCTTTGACGAGGGCTCTGGCAATCGAAAGCCGCTGTTTCTGACCGCCGGATACATTCGTGCCGCCCTGGGCAACCGGTTCCTGAATTCCCTTTGGCATCCGGTCTACGAATTCCTTCGACTGGGATACGTCCAGTGCCTGCAGGATCATTTCCGGACTTGCGGCTTCATCCGCATAACGCAGATTGGATTCGATCGTACCGGAGAAGAGGATTCCCTTCTGCGGTACATATCCGATCCGGTCACGCAGATCACTTTGCCGCACATCCCGGATATCGGTATTGCCATAGGTGATCGATCCTTCTGTGACATCGAAGAACCGGGGGATCAGATTCACTAAGGTGCTCTTTCCGGAACCGGTGGATCCGATAAAGGCAACTGTCTCACCCGGATTGGCTTCAAAGCTGATATGACGCAGCACGCTTTCTTCCGCATTCGGATAGCGGAAGGAAACATCGTGGAAGGTGATGGGCTGATTCTCCTGCGGGAGTGTTTTTGGATCGTTTGGATCGTGGATCATCGGTTCGGTTTCCAGCACCTCAAAGATACGGGTGGCACTGACCGAGGAACGGGGAATCATAATGAAGATCACGGCGACGATCATAAAGGACATCAGCACATGGATCGCATACTGCAGGAATGCCATCATGTCTCCAATCTGCATGGTTCCAAGATCTATCTGCCGGCTGGCGGACCAGATGATCAGCACGGAAATAAAGCTCATCAGAAAGGTCATTGCCGGCATGATCGTCGCGAGCATCCGGTTGACAAAGATATTGACGCTTGTGATCTCGCGGTTGACATCGTCAAAGCGTTTCTCTTCAACTTCCTGGTTGTTGAATGCCCGGATGACCAGCATGCCGGAAAGCTGTTCCCGTGTCACAAGGTTCAGCCGGTCAACGAGTTTCTGAATCAGACGGAATTTCGGAAGGGTCATAACAAAGGTGATGGTCATGAGAATAACGATGACCAGCAGTACCCAGCCGAGGATATTTGCCATGCCCTTGTAGCGCATGACCTTGAACAGCGACGTCAGACCCATAAACGGTGCAAACAGCACGACCCGGAGGCTCATGTTTATCACCTGCTGGATCTGCTGGATATCATTGGTTGTACGGGTGATCAGAGAAGCCGTGGAAAAGCGGCTGAACTCTTCACTGGAGAACGATTCGACCCGCCGGAAAACATCGGCACGCATATTGCGGCAGGCACCGGTCGCCGTGCGGGAAGAAAGGAATGAAGATCCGACTGCACAGAGACTTCCAAGAAAGGTGATTAACAACATCATCAGACCTTCTTTCAGAATGTACTGGTTCTGCAGGGATTCGATATTCATTCCAAGTGCCGCATATTCATTTTTCAATGCCAGTAAAGAAGCAGACTTTTGGTTTTCCTCCGTATAAGAAGAAAGCTGTTCCGATACTTTGGAAAGGATCGTTTCCTTCATTTCCGGATTTGTTTCGAGCATGGTATACAGCGCTTGGCTGTCCATTCCGCTCATTTCCGCCGCCGGTTCGCTTTCCAGCATGGAGACGATCAGAAAGGAACTGCTGAAATCCGCAGAGCTGTCCGGGGATGAGAGAACATACACATCTTCCGATTTCATGGCAGGATAGAGATCTGCCATTTCCGTACTGCCGGATGGATACAAGGTATAGCTCTTTTGGAACTGCTCCTGTTCTTCCTCACTCATAAACAGAAACATATGTTCCGCCGTGCTGGCCCGCAGTGCCTGGGGAACCGGATCACTGATGCCGCTGTACTGAATGCCGTAGGTAACGATTCCGGACATGTAATCCGGAAGGGCAAGCTCAAACTGAACCTGGGCAAAGGTCAGTACAATGATCGCAATGACCGACAGCCAGAATGGTTTTAAGTAGCGCAGGGCTTTGATCATGCGGGAACCTCCTTTAATATTTCCCCACAATTATAAAACGTAAAAAAGGGGAAAACGGAAATGCATTTGGGTTTTCCTGCATGTCGGATGAAGGTATCATGGTAGTACATGAAAACAGGAGTATTAATTCTTATGGAAAAACTGTATTTTGCGTCGGACTATCAGGAAGGAATGTGCGAAGAAATCCTTGAACGCCTTCGGGAAACCAACCGGGTGCCGGTCAGCGGCTATGGTACGGATGAATACTGTGAAGCGGCAAGGGAAAAGATCCGCAGTGCCTGCGGGCTTCCGGATGCGGAAGTATTCTTCATCAGCGGCGGTACACAGGCAAACAAGACCGTTATCGCGGCAGCCCTGCGTGAGTACCAGGGGGTAATCTCAGCAGATACCGGCCATGTTAACCTGCATGAGGCAGGTGCGATCGAATATACCGGCCACAAGGTACTGGCGGTGCCGGGAGACCATGGGAAACTGCCGGCCAAAGCCCTGCGGGAATATCTCGAAACCTTCTACGGGGATGCCAACCACGAACATATGGTCCAGCCCGGAATGGTATACATTTCCCAGCCGACCGAATACGGGACCCTGTATTCGAAACAGGAGCTTACGGAACTGCGGGAAATCTGCGACCAGTATGAACTGCCGCTGTATGCGGACGGTGCACGGCTTGCCTACGCACTGGCATGTGAAGAAAATGATGTGACGCTCTGTGATCTGGCGCATCTGACCGATGTGTTCTATATCGGCGGGACCAAATGCGGCGCGATGATCGGAGAAGCAATCGTCATCCGGAACAAAGCTCTGATGCCGCATTTCTTTACTTCGATCAAGCAGCACGGTGCTTTGCTGGCAAAGGGAAGGCTGCTGGGAATCTCGTTTGGAACGCTGTTCACCAATGGTCTGTATGAAACGCTTGGAACGCACGCACTTGAAATGGCGGCGAAGCTGAAGCAGGCGCTGCGGGAAAATCACTGGAAGTTTTTCTTTGAAACACCGACCAATCAGATCTTTGTGGTCGTGGAAAACGAAGTGCTGAAGCAGCTTGGGGAATCCGTGGTATACAGCTTCTGGGAAAAGTATGATGATACGCATACGGTAATCCGCTTTGCGACGAGCTGGGCAACACCGCAGGAAGATGTGGATCAGCTGATCGGTCTCTTACGGACGCTCTCCGCTTAATCCGCAAGGATGATTTCACCAATTCCATCGAGCAGCTTTTGGGCATCCGGTGGAACACAGTCGGTGATGAGAAGGTCAAAATCACTGTTCTTTGCAAAGATATAAGATCCGGTATGCAGGAACTTCGAGGAATCGCATACGAGGATCTTTTGTTTTGCCTTTTTCAGCACACTGCGCTTGATTTCCATTTCCTCAAACGAAAGAACGGTTGGCCCATCGCCTCCCGAAAAACCATCGCATCCGATCAGGGCAAGATCAATTCTGAGATGGGAAAGGTTTTCTATCGCAAAGGCTCCGGTCGTACAGCTTCCTTTCTTCTGCACTCTTCCGCCGAGAAAGAGGACTTCATGTTTTGTGGCGCGCGCCCCTTCCGCAAGATCAAGGCTGTTGGTAATGATTGTAAGATCTTTGCGAAGCGGCAGATACCGTACGATACAGCTGAGGGTGGAACCGGGTCCGATCCAGATCTGACTTCCATCCGGTATGAAGTTTACCGCAGTACGGGCAATCCGGTTTTTCTCCGAGGCATGTTCTGATGCTTTAAAGTCGATACTGACTTCACTGTAGCCGGTCAGAGCTGCTCCTCCATGGGTCCGGGCACATAAGCCGAGGTTCTCAAGCTTTGAAAGATCTTGGCGGATCGTCTCCTGGGATACTCCAAAGGTTTCGGAAAGCTCCCGTACGGAGGTACTGCCTTCTTCAATCAGCTGTTTAATGATCGCGTCCTGACGCTGTTCGCTTTTCTTTGACATAGCTTCATCGTAGCAAAAATCTGTGATTTCGGGCCCAAAAACTTTGAAACACAGAATATTTTTCCTGTTTATTTCCAAAGGACAAGAAATTGATTGAAAAGGAAAACGGACTTCGCTATCGTGAAGACGTAAAAAACAGGAGGAAAACATGAAACTTCAGGCAGCACTGGATACACTGACACTGGACGAATGTGTCAAATTACTGGAAGAAACCCGGGGTTCGATCGACATTGCGGAAGTGGGAACGCCGTTTGTGATCGAAGAAGGCATGCGGCCGGTACGGGTGTTCAAGGAGAAGTTCCCGGAGATTGAAGTACTGGCAGATGTAAAGATCATGGATGCCGGAGAATACGAAGCCGACAAATGCTTTGAGGCCGGCGCAGATATCTGCACGGTACTGGGCGTCTCCAACAATGCGACAATCGAAGGCGTTATAAAAAGCGCAAAGCGGCATGGGAAACAGGTCATGGTCGATATGATCGAAGTACCGAATCTGGCAGAACGGGCAGCTGAGATCGATGCGATGGGCGTTGATTATATCTGCGTACATACCGCATTTGACGTGCAGAAGACCGGCAAGGATCCGCTCGATGACCTGAAAGTCGTAAACAAGGTACTGAAAAATGCGAAGTCTGCGGTCGCCGGCGGCGTCAAGCTTGCGACGATCGACGGCATCGTGGAAGAAGGTGCAGAGATCATTGTGGTCGGCGGCTTTATCTGCAACGCTGCAGACCGTGCCGCAACCGCAAAGGAACTGAAGGCACATCTTAAGTGAGGATTGAAATGAATAACAGAGAATACGGAGAAATCGTTGTAAAGGAACTGCAGGCAACGCTTGGGGCAATCGATACCGAAGCGACCGAGAAGTTCGTGAAGCTTCTGCTGGATGCGGATGAGATCTTCTGTGCAGGAGCCGGAAGAAGCGGATTTCAGATCCGCGGGTTTGCGATGCGTCTGATGCATATGGGCAGACAGTCTTATATGGTAGGTGAGACCTGCACGCCGAATATCACGGAGAACGGTCTGCTGGTAATCTGCAGCGGTAGCGGTACAACCAAGTCACTGGTCAATCATGCGATGAAGGCAAAGGAAGTCGGCGCGAAGCTCGCACTGATTACCATCAATCCGGAATCCACAATTGGCAAGATGGCAGATGTGGTGATTGAGATCCCGGCCGTCAGTCCGAAGAGTGATGTACAGGGTGCGGTCCGGTCGATCCAGCCGATGGGTTCGCTCTTTGAGCAGAGTGAAGGCATTTATATGGATATTGTGATCATGATCCTGATGGAAAAACTGGGACTGGACAGTGACACGATGTTTGGCCGCCATGCCAACATGGAGTAAGAATGAAACAGGAACTGGTAAAGTTTGTAGAAAAACCGTGGGGCTATGAGAAGTGGATCGCGGTTACCGATCAGTATGCGCTGAAAGAGATCTTCCTGAAAAAGGGCAGCCGGTGTTCCCTGCAGTACCATAACGAAAAGGAAGAACACAGCTATCTTCTGAAAGGAAAGGTTTCGGTGGAAGAAGACAACGAAGCCGGCGAACTGGTCACGAATATTTATGAACCGGGGGAATGCTGGCACGAAACGCCGCTGGCAAAACACCGGGTGACCGCACTGGAAGATTCGACCTTCATGGAAGTATCGACACCGCATCTCGATGATGTTGTGCGGGTCGAGGATGACTTCGGACGATAAGCGTTACAGCCGGGCAGATCGCCCGGTTTTTGTATGGGATTAATTTATTAAACCAAAATAAATCAAAGCAACTGCTCTGAGCCTGACAGGCATCAGCAGACGCTTTTGTTAATGAACAGTAAGAATCGCCGTTACAGGGGTTTCTTTGACGATACCATCAGAAGAAACGGCTGTTATGCCCGTTTCAGGTTTTCTTCCAGCACATCTCTCGAATCGTGTTCTTCGTTATAGTTGTCTTTCAGCCAGTGGACGGCGTACATATTCCAGAAATGAGTCTGAAACTGGTAATAATAGGCTTCTGTAATGATACCAATCTGGTCATAGTATTTCAGAGTCACTCTGTCTCCGACCGCAAATGCAAAGGTCTGAGGTGTTTCCGTTCCTCCTGAGATGCCTTCCATAAAACGGTCATCCAGCACTTTTTTGTTCTCCGTCATTATCGTCACCTCCGATTCTGTAAATCCGTTTTATGCATGTCTGCTTGCAACATCAGCATAGCGCAGTCTGTAACCGCAAACAAATCTGAGAGCGTCATCGATCAAACGGATTGAGCATTATTTATAACCCGGTTTTTTGTATATGATTAAAGTACAAAAAAACAGAAAGACCAGAGAGGCAATGGATGATGAAGGAATGCGAGTACGCAAATCAGAATGCGACAAAGGAACAGGTGGAACAGGCGATTAACACTGTAAAGGAGCTGATGAATCATCAGCCGCTGCCGCTGTCAAATGAACGTCCGTTCGCTGCGCTGGTCGGATATCAGGAAGAAGCGACCGGAAGAAAATTCCTGCTGAAAGAGATCCGGGTATTTCCGTCGTTTGAATTATTTGATTCCGAAACCAGACGGGAAGGCTTTCACCGGCTCTTTGTGGTGAATGGCAGTTCGGAAAATTCCGAAGCCGGAAAGAACCAGACAACGCCGGATGGGGAGCCGTTTCTGTTTCGGGCCGTTGAATCGTTCACGATGGAAGAAGTCGAGAAATACCTGAAAGAGCATAAACCGACATTTCGAAAACCGGATGACAAGAATAGAATGATGAAAGCGAAAGGGGATTGTTATGTTGAATGAGATGATCGGATCCGTGGTACAGGTATGTCTGTTTGCGCTGGTGCCGCTGATCGTCTGGCTTGTTACCGCACGGAAAGAAGCGTCTTTTTTCGCATGGATCGGTCTTAAAAAACCAGTCTGTAAAGAAAAAACGAAAACCCTGCTGATTACCGCAATTGCGGCAATCGCTTATATCACAGCGATGAATCTCAGTATGAAAATTCTGCCGGAGGGAATCACCACGGCCGGTTCCCAGTTTGCCGGCATGGGAATGGCAGGTCTTGTTGCGGTATTCTTCAATGCGTTTGTGCGCACGGCATTATCGGAAGAACTGCTGTTCCGCGGTTTCCTGTTAAAACGTATTTCGAACAAATATGGATTTCCTGCCGGAAACACCATACAGGCACTGCTGTTCGGTCTTCTGCACGGAATTCCGTTCGGCCTTGTCACCAAAAGTGTTTTCACCGTGATTCTGTTAACACTGCTGCCTGGTCTTTTCGGATGGTTCCAGGGCTGGCTGAATGAAAAACAGTGCGATGGATCGATCGTGCCGAGCTGGCTGCTTCACGGATGTATCAATTTTCTGACGGGTATCCTGTCCCTGTAAGGATGAAGTGATGGAACACGGCTTCAGGGGACAGAAGGTTCTCGTGCTTGGCTGTTCCGGCAGCGGGAAGAGCACCTTTGCGAAAATACTGGCGGAACGCACCGGTCTTCCGCTGCTCCATCTCGACAATCTCTGGTGGAAGGCGGACCGGACGCATATCAGCCGGGAAGAATTTGATCAGAAACTGCGAGAGATTCTGAAAGAGGAACAATGGATCCTGGACGGCGATTACAGCCGGACTTATGAAACACGGATCCGGGCCTGCGATACCATTTTCGTTCTGGATTACCCGGAAGAAGTATGCAGGAATGGAATCGAAGAGCGTGTCGGGACAAAGCGCTCGGATATTCCCTGGATCGAGGAACAGCTGGATCCGGAACTCGTTGAACTCGTGACGAACTATCGGACAGAAAACCGTCCAAAGCTGTTTGCCCTGCTGGATCGTTATCCCAAGAAAGAGCGCTTTATCTTTCACGATCGGACAGAGGCGGATGCCTGGATCGAGGCATTAAAAGTTCCTGTCAAAGGGAACATCGGAAACAGAACGGAAAAGAGGGAAGCAGATGACTTACTTGAAAGATGAGTATACGGTCCGATATCAGGGAAAGGACATCGGATATTACAGTGTATTATCTGATCATTCCTGCCGGTTTTATCTGGCATGGGGTGCTCCCTGGGATATCGGAGAAGAACTGAAGGAACTTGGGCTGGATCAGGAGTTTGAGGGAAAACGGAGCCGAAAACCGTTCACGGATCTGATTCAGAACGAAAACCGGGTCGCCGGAAAGAAACAGATTATTTATGAAAAAGGACCGCTGCGGATGGAACGAAAACCAAGGGAAACAGGAGAGCGGTTTTCCGTCTACCGGAGAGCGGCGGAAAAGGGAGATCCGGATTATTCGCCGCTTCCTCATGATGCCCCGCACAATGAAGGTCCCCATACACCGGAAGGAATGCGGGAATGGGCTTCCTGGTATGCCTTTAACAAAATGGATGACGGCACCTATGAAGCAGAGCTGGATGAAGCCTGGTGGTGGGGCGGCGGTCATAATGACGGCGGCACGATCAACACTGCGATTCCGGAAGAGTGGCAGGAACTGCCATATAAAGAGTTTCTGGAAAATGTCGTGACCCTTGCGGCGGCAGCCCATTATGGCTTTACAGCGGAGATGCTGATGAAGCGAAAAGGGCTTCGGGAGTTCTTTGGCTATGGGACAGAGTGAAATGAATTATCCGATGAAATATCTTGTGATCAGTGACCTGCATGGTTCGAAAAGCTCGGCGGCGGCAGTCCGCGGTCTTCTTGAATTGCATGCATGTTCAAAGATCCTCTGTCTGGGGGATGTGCTGTATCACGGACCGCGCAACGATCTTCCGTCCGACTATGCGCCGAAAGAAGTCATCGCACTGCTGAACCCGCTGGCAGAGAAGATCATCGGTGTCCGGGGGAACTGTGATGCCGAAGTGGATCAGATGGTTCTGGACTTCGACGTGCATTCCGATGATCAGCGGATCCCGTTCGGCAGTCATCGGGTTTATCTGGCGCATGGGCATCTGGAACCGGAGAAGATCCGGTTGACGGAAGGGGATATTCATCTGAGCGGGCATACGCATGTTCCGGTATGCGAGCGAAAGGACGGAATCATTTATTTAAACCCGGGCAGTATGACCCTGCCCAAGGAGAACCACCCGAGGTCTTACGGGGTGCTGGAAGAAGACCGGTTCACGGTACGAAAGCTGGAAGATCACAGCGTATATATGGAACTGCGGTTCTGAATCGCTGCAGCGGATACCGGGTCAAACGGAGGAATGTTTTGAGAACGATCATCATCGGAGATATTCATGGATGCATAGAGCCTTTCTGCAGTCTGCTGGAAATGCTGGAGCCGAAACGGTCGGACCGGCTGGTGCTTCTGGGAGATCTTTTTGACCGCGGTCCGAGTTCCTGGGAAGTCTTTCAGAAGGTAAAGGAACTGGAACAGGAATACGGGGAGAACTTCATCCTGCTGCGGGGGAACCACGAAGACTATCTGCTGCAGAACGAACTGTCCGCATCCCTGTGGAAGGTATGGGAACGGGTCGGCCGGCCAACAACGGAACAGAGTTTCCGGGAACACGGAATGGACATGTATGACGCAGCACCCTGGCTGAAGGAACACTGCCGTCTGTTCTGGAAAGACGATGGGTACCAGTGCGTCCATGCCGGTGTGAAGTACGAACCGATCGAGGAAAACGATCTTCATACGCTGATCCATGATCATGGAATTGTCCTTAAGAACCAGTATCATGGGATCCTTACGGTAACCGGTCATATCGCACTGGAGGAACCGACTTGGTTTAACGGAAAGGGACAGGAGGCGATCCTGCAGTACGGCGTTCACTATGAACTGCCGAAGACCGGTGTCATCTGTATCGATACCGGCTGCGGCAAGGGCGGTGTTTTGACCGGAATGGTGATCGAGAATCAGGGATTTAAGCTTTTTCGTGCCGGATCTTCCGGTATCTGATAAGGTTTTGTTGAAGACGGAAAGATAACAGGCCATGATTTCAGAAGAAGTAAAAGAATATATCGAGAGCCATAAACTGTGCTCGGAAAATCTGTTTGAGGACTGGGAAGCGTTCCTGGATTTTCTGTATCCGCGCGGAGGACGGGTGGAAGCCATCCTCTGGTTTGAACGCGTACTGATTGATGATCAGGAACTGAACCAGTATACACGGGGATATGAAGACGTCATGGATCCGACCTATATGTATCTTGAGACAAAGTATTACGAAGACGGATTTGAATTCCTCGATCCGGATGATATCAAGGTCTATATTGAATCGATGCTGGAAGATTATGAAGGACAGGACATGAAGCCGTCATTCTATCTCTTTGAAGAAAACGACGCCATGGATCTGAAGCAGTATGACGGCAAATGCGTACGGATCATGGAATTCAGCAGGGATAACTTTGAAGGCATCTGCAGTTATGACAGCGCCGAATACAACAAGCATGAATTCAACCGGTATGAGGAAAGCCTTTCGATCGTCAATCTGCAGTTCTACAAGAGTCAGATTGCAGAACTCGAAAGTCTGGAGCACCGGTCCGGACCGTACGGCAGGTATTCTGCGCCGTTTGGGAAAGCAGAGATGCTTGCGGTGGAAGACGGTGCCGACAGTGTCGCGGAGTTTCTGAACGGTGAGGACCGTGAGACGGTCGTCAGAATGCTGCGGTGCCTGGACCAGTATCTTGATCCAAAGGATCCGGATGTGATGCAGGAGCTGAAGAATCTTGTCCAACAGACCGGCAATGAAGAGATCCGCGAGATGGCACAGAAACTAATTGACCGGGCTGCCGGATAAAGGAAGGCTTGAATCGGATATGAACTACCGTGTAATCGACAAAGAGACGTATTACCGCAAAGGTGTCTACCGGCACTTTACGGAAGACTGCAAATGTTCCGTGTCCATGACCGCAAGGATCGATGTGACGGATCTCATCGGTTATTCCAGACGCACCGGGACAAAGTTTTATATTAATTTTCTTTATCTGCTTTCAAAAGTCCTGAACGCAAGAGAGGATTACCGCATGGCCTATCTCTGGGAGACGGATGAACTGATCTGTTATGACCGGATCCACCCGACCCAGTACGTCTTCCATGAAGATACCGAGACCTGTACGCCGGTCTATACGACTTATTACGAGGAGTATCAGCAGTTTTACGACGAAGCGCAGAAGGATATTGAAGCAGCACAGCAGACACGGCAGTACTGCCTGGATGCGGCAGCGCATCCGAACTGGTTCGATGCCTCCTATCTTCCGTGGATTTCGTATGACGCATTGAATATCGAACTGCCGGACGGCTATCTGTATTTTCTGCCGATCATCAACTGGGGAAAGTACCGGGAAGAAAACGGCCGGTATCTTATGCCGGTATCGGTCCGGATGAACCATGCGGTTGCGGACGGGTATCTGGTTGCGAAGGTGTTCCGGCTGCTGGAGACAGAGATTCAGACATTTTCCAGTCGATCAGACAATGTGCAAGGAGAGAAACAGCGATGAACGCAGAAGAATTATGGAACGCATTCTGTGAAGAAAGCGGAACGGACCGCAGTACGCCGCATGAAGCCTGGGCATTCGGAGGGAATCCGGATCATCTGGCAGATCTTGTGCTGCGCGGTATCAAGACGGCTACCGCTTCCGGATATGACCTGTATTTTCTGGAAGGGGAAGAAGAACCGCTGCCAAAGCCGGAGGATTACAGCGTGATCCTGAATTCCAGAGAAGAAGCGGTCTGCGTGATCCGGACGGTAAAGACAAGTGTCGTACCATTCCTGGAAGTCACGGAAGAACATGCATACAAAGAAGGTGAGGGGGACCGATCGCTTGCTTACTGGCGGGCAGTTCACGAAGATTTCTTTCTGAAGGATTTTGCGGAATCCGGGGAAGTATTTACCGATCAGAGCCGGATCCTGTGTGAAGAATTTGAAGTCTGTTTCAAAGCGGATCCAAACGGGAATTCCTGAGGAAGGAGAAGAGACATGGCATCGAGCAGGGAATATCTGGAGTTTATCCTGGAACAGCTGTCCGGACTGGAGGATATCTGTTACCGGGCGATGATGGGAGAGTATATTCTGTACTACAAAGACCGGGTAGTCGGCGGAATCTATGACGACCGGCTGCTGGTGAAGGCAGTTCCTTCGGCCGTGAACTACGTAACGGACGTGCAGTATGAGCTTCCCTATGAAGGCGCAAAGGAGATGCTGCTGGTGGACAATGTCGACAGCCGGGAATATCTGCAGGGTCTGTTTGAGGCTATGTATGCGGAACTTCCTGCACCGAAACCGAAAAAACGGTGAAGGGAAAAATGAGGAAGAAACGGCGCAAAACCGCACCGGAAAAATGATTGGTACACAAAGGAACGGAAAAAGGGAATGAAATGATTCTTTTTGAAGGCAAATAGAATGAATTCATCCCTTTACTTATATATAGGTTTTTTGTAATATACTCATATCCTTTAAGAGGCTGCCCCGCGAGGCAGGAAGGGACGGTGAACTGCATATGAACAAACGATTTGCAATGAGCCAGATGTGGAAGGATACCGGAAAATCCAGCGTTATTTCCGGACGTTTTTTTGCCAAATAAAATCACAGCGCCTGTGGAGGGTTTCCGCAGGCATTTTCTTTTGAAGGAGGAAGAAATAAATGAAAAAAGCAGCGATCATTATGGGTTCAGACAGCGACTGGGGTGTCATGAAAAAGGCGGCATCGACACTGAAGGAATTTGGGATTCCGTTTGAGGTTCATGTGTACTCTGCTCACCGCACACCGGATATCGCGGCTTCGTTTGCGGAAAACGCAAGAGAAAACGGGTTTGGCGTACTCATCGCCGGAGCTGGCATGAGTGCGGCACTTGCCGGAGCGCTTGCCGCAAAGACAACACTTCCGGTAATCGGTGTTCCGCTGGATGCGGATCTCGCCGGAGTGGATTCGCTGCTCACAACCGTTATGATGCCTCCGGGAATTCCGGTCGCAACAGTAGGAATCAACGGAGCAGACAATGCGGCACTGCTTGCAGCGCAGATCCTTGCGGTTGATGATGAAGATCTGAATGAAAAGCTTGTGCAGCGGAAACGGGCAATGCATGATGCAGTGCTTGAGAAAGATGCACGCATGCAGGAAGAAGTGAAAGGGCTCTGATTATGCAGGATATGATTCATGAAGAATGCGGCGTTTTCGGGATCTATGACCGTACCGCAAAAGAAGATGTCGCAAGCTGTACCTATTATGCGCTTCATGCCCTCCAGCACCGGGGACAGGAAAGCTGCGGCATTGCGGTAAATGACCGTGGCGTGATTGCCGTTCATAAGGATGTCGGCCTTGTACGGGATGTATTTGACAAGAGACAGCTCGAAAAGCTCGGGCAGGGACAGATTGCGATCGGCCATACCCGTTACAGTACCTTTGGAACCGTCAACCGGACCAATGCACAGCCGCTGGTCGTCCGGCATATCAAGGGACAGCTGGCGATTGCACATAACGGCAATCTGACCAATGCGTCGGAACTTCGGCAGGAACTGGAACTCTCCGGTGCGATCTTTCATACGACAAATGACTCGGAAATCATCTCCTATATGATCATCCGGGAACGGCTGAAGCAGCCTTCCATTGAAAAGGCTCTGGAACAGGCGATGGTTTCCCTGAAAGGCGCGTATTCCCTGATCATTATGAGCCCGGAAAAACTGATCGCAGCACGTGATGCGACCGGGTTCCGCCCACTTGTGATGGGAAGAATGCCGGAAGGGCAGATCGTATTTGCCAGCGAGACCTGTGCGCTTGACGCTCTGGGGGCGGCATATATCCGGGATCTTGAAGCAGGAGAGATCGTTGTTGTGGATGAAAACGGCGTTCGCAGTATCAAAACCCACTGCAAGGGGAAAGCCCATATCTGTGTATTTGAATATGTCTACTTTGCCCGCCCGGATTCCGTGATCGAAGGCCAGTCCGTCCATGAGGCGAGAATGAATGCCGGCAGGATCCTTGCGGAAGAATGTCCGGTGGAAGCGGATGTCGTGATCGGCGTTCCGGATTCCGGCCTAGATGCGGCGCTCGGATATGCGCTGCAGTCCGGGATCCCCTATGGAATGGGATTTGTCAAAAACCGGTACATCGCCCGTACGTTCATCCAGCCGACCCAGGGTCAGCGGGAAAATGCGGTGCGCATGAAACTGAATGTTGTGGCGGCGGTTGTAAAAGGAAAACGGGTCATCATGGTGGATGACTCGATCGTACGCGGTACGACCAGCGCCAGAATCGTAAACCTTCTGCGGGATGCGGGAGCCAAGGAAGTTCATGTACGGGTATCGGCTCCTCCGTTTATCAGTCCGTGCTATTACGGGACGGACATTGACTCCAAGAAGAACCTGATTGCCTGTCAGATGAACAATGACGAGATCTGCCGCGCAATCGGTGCGGATTCGCTCGGCTACCTTTCCGTTGACGGGGTCAAACGGATGGCAAAGGATGCCGGCTGTGACTTCTGTATCGGATGCTTTACCGAACAGTATCCGGCAGAGGTTCCGACCAGCACGGCGAAGGATAAATTCGAACAGAAGATCGGAGAAACCCCGACGTTCCAGGGGAAAGCGATCAAGCGTGAGGAGGACCGTTATGGCGAAGAGTTACAGTGACAGCTATAAAGAAGCCGGTGTTGATGTAACAGCGGGTTATGAATCCGTCGAGCTGATGAAGAAACATGTCGCAAAGACAAAGATTCCCGGCGTGCTCGATACGATCGGCGGGTTTGGCGGCCTGTTTGCGCCGGATGTTTCCGGAATGAAGAAACCGGTTCTGGTATCCGGTACGGACGGAGTCGGCACAAAGATCAAGCTTGCATTTCTGATGGATAAACACGATACGGTCGGGATCGACTGCGTTGCGATGTGTGTCAACGATGTGATCTGTGCCGGCGCAAAACCGCTGTTTTTCCTCGACTACATTGCCTGCGGAAAGAATATTCCAGAGAAGATCGCTGCGATTGTCAAAGGCGTCAGCGAAGGCTGTGTGCAGGCCGGCTGTGCATTGATCGGGGGTGAGACCGCAGAACATCCGGGTCTCATGCCGGAAGAGGAATATGATCTGGCAGGCTTTACCGTCGGTCTTGCCGAGGAAGAACAGATTCTCGACAAATCCTCGGTACAGGCCGGAGACGTTCTGATCGGACTGCCTTCCAGCGGTGTGCATTCCAACGGGTTCTCCCTGATCCGAAAGGTATTCGACATCGGGAACTGTGATCTGAATGCCTACAGTGATGTGCTTGGAAAGGGCCTTGGAGAAACACTGCTTACACCGACCGTGATTTATGTGAAGCCGGTGCTGGAACTTCTTAAAGCCGTGAAGGTTCGCTCCCTTGCCCATATTACCGGCGGCGGCTTTTATGAAAACCTGCCCCGGGCGTACGGTGAAGCATTTGATGCGGTGATCCGAAAAGGAAGCTGGGACATGCCGGCGATCTTCCGCCTGATCCAGGAAACGGGAGAGATCCCGGAGCACGATATGTTCAATACGTTCAACATGGGAATCGGCATGTGCGCAATCGTATCCCCACAGGATGCGGAAAATGCCCTGCAGGTTCTTCGGGAAAACGGAATCGATGCACACATAATTGGTGAGATCCGGGAAGGAAGTCACCGCGTGCTGTTTGAGGAGTAAGGACCATGATACGGATTGCGGTAATGGTCAGCGGCGGCGGAACGAATCTGCAGGCACTGATCGATGCCCAGAACAAAGGAATGTTCCCCAATGGAAAGATCGTACTGGTGATTGCTTCTCAGGAAGGGGCCTATGCGCTGAAGCGGGCCGAACAGGCAGGCATTGAAACTCTGGTGATTGCCCGGAAGAACTATGTCAGCAGTGAATTGTTTGATCTCGCGAATGTTACGGCACTGAAGGATCATGAGATCGATCTTGTGGTGCTGGCGGG
This sequence comes from Solobacterium sp., assembly GCA_017512725.1. GTDB lineage: Bacteria > Bacillota_I > Bacilli_A > Erysipelotrichales > Erysipelotrichaceae > Bulleidia. The sequence goes on from JAFWEW010000023.1 coordinate 68,860, forward strand.
CTATCTCTCAATTCTTGGCACCACGGTGATTCAGGCGTATCCGGAACGGATCCTGAATATTCATCCGTCTTTGATCCCTTCCTTCTGCGGCAAAGGGTTCTATGGTCTCAAAGTTCATGAAGAAGCGTTGAAGCGGGGCGTCAAAGTGACGGGTGCGACGGTGCATTTTGTCAATGAGATCCCCGACGGCGGACGGATTCTGATCCAGAAGCCGGTTGAAGTAAACGAAGATGATACACCGGAAACCCTGCAGAAGCGGGTGATGGAAGAAGCGGAATGGATCATCCTTCCGGAAGCGGTGAGGATGGTGTCAGAGCGTTTGGAGAAGGAGGAACGATAGATGAAAGCAGTTGATTTATTTGAAACACTGAAACAGAACAGTTATCCCGGAAGAGGAATTGCGATCGGCCGTACACCTTGCGGAAAGAAGATCCGGATTGCTTACTTCATCATGGGCAGAAGCGAAAACAGCCGCAACCGCATCTTTGTGGAAGACGGAGACGGCATCCGCACAAAGGCATTTGATGAATCGAAGATGCAGGATCCGAGTCTGATCATCTATGCCCCGGTAAGAGTGTTCAACGGCACGACGATTGTTACCAACGGTGACCAGACGGATACCATCTTTGAATACCTGGAACAGGGAAAGAGCTTCGAGGATGCGCTCCGCACCCGGACATTTGAACCGGACGGACCGAACTTCACACCGCGGATTTCAGCAATTGTAAAAGACGATTATTACGCAATGTCGATTCTCAAGAGCGCGGAAGGTGATGATGCGGCGGTACGCCGGTATTTCTTTGATTATCCGAATGAGAAGCCGGGATACGGACATCTCATTCATACCTATGAATCCGACGGGAACCCGCTGCCTTCCTTTGAAGGAGAACCGACGCTCTGGGCAATGGCAAAGGAATCGTTTGATGAATTCTCAGATCATGTCTGGACTGCATTGAATCCGGACAACAAAGTATCGCTGTTTACCCGGTCCATCGATATCGAAACCGGTGAGACAAGAAGCCGTATCTATAACCGAAATGTGGAGGAGTAAGAACAATGGCAAATGAACTGGAACTGAAATATGGCTGTAACCCGAATCAGAAGCCGAGCCGCATCTTCATGGCAGACGGAAGCGAACTTCCGGTAACGGTACTGAACGGCCGCCCGGGTTATATCAACTTTATGGACGCGCTGAACAGCTGGCAGCTTGTGAAAGAGCTGAAGGCAGCGACAGGACTTCCTTCCGCAGCCAGCTTCAAGCATGTATCGCCTGCCGGTGCGGCAGTCGGTCTTCCGCTTTCCGATGTGGAACGGGCAATCTATTTCACCGGGGACCAGGAACTCTCTCCGCTGGCCTGTGCCTATGCAAGAGCGCGTGGTGCAGACCGGATGAGCTCCTACGGAGACTTTGCGGCACTGTCGGATATCTGCGATGCGGATACCGCTAATCTGCTCAAGCCGGAAGTCAGTGACGGTGTCATTGCGCCGGGTTATACCGAAGAGGCGCTTGCGATCCTCAAAACCAAGAAGAAAGGCAACTATAACGTCCTTCAGATGGATGAATCCTACCGTCCGGATCCGATTGAGCACAAGCAGGTTTTCGGAATCACGTTTGAGCAGGGAAGAAACGAACTGGTCATCGATGAGAATGCGGTTTCCAACATTGTTACCAAAAACAAGGATCTTCCGGAAAGCGCCAAGCGGGACCTGATCATCGCCCTGATAACCCTGAAATATACCCAGTCCAATTCCGTGGCTTACGCAAAGAACGGTCAGGTAATCGGCGTCGGTGCCGGACAGCAGAGCCGTGTGCACTGTGTGCGTCTGGCCGGTGACAAGGCAGACCACTGGTGGCTGCGTCAGAGTCCGAAGGTTCTGAATCTTCCGTTCCGAGACGATATCCGCAGACCCGACCGCGACAATGCGATCGATGTCTATATCGGCAATGAATACATGGATGTGCTGAGAGACGGCGCATGGCAGAACTTCTTCAAGGAACAGCCGTCGGTATTTACCGAAGAAGAAAAACGTGCCTGGCTGGATCAGAACGACGGCGTATCCCTGGGCAGTGATGCGTTCTTCCCGTTTGGAGACAATATCGAACGGGCGAACAAGAGCGGCGTGAAATATGTCGTCGAACCGGGCGGATCGATCCGTGATGACAATGTGATTGAGACGGCGGACCGGTATGGAATGGTCATGGCCTTCAACGGCATTCGTCTGTTCCATCATTGATGGAAGTTCAAAGAGGAGTTGAAATCGCATGAAAGTACTGGTAGTAGGAAGCGGCGGACGCGAACATGCCATTATCCGCAAACTGAAGGAAAGTGCTCTGAAGCCGAAGATCATCTGTGCTCCGGGCAACGGCGGCATTTCTGCGGATGCGGAATGCGTTCCCATCACGGCAACGGATATTTCCGCGATGGTCAGCTATGCACTGGAACAACAGATCGATTATGTATGTGTGACACCGGATGATCCGCTGGCACTCGGCATGGTCGATGCCCTGGCGCAGAAAGGAATTCCTGCGTTCGGACCGACTCAGGCGGCAGCGCGGATCGAAGCTTCCAAAGTCTTTTCCAAGAATCTGATGCAGAAATACGGGATCCCGACTGCTTCTTATGAGGTCTTTGAAAGTCCCCGGGAAGCAGCGGCGTATGTACGACGGATGGGAACCTATCCGACCGTTATCAAGGCCGATGGCCTTGCCCTGGGCAAAGGCGTTCTGATTGCACAGAACGAGGAAGAAGCCATGGATGCGATCAGGCATCTGATGGTGGACAAGGCATTTGGAGAATCCGGGAACCGTGTCGTAATTGAAGAGTTCCTTACCGGCACCGAGGTTTCCGTGCTGGCATTTGCGGATGGAGAAACGATCGTACCGATGGTTTCTTCAATGGACCACAAGCGTGCAAACGACAACGATGAAGGACTCAATACCGGCGGAATGGGAACGATCGCACCTTCTCCGTTCTATACGAAAGAAGCTGCAGAACGCTGTATGAAAGAGATCTTCCTGCCGACCATGGAAGCCATGAAGAAGGAAGGCTGTCCGTTCAGCGGATGCCTTTATTTCGGTCTGATCCTGACCAAAGACGGCCCGAAGGTTATTGAATACAACAGCCGGTTCGGTGATCCGGAAACCCAGTCGGTCATTCCGCTGCTGGATGGTGATCTTCTCGAGATCATGATGGCATGCACGAAGGGTGAACTGAAGGAATCCATGGTGAAGTGGAAAGACGGCGCTGCGGCCTGTGTCATTGAGGCAAGCGGCGGCTATCCGGGAAGCTATGAGAAAGGCAAGGAGATCTTCGGTCTCAACCGCATGGGACAGCTGGAGGAACAGACGGTCTATCATGCCGGCACCAAATATGAGGCGGGCAAGTACTATACAAACGGCGGCCGCGTGCTTGGCATTACGGCGGTTGCCCCAACTCTGAAGGAAGCGCTGGCAAAAGCCTATGAAGGCGTGGATCAGGTGACGTTTGAAAACATGCATGTACGCCGGGATATCGGTGCGAAGGCACTGAAAGGATGTGAAGAATGACGGTATATCGCTGTTATGTCGAAAAACGGCCGGAATATGCGGTTGAAGCACAGGGTGTCCATGCGACGCTGAATACGGTGATCCTTGATGAAAAGATCAAAGGCATCCGTGTGTTCAACCGGTATGATCTGGAAGATATAGATGAGGCGGATTACCGGAAGGCAAGTGAGATGATCCTGTCGGAACCGCAGGTAGATACATTGTTCCATGAAAACGCACCTGCACCTTCGGAAGATGAATGGGTTCTGGCAGTGGAATATCTGCCCGGTCAGTTTGATCAGCGGGCAGATTCTGCGGCGCAGTGCATCCAGCTGATGACCTGCAAAACACGGCCCGAAGTAAGAACCGCAAGGCTGTATTACATTCAGGGAGATCTGACGGAAGAAGAAAAACAGAAGATCCGGGAAACGCTGATCAACCCCGTAGAGGCAAGAGAGGCTGCGCTTGAAAAACCAAAGACGATCCGGATGCAGTATGAAGTACCGCCGTTACCGGAAGTGTTGGAAGGATTCACAACGAAGGATCAGGAAGAACTGTCTTCCATGCGTGCATCTCTCGGGCTGGCGATGGATCTTGCGGATCTCGTGTTTCTGCAGAGCTATTTCCGGGATGAGGAACACCGGGATCCGACGATGACGGAGATCCGGGTGATCGATACCTACTGGAGCGATCACTGCCGGCATACGACGTTCAATACGATCCTGAAGAATATCACGATCGATTCCGAACCGGTTCGGGAAACCTATGAAGAATATCAGAAGCTTCGCAGGGAACTGTATGGCGAAGATCCGGAAAAACCGGTGTCCCTGTGGGATCTTGCGACGATCGGCACAAAGGCACTGAAAAAACAGGGAAAGGTCAATGACCTCGATGAGAGTGAAGAGATCAATGCCTGTTCCGTCCGTGTTCCGGTCGATGTGAATGGTGTTACAAGTCCATGGCTGTTGATGTTTAAGAATGAAACACATAACCATCCGACGGAGATCGAGCCGTTTGGTGGTGCGGCGACGTGTCTTGGCGGTGCGATCCGCGATCCTCTGAGCGGGCGTTCCTATGTCTATCAGGCGATGCGCGTAACCGGAGCGGCGGATCCGCTCTTACCGGTGGAACAGACGATGAAGGGTAAACTGCCCCAGAGCCGTCTGACCGTAACGGCAGCCAACGGCTACAGCTCCTATGGAAACCAGATCGGTCTTGCGACCGGACATGTACATGAGCTGTATCATCCGGGCTATGTCGCTAAGCGCATGGAGATCGGAGCGGTACTTGGTGCGGCACCTGCGGTCAATGTGATCCGCAAAAAGCCGATGCCGGGGGATGTGGTCATCCTGCTGGGCGGACGCACCGGAAGAGATGGCTGCGGCGGTGCAACCGGTTCTTCCAAATCCCATACCGTAGAATCCCTTGAGACCTGCGGTGCGGAAGTACAGAAGGGAAATGCGCCGGAAGAGCGCAAGCTTCAGCGGCTGTTCCGCAATCCGGAAGCGACCTGTCTCATCAAGCGGTGCAACGACTTCGGAGCCGGCGGTGTGTCGGTTGCGATCGGTGAACTGGCAGAAGGGCTGAAGATCGATCTGAACAAGGTGCCGAAGAAATACGAAGGCCTTGATGGAACCGAACTAGCGATTTCGGAATCCCAGGAACGCATGGCAGTCGTTACGGCGGCATCGGACGCAAAGAAGTTCCAGGCACTGGCAGATGCCGAAAACCTGGAGTCTACGATCGTTGCACAGGTGACGGAAGAAAAGCGTCTCGTGATGGAACTGGGCGGACAGAATATCGTGGATATCTCCCGCGCATTTCTCGATACCAATGGTGCAAAGCGCTATGCGGATGTGCATATTGAACAACAGAATACCTATCAGCCGGTGTCGGAAGGATCTTTGAAAGAGCGACTGAAGGCACTGGTCAGTGATCTGAATGTGGCAAGTCAGAAAGGACTTGTCGAACGGTTTGACTCCACGATCGGAGCAGGCACAGTGCTGATGCCGTATGGTGGACGCACGCAGCTGTCTCCCGCCCAGGCGATGGTCTGCAAGCTTCCGGTACAGAACGGCAATACGTCGACCTGTTCGATCATGGGCTGGGGTTTTGATCCATATGTTTCCGAAGCGTCTCCGTTCAAAGGCGCGCAGGAAGCGGTGATCCAGAGTGTTGCCAAGGTAATCGCTGCCGGCGGTCAGCTGGACCGCTGCTGGCTGTCCCTGCAGGAATTCTTTGGCCGGACCGGCGATGATCCGAAAAAGTGGGGCACGCCGATGTCCGCACTGCTCGGAGCCTGGAAGGCACAGATGAATCTTGGCGTTGCGGCAATCGGCGGAAAGGACTCCATGTCCGGTACGTTTGAAAACATCGATGTACCGCCGACACTGGTCAGTTTCGCAGTATCCGTTGCGAAGGATTCTTCGATCGTGTCCACAGAATTTAAAGGAGCTTCTCATCCGGTCGTGATGATTTCGCCGGATTATGATGCAAACGGACTGCCGGATTATAAGAGCGTGAATCTGATCCTGCGGGAAACAGAAAAGCTGATCGCGGAAGGAAAGGTTCTCTCGATCCGTACATTGGAACGGGGCGGCGCTGCTGAAGCGATCTTCAAGATGGCACTCGGCAACCGCATCGGTCTGAAGCTGGACCGGAACTGTACCGATGAATTGTTATTTGCGCCGTGTGTCGGTGCGTTTGTGATGGAACTTGCTCAAGAGGCAGATATCCCGGTCAATGCGCTGCGGATCGGTACAACCGATTCCCGCTATGCATTCTCGAGAGGACTTGAACATATTGATCTCGAGGAACTGCAGAATCTTTGGGAGAAAAAACTGGAACCGGTATTCCCGTATCTCAAACAGCCGAAGGAACAGACGATTCCATCTTTCAGCTATCAGAATCCGGGGGCAGCTCATGCCTCGTATCAGAAAGAACACCCGCATGTGCTGATTCCGGTATTCCCGGGAACCAACTGCGAGTGGGATACCGCAAAGGCATTTGAGCAGTATGGTGCTGAGGCGGAGATCTTTGTGATCCGCAATCGGACCGCGGAAGAAATCGAAGACAGTGTTACCCGGTTTGCACAGCGGATCGCAGAAAGTGAGATTATCGCACTTCCGGGCGGCTTCTCCGGCGGTGATGAACCGGAAGGTTCTGCCAAGTTTATAGTCAGCTTCTTCCGCAATCCGATCATCAAGGAAGCAGTGCATAAACTGCTGGATGAGCGGGAGGGTCTGATGTGCGGTATCTGCAACGGTTTCCAGGCACTGATCAAGCTGGGTCTCGTACCATATGGTCATATCACGGATACCGATGTACATTCGCCGACGCTGACCTACAACTCAATCGGCCGTCACCAGTCCATGCTGGTAAGGACGAGGGTCGCGTCCGTGAAATCCCCGTGGTTAAGGTATGCAGTGACCGGTGATATCTCACACGTGGCGATCAGTCACGGTGAAGGCCGGTTTGTCTGTGAGCCGAAGCTCTTTGATCAGCTGGTCAAGAACGGACAGATCGCGACGCAGTATGTCGATGCGCAGGGACATCCGACTTCGGATATCCGCTTTAATCCGAATAACTCCTACATGGCGGTCGAGGGAATCCTGTCGCCGGATGGAAGAATCTTCGGAAAGATGGGCCACAGTGAGCGCAGCGGCGAAAACCTGTACCGCAATATTCCGGATCTGAAAACTCAGGAACAGATGTTCCGCGGGGCAGTGGAGTATTTTCGCTGAGAAACGGTGTGCAGAAACAACGCAATACATAAAACGAAGACGTCCGGATGGGCGTCTTTTTTGGGTACAGGACAAATCTATACAAAGTACTCAGCGGGATTTCATTCGGAGAGCGTCGCATTTGCCGTGCATTATAGAGGGATGTAGTATATCAGCTATGGAACAGAAAACGGAAATCCTGGTCAAAGAAACGATACGCATGGCCTGGCCGGCAGTCCTGGAAAGTGTATTCATTCAGCTTGCAGGCATGATCGATACGCTGATGGTATCGGCACTGGGGACCTATGCGGTTTCTGCGGTCGGACTGACCGTCCAGCCGAAGTTTATCGCACTGTCACTGTTTATTTCGACGTCCATTGCGGTTTCGGCACTCGTCGCAAGAAGGCGGGGACAGGAAAAACGGGAAGAGGCAAACCGGATCATGATCACGGCGGTTGTATTTGCGATCGTTTCCTGTGTATTAATTACCGTATTATCCATTGTCTTCATGGCCCCGATCCTGCGCTGGTGCGGTTCAAATGCGGATACACATGATGCGGCAATGATCTATTTCCGGATCATTCAGGGCGGGATGATCTTCAATGTGCTCTCCATCGTGATCAACGCAGCCCAGCGCGGCAGCGGGAATACCCGTATTGCCATGACGACCAATGTGGTTTCTTCCGTTGTAAATATCATCTTTAACTATCTTCTGATCCAGGGACATTTCGGATTCCCTGCATTAGGTCTGCGGGGTGCGGCGATCGCAACAGTATTCGGTACCGCGGTTGCCTGTGCGATGTCATTCGGTTCCCTGTTTCATCCTTCCAGCTATGTTTCGATTCCGTATCTGATTCAGAAAACGATCCTGCCGAAGATCGAGGTGTTGTCTGAAATCCTTAGGTTTTCCGCCAATCTATTACTGGAGAACCTTGCGATGCGGATCGGCTTCATGTACACCGCACTGATTGCGGCACGGCTTGGTACGGATGCCTTTGCGGCACATAATGTCGCAATGAACTGTCTTGGTGTGACGTTTGCGTTTGGAGATGGAATGCAGGTGGCAGCGGTTGCGCTGATCGGAAGAAGCCTTGGCGCGAAGAAGCCGGAAAAGGCAAAGCAGTACGGGATGATCTGTCAGAAGATCGGTCTTGTGATCTCATTCTGTATCTCGGTGGTACTGCTGATCGGAGGGAAGGGATTGTTCGCACTGTTCTTTCCGGATCCGAAGATTCAGTCAATCGGAGTGATGTTGTGCCGGTATCTCGTTGTGATCGATATCTTCCAGATCTCACAGATTATCTTTGCCGGGTGCCTTCGGGGTGCAGGGGACGTGAAATTTACGATGTTCGGGGCGCTGATTTCGGTTGCGATCATCCGGACCGGGGTAACATGGCTTCTGACCTCCGTAATCCCGCTTGGTCTTTCCGGTATCTGGCTTGGCATTCTGGCCGATCAGATCAGCCGATTTACGCTGTTTTCGGCCCGATTTAAAAAGGGCGAATGGACCAGTCTTCAGATCTGAAACAGACAGCTCGCTTGGAGCTGTTTGTCTTTTATTAAAAGGAAGACTAGAATAATGCGTGTATTAAAAAAATATTATTAAAGGTGTATCTTGGGAGATTAGATTCATGAAAATACTGATTGCAGGTGGGGGTAAAATCGGTTCTTCGTTAACGGCGCATCTGACCGAAGAAGGACATGAACTTACCGTCATCGACTGTTCCGCTGATGTACTGGAAGCTCTGATGGGCAGATATGATGTCATTGGAGTAGAAGGGAACGCCGCCAGTATGGCCACTCTGGAAACAGCGGGCGTGAAGGAGGCGGACCTTTTTATTGCCGCTACCGATATGGATGAAGTGAACATGCTCGCGTGCATGACCGCGCATGGAATGAATAACAATCTGACGACGATCGGACGGATCCGCAACCCGGAATACCGTACACAGGCATTTGAAATGCGTGACATCTTCGGTCTGACCATGTCGGTTAATCCGGAACAGCGGGCCGCAAGAGAAATCGCACGGCTTCTGAAGTATCCGGGCTTTCTGAGTATTGATACCTTTGCGAAGGGAAATGTGGAAATCGTTGAACTGAAGGTCGACGGCAGGAATCCGCTGTGCAATCACCCTCTGAGCAGACTTTCGGATATTGTTCATACTTCGGTACTGGTATGTGCCGTACAGCGCAACGGTGAAACGATCATGCCGGACGGCAACTTCGTGATCCGGGAAAATGATCTGCTGTTTATCACGGCTCCGACTGATCATCTGACAACCCTGTTAAGGAATCTCGGCATCATTACCAAAAAGGCAAAACGGGTCCTGATCGCCGGCGGCGGAAGGATCAGCTATTACCTGGTCAAGGAACTTGAAAAGACCGGTATGGACTGCACGATCGTTGAGATGAATCCGGCACGCTGCCGGGAACTGGCAGAGATGCTGCCGAATGCGACGATCGTCGAAGGTGATGCGAGCAGTCAGGAATTCCTGGATATGGAAGGTGTCGGCGCAAGCGATGCGGTCATTACCCTGACCGGTCTGGATGAGCTGAACATCGTCATTTCCCTGTATGCCAATACCCGTAATGTTTCGCAGGTTGTCACCAAACTGAGCCATGCGGAGAACAACAAGATCCTCGATTCACTCGAACTGGGTGCCGTTATTTCTCCGAAGGAACTGGCAAGCTTTGCGATTGTCCGTTATGTGCGTGCAATGCAGAACCAGCAGGGCAGCGCTGTAGCGGTTCACCGTATGGGCGGCGGCAAGATCGAAGCAATCGAATTCATGGTGGAAAAAGACACCCGTCATATCGGTGAGAAACTGAAAGATGTAAATATTCGAAAGAATGTGCTGGTCGTATCCATCCTGGGAGGAGGCGTCGTCGAGATCGTTTCCGGCAGCTCCAAACTCAAGGAAGGTGACTCCGTGGTAATCGTCACCACTCCGGATATGCATATCAATCAGCTGAATGATATCTTTGGAGACTGATCATGCGCTATGCGATGAACTACAAACTGATCGGAAAGATCCTTGCGTTTATTCTGATCCTGGAAGCGATCTTCATGGTTCCGGCATGGGCGATCAGCCTGCTTTACCATGAAGCCAACGCGGCGTTTGCGATCCTGAAGAGTCAGCTGATTACACTGCTTGTGGCTGGGTGTCTGATGTTAGCGGCAAGAAATGCCACCCATAACTTCTATGCCAAGGAAGGGCTGGTCACAACGGGTGCCGCGTGGATCGTTCTCTCGCTGCTCGGCGCGCTGCCATTCTGGATCTCGCGCGAGATTCCGCAGTATATCGATGCGGTATTTGAAACGGTATCCGGTTTTACCACGACCGGTTCTTCGATCCTGAGCAATGTTGAGGCGATGAGCCATGGCCTTCTCTACTGGCGAAGCTTCAGTCACTGGGTCGGCGGAATGGGTGTCCTTGTATTCCTGCTTGCGATCGTACCGCTGTCCGGTAAAAACGAAGGCTTTACCCTGCATATCCTGCGGGCAGAGTCTCCCGGACCTTCAGTTGGCAAGCTGGTACCGCGGATGCGGCAGACCGCAAAGATCCTGTATCTGATTTATGTGGCGCTGACCGTACTGGATATGATCTTCCTGATGCTTGGGGGAATGTCACCGTTTGATTCGGTCTGTCATGCGTTCGGTACAGCCGGTACCGGTGGATTCGGTGTCCGAGGCGATTCTTTTGCCAGCTACAGTCCGTATCTGCAGAATGTTACAACAGTGTTCATGTTGTTATTCGGCGTAAACTTCAGCTGCTATTATCTGTTACTGATCAAACGGGTAAAGGATGTGCTGAAAGATGAAGAACTGCGTCTTTATATCACGATCGTTACACTATCCACACTGCTGATCACCTGGAATATCTCCGGTCTGTACAGCAGTATCGGAGAATCGCTCCGCCATGCGGCGTTCCAGGTCGCAACCATGATTTCCACAACCGGATTTGCGACAACCGATTTTGATCTCTGGCCGTCGTTCTCCAAAGCGATCATGCTGTTCCTGATGCTGAGCGGTGCCTGTGCCGGTTCGACCGGCGGCGGTATCAAGGTCGCAAGACTGATGCTGCTGATGAAGAGTCTGCGGAGAAACTTCCATAACGTTCTTCATCCTTCCGAGATCCGCAAAGTCAGGGTCAATGATGTACCGGTGGATGAGAAGGTCATGAACAATGTCAACGGCTATCTCATTGCCTATGTGGCAATCGTAGTATTCTCCTTCCTGATCATCTCACTGGACGGATTCTCGATGGAGACCAATTTCTCTGCGGTCATGGCCACATTCAACAATATCGGCCCGGGCTTCCAGGCGGTCGGACCGACCTGCAACTTCAGTGCATACAGTGTACTGTCCAAGATCGTAATGATTTTTGACATGCTGGCAGGAAGACTGGAGATCCTGCCGATCCTGGTATTCTTTTCCAGAAGTACCTGGAAGAAAAACTAATAATACTCTCTCCCGAACGGTTTCCTGTTTACAGAATCCGGCAGGAGAGAGTTTTTTTGATGTCCATGGGCTTTAAATTGCGATCCCATCTCAAAGAGATGAGTCGAGAAAAAGAAAAGTCCCAATCATTGGCTTTAAAAGCCAGATGATCGGGATTCTTTTTACTCTTCTTCCGGTTCGCGTTTCTTGTAGCGGATTTCGTATTCCCCGTTTACTTCGAGGGTAGAACCGTTGTCGATCCTTACCCGGCCGGGCTTGACCCGGTGGAGCTGCCCGTAGGCATCGCGGATCTTGAGGGAGGACTGATCAACCGGATTGACCCAGTAGATGCCGCTTTTGATGTTTTTCGGAACACTGTACTTTCCGGATGTAAGTGTCATCGTATTTTCGCTGGCCAGATAAATCAGGCTCTTGCTGCCATGCTTTGCCGCATTGACCGCCATATGGTAGAACACGGAGCGAAGCAGAAACAGATCGGCATTCGGAAGCCGGTAGGAGAACTCCTTGCCGTGTTCGAGAACATGGATCGCTTCCTTGTCGGTATGCGTTGTGACGATGGAAGTCAGACGGTGACAGTTGATGAAGTTTTCGGCCAGAAAATACAGCGCCGCATCCGTTTCATACAGCATGCCTTCGATTTCCCGGCTTCCGGCAGCGGTTTTGGAATCCGAAAGGTTGACGATATCGTTTCTGGTAATGTCAACGATGCGGAAAGTTGCCCGTTTCTGAGGGACTGCAGTGGTATCGACACGGATCACCGCTTTTACCGCATTGATGCAGTGCTCGCCTTCATGAAGAGGAATGGCAGGCATTGGATAGTATTTGGCAATTGCCTCGGCAGGCTTGTGATGCTCGAGATAATCGCCCATCATCATTTCCTGCATATACGGCTCCGCAGTCACAAGGAGCTGAAACAGATCGTATTTCACAGGAAGATCATAACTTTCGATAATTTTTCGGCAGTTTTTGCATACATAATGATTGTCCGGAAGTGATTCCGGCTGACGGAACAGACCGCGGCCTTCTTCCAGACAGAAATCACATACTTTATTCGCCATGGCACCTCCTCCTTTCAAAAGTGATGCGTCTTTTATATTGTAAAGGAACTGTCAAGGATTTCCACTATACCGACTCGTTTCCCAGATCCTGTTGTTTTTGGTGTTTTGCTTTACAATACAATCATGAAGGTGTTTTTCGGAATCCTGATTCTGATTGTTCTCGTGCTTGCGGTCATTGCGGAAGTGTTTTTTCAGTTCGTATTCTCAAGGCAGGGTATCCGGATCCCGGGAAAACCGTATCTGAAGGAAGGGGAATACGACCTTCGTTCCTGGAAACAGTTTGAACAGCGGCATCTGGAGGATGTGGAGTGGCTTTCTTCGCAGCCGATGGAAGAAATAACGGTGGTTTCAGATGACAGTCTGAACCTCTGCGGTCATTACTTTAAGGCGGAGGAGCCAAAACGGATCGTACTCTGTGTCCATGGCTACCGGGGAAATGGCATGCATGATTTTGCCAGTGTCAGCCGGTTCCTTCATGAACAGAACTGTGACCTGCTTCTGATCGATCAGCGGGCTTCCGGGAAGAGTGAAGGAACGTATATCACCTTCGGTGCGAAAGAAAAACAGGATATCCGGAAGTGGTGTGAATATCTTTCCGATCATAACCCCAAAGAACTTCCGATCTATCTGTACGGAATATCCATGGGCTGTGCCAGTGTGCTCTGTGCCCTGGATACGGGTGTGGATACGATCGTAAACGGGGTAATCGCAGACTGCGGATTCGCTTCGATCCGCTCGATCCTTGCCGATCGGGCCTGGAAAACATTTCATGCGCCGGCATTTCCCGTTCTGAATCTGATGGAACTGTATTGTATCCTGCGTGCAGGCTTCCGGTTCGAGGAAGGAAATGCGGAAAAGGTGCTTCGATCTGCAGCGGTTCCGGTGCTGTTCATTCACGGCAGTGAAGATCATTTTGTGCCGGTGGAGAATACCATCCGCAATTATGAAGCATGTGCTTCGGAAAAAGAGCTGGTTCTGGTGAACGGCGGAGTCCATGCGAGCTCCTATAATACGGACGAGACACTTTATCAGTCAAAACTGCTTTCCTTTTTTGAACGGAACGACAGAAACCATTTACAGGAGACAACAGCGGTATGATCGTATTTGCGGGAATTGAATTAAATCCGGACACAAGGGGCCTCTGTGAATCCCTGCAGGGAATGCTGAAGACGCGGACAGCCGGGAGCTTTCCGCGGCGGGAGAACCTTCATGTGACACTGGCCTACTTTGGAGAAGTGGATGATGCGAAGCTCGGAGAGATACAGAAGATACTGGAAGAAACCCCGTTTCCACGCAATGAACTGCTGTTTACAAGGATCGGACTGTTTGAAGGCGGAAAAGGAGACCACATCGTTCTGCTTGCAAGGGCACAGGATACGCTTCTTGCATATCGGGAAGAACTGATGAAGCAGTTTGGTGAGAAATGGATCTATACCGATCCGAAACCGTTCCGTCCGCATGTTACACTGGTGCGGGCAAAGAAAAAGAAAGTTGACTGCAGCGGAATTCATTTTGAACCGGTTTCTTCTCCGGTTGAACAGGTCGTACTGTTCCGGTCCTATGAACAGTCCGGAAAGCGGATCTATGAACCGCTGAGCAGCTATCGTGCAGGGTGAAAAAGATTATGAGCATAAAGGCAATACTGTTTGATTTTGATGACACACTGGGAGATCGGGAAACCTATACCCACCGTACCTACTGCGGAAAAATGGATGAGATTCTGCCGGATATGGATCCATGGTACAGAGAAGCGGTCATTCAGCAGTGTCTGATCTATGACCAGCATGGAGATGTGCCGAAACGGTACATCCGGGATATGATCCTGGAAAAATTCGGAATCGACTTCGGAGAGGATTTCCAGGATTACTGGCGGATCCATCAGCCGATGAATGTCGTGCTGTATGAAGATGCCGTCGATACGATTCTGGAACTGAAAAAACGCGGTTATAAAGTTGGCATTCTGACCAACGGGGAATCCCATTCCCAGCGCAGTAAAGTTGTTTCCACGGGATTGATCGATCTGGTGGATGCCCTGACGATCAGCGGGGAAACCGATACCCAGAAACCCGAACCGGAGATTTTCCGTCTGACGGCAGAGAAGCTTGGCTTAAAGCCGGAGGAATGCGCCTTTGTCGGCGATATGTTCAAGAACGACGTATATGGAGCCCATCGGGCAGGGATGCTGCCGATCTGGATCTGGCCGCATTCTGCACGGCGTTTTACGGAAGTGGATGTGCTCCGGATCCAGCACCTGTCAGAACTGCTGGATCTGTTCCAGTGAATTCCGATAAATAACAGAAAGAAGGCGAATGATGAAACTTTCAGTGATTTCCGATCAGATCAGCAGCTCCTTTGAAGAAGCGTTTCAGATCGCAGCGGATTACGGATACGAATATGTAGAACTCCATAATGCATGGGACAAAACAATCGAAGAACTGAATGATTCGGAAACGGCAGAAGTGAAACGGCTTCTGAAGGAGTATCATCTTTCGGTTTCCAATATCGCATCGACCGTTTTCTTTGTCTGTCCGCTGTATGAAACAGATCATGTTACGGGATTCAGTGATTCCTTTCATGTGATCGAAGGCGGGATTGAAGAACACCTGAACCATCTTGAGCGGGCATGTCAGATCGCAAATGAACTGGAAAGCCCGAATATCCGGTTATTCCCGTTCCGGTTTCCGGACAACCGGAAACCGCCGTTTGGAGATGCCGGGGATGCGGAACACATCCGGGACGCCATGCGGAGAGCGGGTGAAATCGCACAGCCTTACGGAGTGACGCTGGTCGTGGAAAACTGCCCGTATTCCCATATGCCGAAGGGACAGATGACGCTCGAACTGATCCGGTCCATAGACCGCGCCAACGTAAAACTGCTGTATGATCCGGCAAACTCCTATCGTGCGGTGGTGGAAAATGTTCCGGAACGGTACCGCTTCTGGAGCCTGGAAACGGAGGCAAAGGAACTGGCGAAAGAGATCGGGCATGTACATATCAAGAACTACCATTATGACCCTTCGGTCCAGCCCAAGCCATTTGTACATGTGCCTGCCGGAGAAGGGGATATCAACTATGACGAATTGATCCCGATCCTGAAGAAAAACGGCTGCGAAGCGGTATTGTCGCTCGAGCCGGAAGTGGATGGGGAAGGGACAAAGGCATCCATGAAATGGATGATGGATCACTTTGGCTGATCCATTTTCTCTTTTGTGCCGGGAAGGAACCAGATGATCCGGAAACAGAACCGGCGAAAACGGGTATCGCCGTAGTCGAAAAGATCGATCGGATCGGCGTGCCGTTTCAGGTTTGCGAGCAGGCCGATATGAAGGGGTTCATACTTATCGCAGAAATAATAGACAATCGCATGAAAAAAGATCTCATGTGCGAGCTGTTCCCTGCTCATATGCTCAATGCGCTTTTCCGTAAGGATCCGCTCTGCTTCGTGCAGGCAGATTTTTTTGTTCATCAGATCCCTGCGTACTTTCAGCGCATAGGTTTTGATTTTTGGCCGCTCATTCATGCCCTAATAGTAGCAGAGCACGGATATTTTGACGGAACAGAATTTCGGGGGAATGTGCTAAAATTCATACACACATCTATAAAAAAGAAAAAGAGGTGATTTCTTTGGGTGTAATAAAGAGACTCTCCGCATGTATTCGGGAATATAAGAAACCTACCATTCTGACACCGGTCTTTGTCATCGGTGAAGTGATTTTTGAAGCGATTATTCCCTATACCATTGCGATGCTGGTCAATGATATCAAGGCAGGATGCGGGATCAGCCGTATTTTTCACTATGCATGGATCCTGCTGCTGATGGCACTGGCCTCGCTGCTGTTTGGCTATATTGCAGGTATGACCTGTGCCCGGGCAAGCTGCGGATTTGCGAAAAACCTGCGCCATGATGTGTTCTATCAGGTACAGGAATTCTCGTTTGCCAATATCGACAAATTCAGTTCGGCTTCGCTGGTTACCCGACTGACCACGGATATCCAGAATATCCAGATGGCGTTCATGATGATCATCCGGATGGCGATCCGTGCACCGCTGAATCTCATTTTCTCATTCGCGATGGCGTTCTATATGGGCGGTTCCATGGCAGTGATCTTTCTGATCGTGATCCCGATTCTCGGACTTGGTCTGTTTGGCGTTGCCAAAGTAACCATGCCGCTGTTCCGGAAGGGTTTCCCGAAGTATGACGCCCTGAATGAATCCGTGGAAGAAAACATCAAGGGCATCCGGGTCGTCAAGTCCTTTGTCCGGGAAGACTATGAAACGGAAAAGTTCCATCATGCCAGTGAAGATATCCGTAAGATCTTCACCAAGGCAGAGCGGATCCTTGCCCTCAACGGACCGCTGATGCAGATGTGCATGTACGGCGTCATGGTCTTTGTTCTGTCCGTCGGTTCCAAGACGATTATCTCGACCAACGGTACGGCACTTGATATCGGCCAGTTCTCAACCCTGCTTACCTACAGCTTCCAGATCCTTTCCAGTCTGATGATGCTGTCGATGATGTTTGTCATGATGACCTTCTCGGCAGAAAGCGCAGGCCGTGTGTGTGAGGTTCTGAATGAAACGAGCACGATTACCAATCCGGAAAACCCGGTTACCGAGGTAGAAGACGGATCAATCGATTTTGACAATGTTTCGTTCCGTTATTCCGCGCATTCCGAACGGCCGGTACTGGATCATATCAATCTGCATATCCGTTCCGGTGAAACGATCGGCATTATCGGCGGAACCGGTTCTGCAAAATCCACACTGGTGCAGCTGATCCCGCGTCTTTACGATGTGAGTGAAGGTTCTGTCAAAGTCGGCGGCAGGGATGTCAGAGAATATGATCTGACCGTGCTGCGTGATTCCGTAGCCATGGTGCTGCAGAAAAATGTATTGTTCTCCGGTACGATCGCTGAGAATATCCGCTGGGGTGACAAAAATGCGACCGATGAGGAAGTAAAACATGTATGTATGCTGGCAAAGGCAGATGAGTTTATCGACCGTCAGCCGGATGGCTACGATACCTACATTGAACAGGGCGGCACCAACGTATCCGGCGGTCAGAAACAGCGTCTCTGCATTGCCCGGGCACTGCTCAAGAAACCAAAGATCCTGATTCTGGATGACAGCACTTCGGCTGTAGATACCAAGACCGATGCATTGATCCGGAAATCGATGAAGGAATACATTCCCAGTACGACCAAGATCATCATCGCGCAGCGTACTTCTTCCGTCGAAGATGCAGACCGTGTCATTGTCATGGACAACGGCATGATCGATGCGATCGGCACAAGCGAGGAACTGCTGAAGACCAACCGGATCTATCAGGAAGTTTATTATTCACAGAATAAGCAGGGCACTGAAGAAACCGAAGCCTCCGCTGAAGGAAAGGAGGTGTTCGCATGAAGGGAAGACCTGCCAAGGGCACTGTCAAACGGCTGCTGAAAATGCTGTTCGGGTATTTTCCGAAACTGCTGCCGCTCATTATCGTTTTAATCGTTATCAATGCGGTCATCTCTGCGCTGCCTTCTGTGTTCCAGCAGAAAGTTGTAGCAGTGCTTCAGAACTCGTGGGAACAGGGGCTTTCCTGGGAAGATACCCGTCCTGCGATCATGAAGAATGTCAAAACGCTCGTATTATTCTATGGCTGTTCACTGGCTGCCGGCTTTGCCTACAACCAGCTGATGGCAGTCTTTACACAGGGAACACTGGCAAAGCTCCGTGATGAGATGTTCTCTCACATGGAGACGCTTCCGATCCGGTACTTTGATACCCACAAGCGCGGGGATGTCATGTCGTATTACACCAATGACGTCGACGCCATGCGGCAGATGATTTCACAGTCATTCCCGCAGCTGCTGGTATCCGCAATCTCTGTTACGACGATCCTGTGCATCATGCTGTACTACAGCATCTGGATGGGACTGGTCATCATTCTTGGCTCCTTTGTTTCGATTGCGATCACACGCATCGTCGGCGGCAAATCCGCATATCATTTCATTGCCCAGCAGAAATATGTTGCGGCGACTGAAGGTGTTGTGGAAGAAATGATCAACGGCGGAAAAGTCATCAAGGTGTTCAACCATGAACAGGAAGCGGAAGAGGCATTTGACAAGGCAAACAACGAGCTTTATGAAGCAGCCTATAATGCCAACCGGTATTCCAATACGCTGATGCCGATCCTGAATAATGTCAGCTATATCATCTATGTATTTGTAGCGGTTGTCGGCGGTCTGCTGATCGAATTCAATGTACCGAATGTTTCCCTTTCGGGGCTCCCGATTTCCATTGCGGTAGTGGTTCCGTTCCTTGGCATGTCCCGTCAGTTTGCCGGTATGATCCAGCAGGTAAGCCCGCAGATCAACTCGATCGTCATGGGTCTTGCCGGTGCAGGGCGGATCTTCTCACTGCTGGATGAAGAACCAGAGACCGATAACGGATATGTCACGCTGGTCTATGCAAAAGAAGAAAACGGTGAAGTCACTGAAAGTGATGTGCCGACCCGGACATGGGCCTGGAAACATCCGCACCAGGCAGACGGTACCATCACCTATACAAAGGTCCGGGGAGATGTGCGCTTCTTTGATGTCGACTTCGGATATACGCCGGAGAAGATCGTTCTGCACAACATTACCCTGTATGGCAAACCGGGTCAGAAGATTGCCTTTGTCGGCGCGACCGGTGCCGGCAAGACGACGATTACGAACCTGATCAATCGGTTCTACGATATTGAAGACGGCAAGATCCGCTATGACGGCATCAATATCAATAAGATCAAGAAATCAGCACTGCGCAGATCGCTTGGCATCGTTCTGCAGGATACCGTGCTGTTTACCGGTACCGTTATGGATAACATCCGTTACGGGCGTCTCGATGCGACGGATGAAGAATGCATCGAGGCCGCGAAGCTCTCCGGTGCGGACAGCTTTATCCGCCACCTTCCGGAAGGATACAATACGATGCTGGATGGCGACGGATCGAATCTTTCGCAGGGGCAGTGCCAGCTGCTTGCGATTGCCCGTGCCGCCGTTGAAGATCCTCCGGTCATGATTCTGGATGAGGCAACATCATCCATCGATACCCGTACCGAACAGATCGTACAGCGCGGTATGGATGCCCTGATGGAAGGACGTACGGTATTTGTCATTGCCCATCGGCTGTCCACCGTCAAGAATTCCAACGTCATTCTTGTACTGGATCAGGGACGAGTCATTGAACGCGGTACGCATGAAGAACTGCTTGCGATGAAAGGGCAGTACTATCAGCTGTATACCGGAGCGTTTGAACTGGAATAACAGAAACGGGAAATCATGTCAGAGTCACAGGTAATACACCTGTGGCTTTTTCTGTTCCGCTTCCGTCGATCTGGGAGAGTCATTTTTTAAATATGGATATTCAATAAAGACTCAGAAATAAGGCTTGCAAACAGATAATACAAATAGTACAGTTAATACAGATGAGGGACAGCGATGTTTTTACTTAACTTGCAAAGCAAAATACCGATCAATGAACAGATTCAGAATCAGATCCGGCGGTTCATTGAAAACGGAATTCTGAAGCCGGGTGACCGGCTGCCGTCCGTACGCCAGCTGGCAGTGGAAAACGGGATCAACCCGAATACCGTTGCCAGAGCTTACAGCGAACTCGAAAAGAACGGCTATGTCTTTAACATGCCGAAAAAAGGAGTTTATGTGGCAGAAGGGGCAGCAGGTCAGAACAGAGAAACGATGATTGAACATGCACTTCGGGAACTGAAAGAGCAGGGTGTTACAAAGAAACAGCTGCTGGATGTGATCGATGCGCTCTATGAGGAGGACAAACATGCTTAAGGCAGAACAGGTCAGTAAATCGTTTGGGGATACCGCAGTACTGCGGGACCTGACCATTGAAATACCGGATAAGACCATCTTCGGACTGGTTGGGATCAACGGTGCAGGCAAATCCACATTCCTTCGGCTTGCGGCTGGCGTTTATCAGCCGGATCAGGGAAGGATCACGCTGAACGGACAGGATACGCTGAAGGAAGATGCAGTGCGAAAGGATATTTCGTTTGTGGCAGATGAGGCGTATTACCCGCTTGGGGCAACATTGGGATCCGTAGCGAGTCTCTATGAATCCATGTATGACTTTGACAATGCACTGTTTGAAACCTACTGCGGAATGTTTGAATTAAACCGGAAGACACCAATGGCAAATTATTCCAAGGGAATGCGCAGAAGGGCATCCATTATTCTTGCGCTCTGCACCCATCCGAAACTGCTTCTGCTGGATGAGGCCTATGACGGTCTCGAACCGCTGGCAAGACTGCAGTTCAAACGGATCCTGGCACAGCGTCTGGAGGAAGAAGAGATTACGGTCGTAATCTCCAGTCATAACCTGCGGGAACTGGAAGATATCTGTGATTCGTTCGGCATTCTGGAAAACGGAACGATCCAGCGGCATGGTGATCTTCTGGAATCCAAGGGTGCGATCAACAAATATCAGATGGCATTTGAACAGGAACTGACAAAGGAAGACTTCAAGGGTCTCGATATCCTGCGGTTTGAAAAAGAAGGACGAGTGATACAGATGGTGGTCCGCGGAGAAGAACGTGCTGTTATGCAGGTGCTTCAGGAACATCAGCCGCTGTTTACGGATGTTCTTCCGGTCACGTTTGAAGAGATGTTCCTGTATGAACTGGAACAGAGGGGTGACAGATCATGAATAAAAACTATTTCAAATATCTGGTACGGAACCGGAAGCTTCTGATCGGATTCTTCTTTGTTCTGTATCTGGTCATCTCGCTGTTTCTGTTCCGGATTGACCGGTCGCGGGAGATCTTCTGCAGTATCGTCATGACAGCGGTGATCCTTTCGCTGGGAATGGCATTTGTACTTCCGGTACTGCTGTTTTCATTCGCAATGCGAAGAAACAGTGCGGATGTCTATTTTGCCCTGCCGGTTTCAAGAAAAGAGATGCGGCTGACCAGTCTGCTGTTTGCCTTTGCATTATGTTACGGGTATTTTCTGATCACGGTACTGATTGCCTGGCTGCTGTGCGGAATCGGTACGGTACGGCTGCTTCATCTTGCGGTGATTCTGGTATTCTTCGCATTTGTGTGTGCGGCAATGCTTGTGATCAACAGCTTTCTGTATCTGATCGGAAACAACATTCCGGACGGCATCATCATTCTGGCGGCATATACCATGTTTCCGCTCTTTGCGGTACTTGCCGAAGATCTGATCGTCAGCAATCTCATTGCCGGCAATATGATCCTTGTAAATCCGGCAAAGGCATGGATCCTCTCACCGATTTCGGTCTTGGTTACCAACTGCATTGCAGTCATTGATTTCCGGCTTGCGGATTTCAATATTCCGTATTTTGCGGCAGGTGTACTGTATGCATTCATCGGCTGGTTCGGCCTGAAGAAGGAATTTGATGAGCGCAAGTCCGAACGGGCAGAACATATTTCTGATCATCCGCTTGCCTACAAGACGATCATCAACTGTTATGCGGCACTGTTTTCCCTGCTGTTTGCCTCCTCCCTGGTCCATTATCCGGAAGCGGAATATGTCGTGGCATTTGTGATGCTGCTGGGATGCTACATCATCGCAACCTTCCTGTATCAGAGAAAACTGAAACTGGAATGGAAGAGCCTTGCGCTGTTTGGGGCGGAAGTGATCATCAGTCTGGCAATTATGGTTGTCGGCTGGAACACCAGAGGCTTTGGCCTGGCGGATCAGATCCCGCTGTCACAGGGAGATACGCTTACCTATGAGTATTATCTGATGGCAGATCAGGATGATCTTGGCAGAGGAAAAGACATGAGCATGAATGAAGTTCATGAGGCGTATGTCGGCTTTACCCTTGCCGTTAAGACAGACCGGATCGAAGAACATCAGGAAGTCATTGATCTGATGGAGTCTTACCGGAAAAAGGCAATCGACAACTACTATGCCCGTAAGGAACAGGAATACAGCGGTTACCTGAGGACCATGAATTCCCGAAACGGCAACAGCATTCTGGAATACACCTATCCGACCTTTGCGCCGATCTCAGAAGAAGATCTCAGAATCATCAACCGGTATGCCGAGGTAACGGTAAACTGCTATGAATATTATGAAAAATGGGATGAGGAGCCGGAGAAGCTTCTGGAGGATTATCTGGACTGGAGAGCACATCAGAGCTGAAGAAGTGCGATAATCAAAGCAGGACAGGAGAATTCGTTTATGGAATACAGAAAATTCGGGAACCGCTATCTGGTGCGCATGGACCCGGGAGAAGAAATCCTCACAAAGGTGAAGGAACTCTGTGAAGCAGAGAACATCACCCTTGGAGAATTCCGGGGGCTTGGAGCGGCAGATGAGCTGGAGCTCGGTCTCTATGACGTTGTGAAAAAACAGTATTTCAAAGAGGAATACCACGGGCAGTATGAAATCACCTCGCTGTTCGGTACGATCAGTGAGATGAACGGCAGTGTTTATCTCCACGCGCATCTGTCTGCCGGTACGCTTCATGGCATATCGCTCGGCGGGCACCTGAATCGGGCAGTGATTTCCGGCACCTGTGAAATGATCGTGGAACCGATGGAAGGGCATGTCGGAAGAGCCGTCAATGAAATGACGGGACTCAACGACCTGAAGTTTGATTCATGAACGGCGCATTCCAGCGGACAAGACGGCTGATCGGGGATGCGGCAATGGAGAAGCTTGTCCATTCCCGGGTTGCGGTATTTGGCCTTGGCGGAGTGGGCGGCAGCTGCGTGGAGGCGCTGGCAAGAAGCGGCGTCGGGACACTGGATCTGATCGACAGTGATGAAGTGGTGCTTTCCAATCTGAACCGTCAGGCATTCGCGGCTGTTCACACGATCGGCATGAAAAAAACAGATGCCGCAAAAGAGCGGATCGCAGATATTGCGCCGTCTGCGGCGGTCAATCTCTATCCGATCTTCTATCTGCCGGATACGGCAGAAACAATACCGTTTGCGGAATTTGATTATGTGGTCGATGCGATCGATACCGTGACCGCAAAGATCGATCTGATCCTGCGGGCAAAAGAAGCAGGTGTTCCGATTATCTCCTGCATGGGAACCGGGAACCGCCTCGATCCGTCGCTGCTTACAATTAAGGATATTTATAAAACGTATGGTGATCCGCTGGCGAAGGTGATGCGGCATGAACTGCGGAAGCGGAATGTGGAATCCCTGGACGTATGCTGTTCCGCGGAAGATCCGATCCGGCCGCTGGAAGAAGCAGAGGAAGAAGACCGGGGGAACCGGAGAAGTGTACCGGCTTCTTCTGCGTTTGTACCTCCCGCAGCGGGAATTCTGATCGCTTCCCATGTGGTACGGCACCTGATTTGTGAACCTGAAAAACCGCATAAATAAGCGCAATGGCGTCAACCTATGAATGGTTGGCGCTTTTGCTTTTCGTGATATGATTCTTAACTACAGCCGACATGCTGGTCAGAGCGTATTAAAAATATCGTCAATACTTCTTTAATTTTCTAAC
>JAFWEW010000024.1 GCA_017512725.1 Solobacterium sp.
GATTACCCAGTTCACCATGACGTTCTGATTCTTCCGACCATTGGTCTTGATCTGCTTCAGCCGGATCCGAAGAAATTTCTTCTGAGGCATCGGCTGATCAGCTGCCGCAAGATTGTAATTGAGATGTGTGCGGCTCTTATCGATATCTTTATTGGACAGACTGTGACCGGGACTCCGATCATAATGGATGAAGATCCCGGTAACGTCTGCCATCGTATATTTTTCTACGTGTGCCATAAACGCTCCTGTCTTTTTCCGGCAGGGGAGTATCTGACGAAGATACGAATGCCGGTTTGCCGGAGGCAATTAGCAGCCGTCCGGCGAGGACCCTCCGGAGGACAAGTGTAACCAACGCAGTTGGTGTAACTTGCTACACCAAGTATTGGTGTTTCTTCACCTCCTCCGGAGGTTTCCTCTGATGACAGATCCTACATGATGGAAATTGTATTTTCCTCCGCCAGTTCTTCTGTTTCAAAAAGACATTCTCTGTAAATCTCTTCCAGCGTATTTCTGTCAGTCATGACAAGTTTTTCATCTTCCAACCAGTCAAGAGAATCACACCACTGCCGGCAGGCAAATGACCTGTCTTTATCTCTGATCTGGATTACATCATATCCATTCAATCCTCCAAAGCGGCACGGAGCGGCATAGAAGGTGGAATATGTTCTGAAATAATCACTCATCTTCGTTTTCCTCCTCTGAATCGCCATCGCTTTCCATTTTTTCCAGAGCACTGTCAATTGCATGGCTGTATTTGCCGATCCGATTTGCAAAGATAAAACTGTAATGTTTCAGACAGACCTCAACGGTATCTCCGATGCGATAGGCGATGTCCTGGATCGTCAGATCTGGACAGTAATTGAAGCAATAACTGACATGAGAAGCTCGGAAGGAGTGAACATCTACATGTGGAAGTTTCGCGTTTCTGAGTGCAACATTCAGCGCCCTGCGCAGGTTCTCCGGTGCGATCGGCCGGAAATCGCCGAACAGATAGAATTCGCCTGAGAATCCATCAACAAGTTCTTTTGCCTTTTTCCAATCCAGTAGGCATGTTCTGAGGCGTGTCGGCATTTCGACATAGTAGGACTGAATGCCTTTCTTACGGCCTTGAAGTACGATGATTTCTTTTTTTCCTTCATACCTGGCGTGCTTATGAACATGTATGCAATTCTTTTCAAAGTCCACATCCTTCCATTGCAGCGCAATGAGCTCACCTTTGCGTATGCCGGTCCAGAACAGAACTTCAAAAGCCACCTGGTACATAGGCTTCAGGAAGCATGGATAAAGCTTCTTATATTGCTCATAGGTGAGAAAAATTTTTTCTTTCCGGATGTGATGCAGCTTTGCTGTATGTTCAAACGGATTGACAGCAATATAGCCACGCTGCAATGCAAAACGCATCGTTCGATTGATCATAGATACTGTTTTATTGATGGTATCGTTGGATCTCCCGTTGCTATGCAGTGTTGTAATCAGATTATCGATGTCGGATCTGGTATACCGACTCAGTACCTTGTCCGGAAAGAATGGCTTCATATGATTCTTATATACGCTGTCGAATTCCTGCTTGCCGCCTTTGGAATTGCGCGTGTTATAGGAGTCTGAGAGCTCCTGGCGGACTTTGCTGAAGGTATAATCAATAACTTCGACATAGGCATCTTTTGCCTTCATGCAGGCCTTCAGCGCTTCTGTTTTGGATGCATAGACATAACCGGATACCACACGGTGACCGTTCTTGATGAACTCATATCGCCATAATGCCGGACGGACATATTCCCATTTACCTGTTTTCTTATTCTTTTCCTTTTTCCGGTACGCTCCCATTCTTTCTTCCTTTCGTCAAAAAGCCATACGTCCGCTTTGAACGCTTGATGTCCGTTCTGATAACAGCAATAGCGTATCCTTCCGGATTCTCCGCAGCATGTGACTCAAGCGTTGTTATGGTGTGGAGAAGGATCTGGTAATAAGCCATCTTGTTAAACTCCTGCAGTTTAAGCAGATACTCCTTGTCATCGTCACTCTGCATGGAAAGTGCATAGGATACACGATCGATCGTATACGGCTTCTCACAGAGATCGTAATAATCAGGAGGAATGATCAGATCATGTTCAGGCGGCTGATCCATTTTCTCCTGAGGCTCATAAAACACCTCATAATTTGTATGATGAAATCTGCCGTCAGACCCTTTCACGACCGTCCGCCGCATATAGCCGGTTTCTTCCAGATCCTTCATTGCGCGGTTTACTGTGGACTTACTCCAGTTCAGCTGTCTGGCAATAGAAGAAGTCTGGAATTCCCATGTGCCTGGTTTGCTAGCCATGAAGACATACAGCCCGAAGGCATTTGTCTTTTTCTCCCGCAGCATCTTCACCATTGCATCGTTCGGAACCTGAGTGAAATTGGAACGATGTACACGAACAGTAGTGAAAGCCATTACAGTCCCTTGGAAGCATACTTTTCAATCTGCGCTTCGGTCAGGTTGAGATAGTTCATCACTCGCTTTGGATCCAGACCAAACGGACTGACGGTTTTTCCTTCCTTCGCAACCTGAGTAGTAATCTCTTCCCAGGCACGGTCTGCCATCCTTGCACCACAGCCAAGGTATTCTCTCAGCTGCCTCCGGCTGATATAACCAAGAGAATTGAGTTCCAACCGCTTCTGATTGATGTTCTTGATTTCTCTTAACTTCATAATGATTCACCTCCAGTTTTTCAAAGATATAAACGTCCATCGAAGACGATAACGTCCTCGATGATATTAAAGCCTCTCGTGGCGGAACTGTCAAGTCTAATATGTGTTAAGAGGACTAAAACGTCTTTATTATCCGGTGATGCCAATGTATATGACACGAATTAGTCTTATAATTGTCAATTTCGTCTTGTTAGAATACAATTTCGTTATGAAAGAAAGATCAATTATTGGCAAAAGGATAGAGGAAGCACGTGAATTTCGGCAAATGGAGAGAAAGAACCTTGCTGAAGCTGTCGGATGCAGCTATAGAGAAATTCTTCGTTGGGAAACTACGCGACAGGAACCTAAAGCAATGACACTAAAAAAAATAGCTGATGTTTTAGGAATCAAAATGGATTATTTCGTTGAAGAAGAGAGTGTAAATCCTCGTATTATTACATATTTGAAAGACGAGGCTGAGATTGCCGAGTTAACCGGCCTGGATGAAGCGCTTAAGGCAAAAAAAGACACCGCAAAGAGTTATGTGTCACAAGTCAACGGTAGATTTACATTACAGACTATGTGCCACCTTATGATGAATTATATTGATGCGCATCTTTTGAATTCTATAGCAGTCTCTGTACAAGGTTTGGTAGGCGAGACGTCATCGGAGTTGAATGCTTTGTCTACAAATGATGATTTACGATTATATATCAATAAGATGGTTGATCAGATTTCCGATCCGGATCTTCTTAAGAAGATAGCTAATATTGAAATTGAATCAACCGGTTTAAGCAGCATAAACCAGCAGGTTGCAATAGCTATGCAGTTTGCTGAACATCCAATGCAGGAACCTGCTGAATAATCTGTTACAGTTCAAATCTGAACCGGTCTGTAATTATCATCAATTTTTTATTCAGTATTGTTTCAATTCAGTATTACTATATGTGTCACTTTTCCATACACGGAAATATGACGCATGGATAAAAAAGGCTTGGATTTTTGCACAATCCACACTGAAATCCACACTAAAACAAACCCAAGCATTGAAAAAACCGCATATTTATGCGGTTTTCTTAACTGATGGTGCCGCTTGGCAGAATTGAACTGCCCGCTCATCCTTACCATGGATGTGTATTACCACTATACTAAAGCGGCATGCCCCATTATTCTACCAAAAATGTTTGAATAATCAATAGGCCGCAAGATTTTTCAGTTCCTGATAAACCTGTGCCAGCGGAAGGCCCACAATCGTATAATAATCCCCTTCGATTCTGGCAATAAATTTACCGGCAAGCCCCTGTATTCCATAGGCACCTGCTTTGTCATCTGCTTCGTTTGTAGCAACATATGCAGCAATTTCTTCTTCTGTCATTTCCGAGAAATACACTTCAGAAACAGAGGCTTCCGTATGACAGTGAAGACTGCTCATCAGGCAGAAGCCGGTAATCACCTGATGACTTCTTCCAGAAAGCTTCCGCAGCATCTGCTTTGCCTCTTCATGATCTTCTGGCTTGCCAAGAACCATGCCGTCAACTACCACGATCGTATCACTTCCAAGAACAACGCTGTTGGGATGAATCTTCAGGATCGCTTCTGCCTTGCGGCGGGAAAGATCCTGGATTGCTTCGGTCAGCGGCAGAGAGCTGTTCAGTGTTTCATCAATTTCAGCTGCTTCAACGGTAAACGGAATCCCGCATTTTTCCAGGAGTTCCTTTCTTCTCGGTGATTTGCTTGCCAGTATCAGAGACTTCACGTAATATGCCCTTCTTTCCGCTAGGATTATACCAAAAAGACCTTCGCGGTTAACAGGCAATGCTATAATGAAGCTAATCATAAATAAAGGAGACGAAATAACAATATGAGTGTTGCACCGACATTAGTAATCCTTGCGGCCGGAATGGGTAGCCGCTATGGCGGAATGAAGCAGATTGACGGCGTCGGAAGCCATGGTGAACCAATCATTGAGTTTTCCATCTATGATGCCTATCAGGCAGGGTTCCGCAAAGTCGTGCTGATTATTA
This sequence comes from Solobacterium sp., assembly GCA_017512725.1. Taxonomy (GTDB): domain Bacteria; phylum Bacillota_I; class Bacilli_A; order Erysipelotrichales; family Erysipelotrichaceae; genus Bulleidia. The sequence continues at coordinate 4,695 of JAFWEW010000024.1, forward strand.
AGCGTGAACATGAAGAACTGTTCCGCAAAGCACTGACGGACCGCATCGCTGCCAACGGCATGGAAGTCGAATTTGCATACCAGGACATGAACAACATTCCGGAAGGCTTCTCCGTACCGGAAGGAAGAGAAAAACCGTTTGGAACAACACATGCCCTGCTTGCCTGCAAAGGTGTTGTCAATGAACCGTTCGCAATCATCAACGCAGATGACTTCTACGGCAGAAATGCCTACAAGGTCATCTACGATTACCTCGTCAATGACATTAAAGATGATGTATATGCGATGGTAGGCTTCAAGTGCATTAATACACTGACGGAAAACGGAACCGTTACCCGTGGTCTTTGTGAAGAAAAAGACGGCTTCCTCTCCCATATCGTAGAGATCCAGAAGATCGCCCTGCAGGATGGAAAAGCTGTCTTTGAAGATGAAAACGGAAACTGGGTACCGATTGATGATGATGCGCTGGTATCCATGAACTTCTGGGGCTTCACACCGAAGATCTTTGAAGAATGTGATCCGGTATTCGAGAAGTTCTTAAGCGAAAATCTCGACAAGAACCCGATGAAGTGCGAGCATGTCATTCCGACTGCGGTAGGAACGCTTGTCGCAGAAGGCAAAATCAAAGTCCGCATGCTTTCGAGCACCGACAAATGGTTCGGTGTCACGTACAAGGAAGACAAACCGGATGTTGTTGCCAGAATTCAGGAACTCAAGGATAACGGCACCTATCCGGATGTCCTCTGGAAATAATTGAAAGATCATTCAGACGCGGCAGTGTTCCGCGTCTTTTTTTGTTCCTAAGAAAAACCAGAAGACGGATCATTCTTCTGGTTTGTTGAATACGGGCAGGTCCGGAAACTTCGGGAGTTCCGGAAGACTGCTGGAGTCCACCGGCCGTTCCGGTACGATATCCTCCAGATCAGTCATGAAGGAAGGCATTTCCGGTTCTTTGGGTTCCTCCAGCACTGCTGCAGGTTCCTCGATTTTCACTTCCACTGAAGGCTCTTCCGGAATTGTTTCTGGAATTGCTGTTTCTTCGGCTGTGATTGTTTCAACTGGTTCTGTGGGAGCTTCTGGTGCAGGTTCTTCTGCCGCAGTGTATACCGGTTCTTCCGCCGGTTCTGGAACAGATTCTTCGATTACCGGTTCTTCTGGAATTGTCTCTTCCGAAGGTTCCGGTGAGGTCGTTTCTTCCGGGACTTCCGGTACTTCTTCAGCGGCCGGTTCTGACTCCGCCGTTTCTTCTCTGGTTTCTTCCTGCGGTTTGGGTTCTTCGGCTTCCTCCGGCTTGGTTTCCGGTTTAGTCTCTGCTTCGGCCGGATGGAAGGAAATATTCTGCTGTGCAAGGAATTCCGTGCAGATATTCAGTTCTTCATCAATCAGACCGTAGTATGCGTCTGCAGACTGGTCATATTCTTTCTTGCAGCGGCTGTCCGCGGTGAAGCGGATCTCATCGACTGCAGCAGTTGTCTTTTCGGTGATCTCATTCAGAACATTCGAAACAGATGACAGCATGGAATAAATCGTAAACTCCCGCTGTGCCAGATCATCGATTGCCTGCAGGGAATCGGTATCGACCGGGGCACGATTGGCACGCAGTTCGGTTTCATAGAGCCGGTACGCACCATTGGTTCCGGTCAGCTGGGTGCAGCGTCCGGTCACCAGGTATTCATAGATCTTGGATACGGCAACGATATCCAGGTATTTCGGGAAGACAAACATGATCGTCTGCAGATCCGTTTCGATCTGATATGCCTTCTTCAGCAGGTTCTTGTTTCTCTCGATCTCATCATCAAACATATACTTGATGCAGACCGGGCTGGAGTTCTTAAGCGTATCTTCCGCATAGAACAGCGGGTTTTCCGAGTGAAGCTTGGTCTCGGCCATACGGATCTTCAGTTCATTCAGTTCCTCTACCTTGGCACTGATTTCCGGATCCGAGAACCAGCGGTCTTCTTCCTTCTGGAAGATCTCCTGCTTTTTCTTCTCGTATTCCTCACAGGCTTTCTTATAAGCCTCAAGATCCTCGTTGTATTTCTGAAGCGTACTTTGATACACTTTGCGCTCTTCTTCATATTTTTTTCGCAGAGCATCATTTTCTTCCGTGACCTGTTTCTTGTTGAAAAGACCCGCCAGCCGGTATTCCGGCTCCTTTGGAGCGACTAAAATCGGCTTATGCGGTTCTACCGGGTAGACCAGATCATAAGCGGTTTCCCAGTCGTCACGCATATGAAACTTCGTTGCTTTTTCAAGCCGGTCAATCGAAATGGCAAGACTGTTCCTGGTTTTCTCCAGTTCGATTATGACCGTCTCTTCGGTCTTGCTCGTAGAGTTGATGTAGTCCCGGTTGTTGACAACATGATCCATGAGAAGATCGAACAGTCTTGTCTCAAGCATCTGAATATCCGTTTTGATATTCAGCAGCATCTTAAAATACTTGGTCAGATCCACATCCGCCTGTTTGGCAAACCCGACTGCTGATTTCTGAACACTTCCCCGGCATTCCGTAATGATGTCTTCATATTCCTTCTGTGCTTCCAGCCGGTCTTCCTGCGAGATGTAAACGTTCAGTTCCCGATTTTCCAGTTCCGTAAACGAACCCTTCGCAAGAGGACTGTCAGAAAGGATGTACCAGGTGTGATCACTGTCGACATAATCATCCCATTTGCCGTCAATAAAGGTGGTCGGCAGCCTGCCAATCCGGTTGAACATCACATCTCCGTGACAGGTGGAACAGATGATCTTTTCCTTGCCGTCTTCCAGGCTCTTGGTCGCAATTGTGACATTGTCATAGTGCATGTTCGCCATGACATTCAGAAATGAAGTATAGGCACGGTAACGGATGAGGTTTCCGTAGTCTTCCCGGGCAAGAAAATCCGAAAAATCCGATTCCAGAAAATCAACCGGCTGCGGAGAATCGTAAAAGCCAAGCTGTTCGATGGATTTTAAAATATTCCAGGCAGCTTCCCCGTTTATTTCGGGTATGGCAGCGCCATACAGAAGCTGTCCGCACTTTTTACATTTATATAAATCGCCCATCCTGAATTCTCCTTGACTGTTGCGTTGTTTTCATTATATCAGTACTTTCCCATGTTACCAATGATTGCATGGCCGCATCGCATGTGACGATACAGCACACGGATTTTGCTGCAGTCTGCTTTGAAAAAACATTAAAAATACTATGCCCTTTTTATGACTGTCATTGGGTTTTAATTAAAACAGGTCGCATTACTCGGTGGAATGCGCAGATTCCACAACGCAGGCTGCGGCCTGCCCCTCTTTACTGTCCGCTTAAGCAACGGGCAGTTTTTTCTTCAGGAATCGATCCGGTGCACGAATAATCCGCTCAGCAGTTTAGGTTCAAACCAGGTTGATTTCGGAGGCATGATCCGGTGTTCATTCGCCACTGCAAGAAGGTCCTGAATCGCAGTCGGATACAGCAGAAAGGCGACCCCTTCCGGATACGTATCCGCAAGGGCACTGATCTCCTTCAGAGCATCCTCTCCGCCGACAAAAATAATCCGTGCATCCCGCCTTGGATCCTTGATCCCCAGTACGGGTGCGAGCAGTTTCTCCTGCAGGATGGAAACATCCAGCCGGGAGATACTGTCCCCTTCATTATAGAGATCTGCATCTGGCTCAAGTGTGTACCACGCATCGCCCAGATGCATGCAGAAAACATGTCTTGCCTCAGGCAGCTGTTCCTTCGCTGCAGTTACCGTAAAATCCTTCCCGATCCGCTGCAGAAATGCTTCCTTGTCCAGCCCGTTCAAATCTTTTACGAATCGGTGATAGCCCAGCATCGCAAGATCTTCTGCCGCAAACGCAACCGCCATGAACCGTCCGGCCTCCTCATTGTCCCCTGCGTTTTGTTCTTTTGCGGCACGGCAGCTGGAAGCTGCCCGGTGGTGCCCGTCCGCGATATACAGTACCGGAATGGATTCAAACAGCTGTTTTACCGCTTCAACTTCTTCCTTTGAAGCGATGACCCATACCTGATGGCGCACCCCATCCTGCAGGAAGTCATATACCGGTTCTCTCTGCGTGACTGATTCGATCAGTTTTGTTTCCTGTTCGGTTCGTTCAAAGGCAAGAAATACCGGTCCGGTCTGTGCCCCTGTCGCCAGAATATGACGGGTCCGGTCATCTTCCTTCTCCGGCACCGTCAGTTCATGACGGCGGATCACGCCCTCATCATACTGCCGGCAGAGCACCGTTCCGACAAATCCGGTCTGTACATGCGTATCAGTACTCTCCCGGTACAGATAGTAGCAGTCATGATCCTCCTGGATCATACTGCCGCTCTGCAGCAGCTGTTCGAGATTCGCTCCTGCCCTCTCATAAACAGCATTGCTGTAGGGATCCGTGCCGTCGGGAAGATCAATTTCCGAACGGATCACATGGACAAACGATTCACGGTTTTCCGCAAGCTTTCGGGCCTGCTCATCGCTCAGCACGTCATACGGCAGACAGGCAACGCTTGCTGCTCTGCCCTCTGCAGGCCGTATCGCGCGAAATGGGTAAAATTCAGCCATATCAGATATTCTCTCATAAAAAAGGGACTTTCGTCCCTCAAATTTTCAGTACGTATGTACCTTTGACCACTTTTCGAATTCCTCATCCGTCGCAAGTACGGAATGGGTATCCGTCATCTTGTGGAGATGGCCCTTCGTATAGTCGACACCCTCTTTTTCCTTGTCATACTCGAGTGCGATCCGTTTCTTCTCAACTCTGGGGTTGGGATGCGGAATTGCACTGAGCAGAGATCTTGTATACGGGTGAACCGGGTTGTCGAAGATCTCGTCAGTTGTACCGGTCTCGACGATATGTCCCAGGTGCATGACACCGATCCGGTCTGAGATATACTTGACCATCGAAAGATCATGGGCAATAAACAGATACGTTGTCCCAAGCTCATCCTGAAGGTCCTTCATCAGGTTGACGACCTGGGCCTGGATCGAAACGTCAAGGGCAGAGATCGCTTCATCGGCAATGACCAGTTTCGGGTTCATGACAAGCGCCCGGGCAATTCCAATACGCTGGCGCTGACCGCCGGAGAACTGATGCGGATAACGCGTCGCATGTTCTCTGGAAAGACCGACTTTGTCAATGATCGCGTAGATCTTTTCTTCCAGATCATTCTGATCCTTGTAAAGATGATGGATCTCAAGACCCTGGGCAATGATCTCCTTGACCTTTTTGCGCGGGTTCAGGCAGGCCATCGGATCCTGGAAGATCATCTGCATGTTAGTCCGAAGATAGCGTTCATCTTCCTTGCTCATCTTTCCGCTGATGTCATGACCGTCAAAGATGATCTTTCCGCCGGTCGGATCATAGAGCCGGATCAGTGCGCGTCCGGTCGTGGATTTTCCGGAACCGGATTCGCCGACAAGACCATAGGTCTCACCGGGATAGATATCGAAGCTGATGCCGTCAACGGCTTTGGTCGTAAAGGTGGAGCTGATGCGGAAATACTGTTTCAGTCCTTCCACATGAAGCAGAGGTTCTGCATTGCGATCAGGCATTGTCATCCAGAATTCCCTCCTTCCTCATCTTCTCCATTCGGTCTCTCAGCTGTTCCGGCATCTCGACCTTCGGTGCCCGCGGGTCACAGAGCCAGGAAGCGACACGGTGCTGGCCGCCGACATCATACATCGGAGGTTCTGCCTCGTAGTCAATCTTCAGTGCAAACGGGTTGCGCGGTGCGAACGCATCACCGGTAACCTTTTCAAGCAGGTTCGGCGGCGTTCCCGGAATTGCGAACAGACGCTTGGAGTTGGTATCCGTATCCGGCATGGAAGCCAACAGGCCCCAGGTGTACGGATGACGGGGATCATAGAAGATTTCGTCGATGTTGCCCTTTTCAATAATGCGGCCGGCATACATGACATCCACGTAGTCGGCAACCTTGGCAACAACACCGAGGTCATGGGTGATGTAGATAACTGCGAAGTTGCTTTCAGCCTGGATCTCCTTGATCAGCTCAAGGATCTTGGCCTGGATCGTAACATCCAGTGCAGTTGTCGGTTCGTCACAGATCAGAATATCCGGTTCGCATGCCAGTGCGATCGCAATTACGACACGCTGACGCATACCGCCGGAGAGTTCGTGCGGATACTGCTTGAAGCGCTTCTGCGGATTTTCAATACCGACTTTCGCCAGCAGGTCCATTGCCCGCTGTTTCGCTTCCGCTCTGGAAAGCTTGAGATGCAGCATCATGCCTTCCATGATCTGCTTTCCGATCGTCATGGTCGGATCAAGCGATGTCATCGGATCCTGGAAGACCATGGCAATATGTTTGCCGCAGAAACGGTAACGGATCTCCTTCTGCGTCAGCCTTGTCATGTCGACGGTTTCTTTTTCACCCTTTTCATTAATAAAGGTGTAGTTGATGGAACCGCTGTCGATATGGCCGTTGTTGGCGAGAATTCCCATGATCGTCTTTACGGTAACCGACTTTCCGGAGCCGGATTCACCGACGATGGCAATCGTCTCACCTTTGAACAGGTCCATACGCACGCCGCGGATGGCATGTACGGTGCCGCTTGCGGTATCAAAGCTGATGTTCAGATCACGGATCGACAGTACGCGATCATTTAAGTCTTTTGGTGATGGCATAGCTGTCCTCCTTTACATCTGTTTCATGCTCGGGTCAAACGCATCGCGCAGACCGTCCGCAAACAGGTTGAAGCTCAGCATCAGAAGCGCAAGTACGATAACCGGTGCTGCGATCTGATACGGATGGATCGTAAGTGATTTGTAGCCGTCTGAGATCAGGGAACCAAGCGAAGCCATCGGCGGCTGAATGCCGAGACCGACAAAGCTCAGGAAGGCTTCGGTAAAGATTGCATTCGGGATGGAGAACATCGCCATGATAACCAGCTGACCGAAGATGTTCGGCAGGATATCCTTGAAGATAATGGAGAAGTCCTTGGCGCCCAGTGTCTTCGAGGCAAGAATATACTCACTCTCCTTGAGTTTGAGCACTTCTGCTCTGGAGATACGGGCCATGCCGATCCAGCCGGTAATCATGAGTGCGAAGATGATGGATGCGATTCCCGGAGGAAGCACAAGACCAAGCAGTGTAACAATGACCAGGGTCGGAATGCCGTTGAGGATCTCAGCAAACCGCTGCATGATCATATCGACCTTGCCGCCGAAATAACCGGAGATCAGACCATAGGACATACCGATCACGATATCGATGATAACCGCAACAAATGCGACCAGCAGTGAGATACGGGTTCCCTGCCATACACGAGTGAACATGTCACGGCCGTTGTAGTCGGTGCCGAACCAGTAGTTCACATCGGTAACGCCCTTGGACGCATATACATCAATGCCTCGTTCGACGCCACCGAAGATTCCGGGAATCTTGGGCGGGAGATTCTGATGTTCGATGATGATCGTGTCATAGGAATGACCCGAGATCATCGGACCGATGATCGCCATAACCGCGATAATGAAAATAATGACAAAACCGATCAGGGCGCCTTTGTTCTTGGAGAAATGGCTCCAGACATCACGCCAGTAGGAAGTCGTTTTGTAGGCCTTGTCGCTGAGACGCTCACCCTGCTGTACAAAGACAAAATCTTCTTCCGAGTAGCCGTCACCAAGCAAAGGATCATGTGTCTTCAATAATTCACTCATATCAAGCACTTCCTTTCGCAACACGGATACGCGGATCGATAATGCCGTAGAGCACGTCAACGATCAGCATCATGGCAATATACATTGCAGAATAGACAAATGCACAGGCAACAACAACGTTGTAGTCATTGTTCTGAATCGCCTGTACCATCAGCATGCCGATGCCCGGAATACCGAATACCTTCTCAACGACCATCGAACCGGTCAGCAGGTTGACCAGGATCGGACCCATGATCGTGATGATCGGGATCAGTGTATTCCGCAGCGCATGCCGGAATATCAGAGCACTCTGGCGGACGCCTTTGGCCTCGACCAGAAGAATATATTCAGAGTTAAGTACGTCGATCATTTCCGAACGGGTGAAACGGGAAATGTTCGCCGTCGGAAACATCGCAAGTGCGATCGTCGGAAGAATCATCGACGCCGCAACATTTCGGGAGTTAAACAGAATCGGTGTCAGTTTGAGTACAAAACCGATGTAATAAGCAAGCAGTAATGCGAAAACATACGATGGAACGCTGACGCCGATGATCGAAATAAACGAACACAGCGTATCTACCCAGGTATTGTGATTCAGTGCGGCTGCGATGCCCAGCAGAAGACCGAGCACGGTTCCAAGCGCCATCGCTCTTGCGCCGATCCGGATCGAAAGCCACAGAGGGCCTTTTACCAGTTCCGAAACCGCCTTGTTTTTACTGATGACATACGAAACACCGAGATCACCTTTCAGCATTGACGTAAAGTATTTCCAAAAACGTACAAAGAACGGCTGATCCAGTCCATACTTCGCATACAGAAGCGCTCTCTGCGTCTCTGTCAGCTTTTCATCATTAAACGGACTGCCCGGCATCTTATCCAGCATCAGAAACAGAACGAACACGATCACGATGAGCGTTCCGAGACTGACCAGCACACGCTTCGTAATATATTTTGACATTGTGTGGTCCTCCTCTTGTAAATTCGAAGAAAGACAGGCACAACAGAGCGTTGCCGCTCTGTCATGCACTGTCTAGCAATTCTGGTATTAAACCAAACGGTGATTAAGACTTACTTCTTGTAGATGTGTCTGTAATCATCAACACCGGCACTGTGGAAGTTTACATTCTCAACAGCTGTGTTGATCATCATAGCGCCGCCGTTCTGGTAAATAGGAATGACTGCGAAGTCTTCCGCAACCATGATGCGCTCTGCCTCAATGAGGTCAGCCCAACGCTTAGCGGAATCCGTTGCATCCTCACCCTGAGTTGCCTTGAGAACGAGTTCATCATAAGCCGGGGAGTTGTAACGGCCCTGGTTGTTGGAAACGTTCGTGGAGAGGAACAGATCCATGTAAGTCTGCGGGTCAGCATAGTCCGGGCCCCAACGTGTGAGACCGAGTTCATACTGCTGATCCTTCATGAGCGCAAGACGCTCTTTCTTCGGCTTGGAGTTCAGAGTAACTGTGAGACCCGGGCAGTTTGTCTGGAACTGCTGCTGCAGGTTCTCTGCGACTGCCTTGGAAGCCTCGGAGTCTTCGAACATGAGCTCAAGTGTAACGTCTCCGCCAAGTTCTTCAACTGCTGCTGCATAGCACTCAGCTGCCTTTTCCGGATTGTACTCAGTGAGAACGCCTGCTGTTTCACGGAAATCCTTGCCGTCCGGACCGGTAGCCAGTTCAACCGGGATTTCACCTTCAGCAGCGATGGAACCATCCTTGAGGACATCGTTGGCGATGGACTCACGGTTGATTGCATAATGCAGTGCCTTACGGAGGTTGAGATTCTGGAGCTTATCAACGGTCAGGTTGACCGGGATGTACCACAGGTAGCCCTGGAGACGGTTTGTGAAACCCGGTTCATCCTTATACATATCGACCTGTTCGCCCTGGAGCTTGACTACGTCGATGTTGCCGGACTGGTACTCAAGCAGAGCGGACTGTGTATCCTGCTGGAAGCGGAATACAACGGTTTCAACTGCTTCCGGATCCTGGTTGAAGTAATCTTCGCGCTTTGTGAAGGTGTAGGAGTTACCCTGTTCCCAGCCGGTCATGTTGTACGGACCGCAGTAGATCATGTTGTCGATGCCGAGAGCGAACTGATCGCCCTGAGACTCAAAGAATTCCTGGTTGAGCGGGAAGAAGCTCGGGAAAGCCATGAGGCCAAGCAGGAAGTCGCACGGAAGTGTCAGTGTAACTTCGAATGTCTTGTCATCAACTGCCTTTACGCCCAGATCTTCGAGCGGCTTTTCACCAGCGTTTACTTCTGCTGCGTTAACAACATGAATGGTGTCGAGAATGAACGCATACTCGGAAGCGATTGCCGGATCGTCAAGACGGCGCCAGCCGTAAACAAAGTCGTTTGCGGTAACCGGTGTGCCGTTGGACCATGTTGCATCCTCAGCAATGTGGAATGTGTACACAAGACCATCTTCGCTGACATCCCAGCTTGTAGCGAGTTCAGCGACCGGTGTACCTGCCTTGTCCAGAGAGGTAAGACCGGAGTAGCACATCGACTGCATGATGAAGGAGTTTCCATCCGTAGCGATGTGGTGGTCCATCGTGTTGAGGTCAGCGTCGAACGCTACAACAACTTCACTTGCAGCACCGGAAGCAGTATCAGTACCAGTATCAGTACCTGCTGCCGGTGTTCCTGCATCGGTGGATGTTCCGCATCCGACGAGCATCGCTGTAGCCAGAGATGCTGCGAATAGCTTTCTGAAATTCATAGTTCAGTATTTCCCCCTTTCAGAAACATAACAAAATTTTACCGGATGAGATTTTCTCTTGCAAGTAATATTTTCACCATTTTTACACACTCATGAAAATATTTGTAATGAATGATGAAAATAATTTCATTTTTGGCTTTCCAAATAAAAACCGCACGGCATTGATCCGGCGGTTTCGATTCGTCCTGATGTGTGGTGTTCTCAGATCGATTTGATCATTGCGGAGAGCTTCGGCATCATCTGCTGTTTTCTGGAAATGATGTTCGGGTCGAATCCGCTGTGCTCATCGAACTTCGTTTCGACCATGTCGTAGATGACATTCGACAGCGGTCCGTAGAAGACAAACAGCGAGCCCTCGCCCATCACATCCGTAAACAGCATGACCAGAAGATCGAGTTTCATCTTCTCCTGCTCTGCCTTTACGGTCTCCTTGAATTCCGGCAGGATCTTCTGCACCTCTTCCATGCGGCTGTAGTTGGTCTGCCCAATCGCAAACTTATAACTGCCGACCTCATAGTTCTTCAGGTCACGGTTGAGGATTTCCAGCATACTGCTGTCTTTCAGGGAGACAGAAGCACCAAGCATCTCTCTTGCGTAGTCATCGATATCCTCGATGCCGGCACGCTTGGCAAGCCATGCCGCGGCAACCTTGTCCATCTCGGTCGTCGTCAGGCTCTTGAAGTTCAGCGTATCACTGAGGATCGCCGACAGCAGCAGGCCCGACATATCCGGATCCGGCAGCAGTCCGTTTTCCTGATACAGATTGGAAATGATCGTACAGGTACATCCGCATTTGACATTCCGGTACATGATCGGACGATCCGTCCGGATGCCGCCGATATGGTGATGGTCGATGATGGCAATGATTTCCGCCTCATTGACATGCGCAACGCTCTGGTTCTCCGCGCTGTGGTCGACCAGTACGAATTTCCGGCGGTTGTGGTTCTGCGTATGGAAGCGGGAAAGTGCCCCGACGATCTCATCATTTTCATTGAGCACCGGGTAGCTTCTGACACGGCTCTTGGTCATCTTTACGACCACATCATTAATATATTCCGTATCCCGGAAAAAGATCGGGTCTTTTGTCATGATGTTTTCGACCGCATACGATTCACATACGATCCTTGCCGCATGCATCGTATCGATATCCGCTTCGATCAGAGCACAGTCATGTGCCTTTGCATATTCATATACATCGTCACTGATTTTTTCCCCGCACGTTACGATCAGGCAGGCGACTCCGGAGTCAATGACGCTCTTCTGCTTGTCGTCTCCGTTGGACATCATGGCGATACTGTTTTTGAGCGGGTACCGCCCGTCTTCCAGTTCTTCTACCGTAATGATATAGACGTGACCGTTGGTATGATAGTTTTCCGGCTGATAGCGGACGCTGCCGTTGATCGTATGGGCGATGTCCTCCAGCTTTGCGGTGGCCATCATCGAATCGAGGTCTCCGTCCGGCTGCAGACGGACATAAGAAAGATTCGATGTTGTGACGATGCCAACCAGACGGTCGTCATCATTCACGACAAACAGTGACCGGTTCTGTGTCCGCAGCATTTCGTGCCAGGCATGATGAACGGTCTCCCCTGCCCGGATCTTCATCGGCGGATCGATGTCGATATCGGAGATCATCGTCCGCGCATCCGTTAACAGCAGCGGGTTTTCCTGATGGAAGCGTTTGAGGATAAACTTCGTCTCTTCATTCAGCGGTCCCTGCCGGCATGCGGTTGCCGGATAGCCGCACCGTCTCAGAAGATCGGCGTAAGTAATCGCTGCGCAGATACTGTCGGAATCCGGGTGCCGGTGTCCGGTCACATAGATCATCTCATTCATACAAACCCTCTCTCTTAAATTGATTATCGTATATAAGAAAACACATTCCACTGTACGTCCGCTTCCAAAGCCGGACCGGATGTGTCTGCAGAATTCCAGAACAGCAGTGCCCCGGCGCAGACATAGCCTTCCGGAACACCAAAGGCTGCGGCGATACGCTGGCTTTCCTTCGTCTGGAAATACCGGGTAAGCGCCACACTGAATTGCGGAGCCTGACGTTCTTTTGAAACGGTGAAGACCCGCCACAGTGCTGCTGCCGTATCGGCAACTGCCTCATACGACCCTGCCTCTGCAAATCCAAGCAGTGCTTCCTCTGCATCTGCCGTTTCCAGTTCCGGCAGAAGCTCCAGCAATCCCTGAAGGATCTCCTGGTTTTCAAGAAATACAAAATGCCATTTCGGATCCCGTTCAAAAGTTCCGGAATGGAGGATCAGGGATTCATATTCCTGTCGGAGTCCGTCATCCATATATCAATAGGTCAGAATTTCATTGCCCGTTTCGGTGATCAGAATCGTATGTTCCCACTGCGCACTGTCTTTCCCGTCCACAGTATAGATTGTCCAGCCGTTATACGGATCAATGCATACACCGGCTTTGCCGGCATTGATCATCGGTTCGATCGTCAGCACCATGCCGGGCACCAGTACCATTCCGGTATGCGCCTTCGCTTCATGGGCCACAAAGGGATCCTCGTGAAAATCCACGCCGACACCATGACCGCCCAGTTCCCGGACGACCGAATAGCCTTTCGAACGTGCGTACTTTGAAACCGCCGCACCGATATCCCCTACGGTATTCCAGGGCTTTGCGGCTTCCAGACCCGCCTTCAGGCAGTTCATGGTTTCTTCGACCAGGCGCCGCCGTGCATCGGAAACACTGCCGATCAGAAACATCCGGCTGGCATCTCCGTAATAGCCTTTATAGATCGTTGTCGCATCAACATTGACGATATCGCCGTCATGGAGCTTTCTGTGACGGGCAGGAATGCCGTGGCACACTTCCTGATTGATGCTTGTGCAGACCGACTTTGGGTAACCCTCAAACTGATACGGGGCACAGACCGCTCCCTGTGCATGGGTAAATTCCCGTACGATATCATCAATCTCCTGTGTCGTCATGCCGGCATGTATCGACTTTGCGACTTCATCCAGTACCATGGTATTGATCCGGGAGGCTTCGCGGATCCCTTCGATCTGGCTTGGCCTCTTGATCAGCTCCAGATCCGGTACCAGCATCCGCTTTTTCCGGCATTCTTCCATTTTTTCCAGAATATGTTCAGGAACCGGTTCGGTTTCAAAATAGCTTCGTTTCAGTTCTTCTTCAGTCATAACTCAGTCCTTTTTATCCGTACTGCCAAAGCCGCCGGTACGGACCCCGGAAGCCTCATCGTCTTCCGTGATCCCAAAGGCAAGGAAAACGCCCTGCACCATGGCATCCCCTCCGGCAATTTCGACGGTTTTATCTTCATAGGTATCATTAGCCAGCTTGCAGAAAATGTGTCCTTCGTTTTCCGCATGATAATAATCGCTGTCAATGACGCCGACCGTATTGTTCAGCTGCAGCCGGTACTTGAAGCCCAGCGAGCTCCGCGGAAACAGCATCAGTACGTATCCGTTTTTAATTCTAACACGAATGCCGGTCGGAATCAGAACCTGCTCGTTCGGCAGAACCGTTACGGAAACAGGTGCTTTGAAGTCATAGCCGGCACTTCCCTCTGTAGCACGTTCCGGCAGAAGAAGACGGTCATAGACTGCTTTAATTTCTTCTTCCGTCATATCCGGGCGAAACGTTTTAAAGTCTTTCTGAAACTGTTCCAGACTTACCTTTTCAAACTGTGCAATGCGTTCCATCGATTATTCCTCCTTGAGTTCGTCCAGCAGCCGGTTGAAGAATTCGGCAAGTGCCCGTTCAAACGGATAGACCGTCAGCTGTACGTTTTCATTCAGGAAGGAATGGGACGGATACAGCTGGGTATGAACAATCTTTTCAACAATGCCCTTGGTCCCAAGGGTTGAGGCATAGTTCAGCAGGGAATTGGTATTCAGGCTCTCCGGCAGGTACCGGTAGCTTTCTTCCGCACAGTCCGCAAATCCGGCCAGGATCTCATTGCGCGCCTCACGGTAGGTCCATATCTTTTCAACATTGACGCCGCACAGGGTCATGAGATTATCCATGAAGCCAAAGAACATCCTCCGGTCATCCACCGTCTTCCGGTGCTGCTGGGATGCGATCCGGTCTGTGACCAGCTGGCTGGAGAACAGCCTTGAGGTGATCTCCGTAGCCCTTCGGATCTTTTCTTCCAGCATCATGATCTCTCTTGCGAAGGATGCGTACCATGCCGGAAGCTCCATCTTCTCAAAGGTATATTTCACACCGTCAAAGCGGCCGAACGCCTTCATCGTATCGTAGTAGCCAAGGGTCTCCAGACAGTCGATCGTCTTCCGGTCAAATGACAGGAACGAGCCGGTCTCCACCTGCGGGAAGATATAGGTGATGCCGGTGCGGTCAAAGTAGGAAGGATGGTGAGGATTGCTGCTGAGATCGATTGCCACGATCTCTTCCGCGCCCATGCGCAGCGCCAGATCGATCGGCAGATTGTCATAGTAGCCCCCGTCAATAAAGTCCCCTTCTTCAAAATGATGGACCGGGAATGCCGGATAGGCAGACGCAGTCGAGATCAGCCAGTCCACTCCGTTTCCCCGCATCATTTCCTTTGTGACGAATACCGGTTTCCGGCTGCCCATCTGACATACCACACAGCCAAAGTCCGTTTCGCTCGCAAAAAAGCGCTCTTCATCGAACAGCTCATTGATATTATGGATCATCGGCGTGATATCTGCGCCTTTTTCCTTAATAAACTCTTTTATAAACGGGACAAGCTGAGAACGCTCATTGAGCATGTCTGAAATATCCATATCCACCGAGATCGCTCCGTTGACGATCCGATCCTGTGTCAGGGTATGCCACAGACGGTCCATGGCCCGGTAATCTTTCTGTACGATCAGCGCCGCATTCAGTGCTCCGATCGAAGTTCCGGTCACAAGATCCCAGTCATCCACTTTCAGCCGGCGCAGTGCGTGGATCGCTCCATTCTGGTAGCTTCCGCGGGTACCGCCGCCGGATAAAACCAACGCTTTTTTCATATGTGATTGCCCTCGCGGTATCATTTTAACATTCCAAAAAGAACAATTGGTGCTGGCTTCAGGCTTACGCTATAATAGTGCACGTTGGAGGATTCTTTTAAATATGAAACTGAATGCAGCTGTATTCTTCGGCGGAGAATCGGTAGAACACGAAGTATCGGTCATCTCCGCGCATCAGGCAATGAATGCCATGGACAGCGAAAAATATAACATTATCCCGATCTATGTCGCGAAAGACCGGAAACTCTACTGTTCGGATCTGCTGCGTGACATGAAGATGTATAAAGACATCCCTGCACTTCTGAAAAAGTGCACCCAGGTCACGCTGGTCCAGGAAGACAACAAAGTCGTGGTATGCCCGGTTCATACCGGTCTCTTCGGCCGCAAGGAACTCGGAACGATTGACGTCGCGGTTCCGGTCATGCATGGAACCAACGGGGAAGACGGCACGATCCAGGGCTTTCTGGAAATGCTCAAGCTGCCGTATGCGGGCTGTGATCTGATCGCAGCCGCAGTTGGCCAGGATAAGGTACTGCAGAAACATACGCTGGAAAACAGCGGTCTGCCGATTACGAAATGGTTCTGGTATTTCGGCAGTGAACTGGAATCCCACAAAGATGAGATCCTTGCCAAAGTTCATGAGATCGGCTATCCGGTCATCCTGAAACCGGCCTGCACCGGTTCCTCCGTCGGTATCGGCATTGCTCATAACGATGAGGAATATCTGATGCAGTTTGAAGATTCCCGTCAGTATGATGCCAAGGTCATTACCGAACAGGTCGTCAAACCCATGCGCGAGATCAACTGCTCGGTGCTGGGCAGTGCAGAAAAAGCACAGGCATCGGTTCTCGAAGAAGTGTTCTCCGGCGGAGAATTGCTTGACTTCCATGACAAATATGAGCGCAAGGCAAAAGGATCCAAGACCGGTACATCTGCCTCCAAAGGCATGGCATCCACATCAAGGATCGTTGATCCGGATCTGCCGAAAGGCGTCAGTGAAAAGATCCGCCAGCTTGCCCTGGATACCTTCCGGGTTCTTGGCTCCAGCGGCGTCTGCCGGATCGACTTCATGATGAATGCCGATACCGCAGATGTCTTTGTCAATGAAATCAATACGATTCCCGGTTCCCTTGCCTTCTATCTCTGGCAGGCAAGCGGTGTCTCCTTCCCGGAACTCATGGACCGGATCATTGAACTGGCGCTTGACCGGGAACGGGAGCGTTCCCGCAGAACCTACTCCTATGACACCAACCTGCTCAGCACCTACAGTGAGCCGGCCGGTGCCAAAGGAACCAAAAACTGATCAAAAACAGAACAGGCACGAAACAGGTGTCTGTTTTGTTTCGGTGCGTTATAATTTATCCAGAAAGAAAGGTAGTTAATAATATATGTCTACTCCACACATCAATGCAGAGCGCGGCGATTTTGCGCGTACCGTCTTAATGCCGGGTGATCCCCTGAGAGCGAAGTTCATCGCAGAAACATTCCTCGACGATGCCAAGCTTGTGACCAGTGTACGCAACATTCTGGGATTTACCGGAACCTATCACGGCAAACCGGTTTCAGTCATGGCTTCCGGCATGGGCATGCCCAGTATCGGAATTTATTCCTATGAACTGTTCAAATTCTATGATGTCGAAAACATCATCCGTATCGGAACGACCGGCGGATATGTCAAAGAACTGCATCTGTTTGATACCGTGCTCGCTTCCGCCGCATATTCCAGATCCACCTATGCGCTGAACCAGAACGGTGAGACAAGGGATACCCTGTTCCCTTCCGGTGAGCTGAACGAAGTCATCAAGGAAAAAGCAGCGATGCTGAATATTCCGCTGTTTGAAGGTGTTGTCCACTGCGGAGATGTATTCTATGCAGAAGCCTCCGTCAACACAAAAGAAAACACCGATTTCATCGTTAATGAGAAGAAATGCATCTGCGCGGAAATGGAAAGCTTCGCACTCTTCCACAATGCCAATGTATTAGGCAAAAAAGCCGCATGCCTGCTTTCCGTATCCGACAGCTTCATCTATCCGGAGATCACGACTGCAGAAGAACGTCAGAACGCCTTCACCAACATGATGAAAGTTGCGCTTGAAGCAGCGCCCGAATAAGAATCACATCAATTTGAAAAAGCGGGGCTCCGATGAAGAGTCCCGTTTTCATTTTTTCTGAAGGAATACCAGATGCCCGGCATCAGACCGCTCCTTAAGAAATTCACAGTCTGCACTGAATTCCGTCAGGTCCTGTTCCTTCGTGATCTGGTTTTCCGCTAGCCAGCGAACCATTGTACCTCTTGCCATCTTTGCCAGTGTCCCTTTGGTCTTCAGGGCTCCTTTGACTTCGGTAACAAATACGATATGGATCATTCGCGTGCCCTTCGGAAGATGCGGCTCCACCGCATCGCTGTATTCCTTCGAAGCCAGATTGATCACCGTCGTTTCGTTCTTCAGAACTTCACGGGCAATCTTTTTCCCCCAGAAGTCGTACAGGTTTTTTGATCCGTTTACCGACAGCGGCGCTTCCATTTCCAGCCGGTATGAACAGATCCCGTCCATCGGCCGCAGGGAACCGTAAAGTGCGGAAAGGATCCGAAGATGATCCTGCAGGTATTCCAGTTCCCCGTCACTCAGTGCATCTGCCGCAAGATAGTTATAGGCAAGCCCGCAATAGGAAAACAGTGCCGGAGAAGTGCCTCTTGCCGGATCGATTGTTTTCAGCCGTTCCTCGTTTTCCTGTGCAAGTTTTGCGCTGCAGTTCCAGATTGCCTGACGCTCGTCGGGTGTATGAGCGCGGAGTGCGGAAAGCACCTTCTGCGCCTCCTTTAGGAATACCGGCTGGGACAGCGGCAGCAGCACTTCTTCCCTGCGCATTTTCTTGGCAGGTGAAAGAATGATTCTCATCCAAGATCCTTTACGACCTCTTCCGGATGGGAAGCGGCTTTTACATTCTGATACGCTTTGATGATCGTTCCCTTCTCATCAATCAGATAGGTGCTTCGTTCTGTTCCCATGTACCGGCGGCCGTACATGCTTTTTTCTTTCCAGACATCATACTTCTGCAGCACTTCCGCCGATTCATCCGACAGCAGCAGAAACGGCAGTTCATGATTTGTTTCAAATTTCTTGTGAGACTTCACACTGTCTTTTGAGATTCCGATCACGACTGCCCCTTTTTCAGTAATATGCGGGTAGCGGTCACGGAACCCGCAGGCTTCTTTTGTACAGCCTGCAGTATTGTCTTTCGGATAGAAATACAGGATCACCTTTCTGCCTCGGTAATCCTTCAGGGAATGAAGTTCTCCGTTCTGATCCGGAAGGCGGAACTGCGGTGCCTTTTTGCCTACTTCGAGCATGGTACGTTCCTCTCTTTCAGTTCTATTATGAACTTGGAAACCGGAAGATTCGAAGGGGTATTTGTTTTGAAATTTTTTTGTGAAATTGGGGTTGACCCTGTCTGAGGGATATGGTATATTTTGAAGGCACTGTTGAAGAAAAACATGCGCTTGGCAGAGTGAAGCAGTACTCAAGAGGCCGAAGAGGTGCCCCTGCTAAGGGCATAGGTCGGGCAACCGGCGCGAGGGTTCAAATCCCTCCTGCTTCGCCATACATGGTTCCGTGGTGTAGTGGCTAACATGCCTCCCTGTCACGGAGGAGATCGCGAGTTCGATCCTCGTCGGAACCGCCATATTTATGCGAACGTAGTTCAATGGTAGAACGCCACCTTGCCAAGGTGGACACGGGGGTCCGATTCCCCTCGTTCGCTCTGAAGATCTGCAGGTAATGCGGATCTTTTTATTTTCATTTAAAATTGCAGGCAGACAGTGCTGCTCTGCACATCCTTGTTATTTCGATGCGAGTTTCAGGAACTTTGCGGCATTCATCTGTTCGTTTGTCAGATAATCCCCGTTATAAAACAGCGCATAGGTTGTGACCGGAGTCGGTGCGTTCTGTGCTTCCTTCCGGGTGGTAAGTGCAATTGCCTTGAATGGGATGTCCTGTTCCTGTGCGGCCTGCTGCACGATCGGTACATATTTGGCGTTGAACGGACACTGGGCAGTGTAATACAGCACATATCCGCTTTCTTCGATATGCGGGTGCCTGGCGCATGGCTTGAAGCGTGGTCTATCGGCATCGGATGAAAACGGGAGGGCCCAGAGCTGGATCCCGTTATCTGCCTCATCGCATACCTCGAATCCTTTATATTTCAGAAAGCCCGGATCGGAAAGAAACGGCTTTTTCTTTCTATTATGAAATCAGGAACGAACTGGACCTGATCGTAGTAGAAGGAATACCTTCACAATGCATATGATTATGAGGTCAGGATCACCAGTGGTTCCTGGCCTTTCTTCTGTAGGCATACAGAATGATTGGCCCGGGTAA
>JAFWEW010000003.1 GCA_017512725.1 Solobacterium sp.
GCATAGTGACGTGTCTTTGTGCTGTACTCAACGTGTGCTGTATTGATCGTGATACCACGAGCTTTTTCTTCCGGAGCACCGTCGATCTGATCGTATGCTTCGAACTTTGCAGCACCATCTTCAGGATGCTCTGCAAGATACTTTGTGATCGCGGCAGTCAGAGTTGTTTTGCCGTGGTCAACGTGACCGATTGTTCCGATGTTTACATGTTCGAGGGATCGGTCGAAATGTTCCTTAGCCATTTTTCTTTTCCTCCATTTAATTTAGATAGTTTTAGACCGTAATCATTTTAAGATATTCAATTTTAGAATGCAATGATTACTTATCCGCTTTTGAAGAGTTCTTCTCGATGATCTCTTTTGCGATATTCTTAGGAACTTCTTCGTAGTGATCTGTCTGCATAATGTAGGTTCCGCGGCCCTGTGTGAAGCTTCTCAGGTCGGTTACATAACCGAACATTTCAGACAGCGGGATGAAGCTTTCGATCTTGATCGCATTCCCGGTTTCTTCCTGCTGACGGATCTGACCGCGGCGCTTTACGATATCGCCCATGACCGATCCGAGGTATTCGGACGGTGCGGTTACGTCAACACGCATGACCGGTTCGAGGATGACCGGAGAGCACTTCTTCGCAGCTTCCTTGAGTGCAAGGCTTGCGGCGATCTTATATGCCTGCTCACTGGAGTCGACATCATGGTAGCTTCCGTCAAACAGAGTTGCCTTAATGTCTACAACCGGATAACCGGCGATAAGACCGTTATTGAGTGCATCTTCGAGACCCTGCTGTGTCGGCTTGATGTATTCCTTCGGAATGGAACCACCGACTGTAGCGTCTTCAAACTCGAAGCCTTTCCCTTCATTTGGCTCAAACCGGATCCATACATGACCATACTGACCGTGACCACCGGTCTGACGGACGAACTTACCTTCGCACTCTGCAGTTCCGCGAATCGTTTCACGATACGCAACCTGCGGAGCGCCGGCAGTTGCCTCAACCTTAAACTCACGCTTCATACGGTCCATGATGATATCCAGCTGCAGCTCACCGACACCGGCGATAATCGTCTGACCGGTTTCTTCATCCGTATAAGTACGGAAGGTCGGATCTTCTTCCGCGAGCTTGGCCAGAGCGTTGTCCATCTTCTGGGCATCCTGCTTGGTCTTCGGCTCAACGGACATCTGGATGACCGGCTCCGGGAATACCATCGATTCAAGAATGATCGGGGCGTTCTCGTCGCACAGTGTGTCACCTGTAGTTGTGTTTTTCAGGCCTACTGCACCGGCAATGTCACCGGCATAGACCTCTGTGATATCGGCACGGTGGTTTGCGTGCATGCGAACCAGACGTCCGAAGCGCTCACGCTTGTCCTTGGAAGCGTTGAGCACGTAGCTGCCTGCGGATGCGATACCGGAGTATACGCGGAAGTAGGTCAGACGGCCGACAAACGGGTCGGTCGCAACCTTGAATGCCAGAGCACTGAACGGCTCGTCGTCCGATGCGTGACGCTCTGCTTCTGCACCGTCTTCCAGGTGACCCTTGATCGCCGGAATATCGGTCGGAGCCGGCAGATAGTCAACAACTGCATCAAGCAGCAGCTGAACACCCTTGTTCTTATATGCACTTCCGCACATGACCGGGAAGAACTCCGCAGTCAGAACGCCGGCACGGATCGCACGCTTGATTTCTTCAACCGTCGGTTCTTCGCCTTCCAGAACCTTCATCATGACATCATCGTCATAATCTGCAATCGCTTCGAGCATTTCCTGGTGCATTTCCTGTGCCTTGTCCAGAAACTGCGCATCGATATCCGTTACTTTGATATCAGTACCCAGGTCGTTGTTGTACATATGCTGCTGCATCGTTACCAGATCGATGATTCCGCGGAAACTCTGCTCCGCACCGATCGGCATCTGAATCGCAGCTGCCTTGGCACCAAGACGGTTGCCAATGGAATTAACAGACATATCGAAGTCTGCACCTGTCGCATCCATCTTGTTGGAGAATACGACACGCGGTACACGATATTCGGTTGCCTGACGCCATACGGTTTCAGTCTGCGGTTCAACACCTGCTTTGGAGTCAAGAACCGTAACCGCACCGTCGAGTACTCGCAGGGAACGCTCAACTTCAGCAGTGAAGTCTACGTGGCCCGGAGTATCGATAATATTGATCTGGCAGTCTTTCCACTGCGCAGTTGTCGCAGCGGATGTGATCGTGATACCACGTTCCTGTTCCTGTGCCATCCAGTCCATCTGGGAAGCACCGTCGTGGGTTTCACCGATCTTATGTATCTTACCTGTGTAATACAGGATACGCTCCGTCGTTGTCGTTTTGCCGGCATCGATGTGAGCCATGATTCCAATATTACGGATTTTATTAAGCGGGAACTCTCTCGGCATAAATCGCTCCTTTCCTGTTTGAGTTTAAGATTCTGCTTACCAGCGGAAGTGTGCGAATGCCTTGTTCGCCTCTGCCATCTTGTGGGTATCGTCCTTCTTCTTTACAGAAGCACCGGTACCGTTTGCGGCATCCATGATTTCGCCTGCAAGTCTCTGTTCCATTGTCGGCTCATGACGCAGACGAGCATAATTTACGATCCAGCGCAGACCAAGTGTCAGCTTGCGCTCTGCAGAAACTTCTACCGGTACCTGATAGTTGGCACCGCCGACACGGCGAACCTTGAGCTCGAGCATCGGCATAACGTTGCCGAGTGCCTTTTCGAACACTTCCATCGGGTTCTGACCGGTCTTTTCTTCAACGATGTTGAATGCATCGTAGAGAATGGTCTGCGCAGTTCCGCGCTTACCATCGAGCATGATCTTGTTGATCAGCTTTGTGACGAGTTTGGAGTTGTAAATCGGATCAGGAAGTACGTCACGCTTCGCTATATAACCTTTTCTTGGCATTCTCTGTTTCCTCCTGTCTTATCTTATTTGCTCTTCGGCTTCTTTGCGCCATACAGGGAACGGCCCTGGTTGCGTCCGTCAACACCTGCGCAGTCGAGTGTACCGCGGATGATGTGGTAACGAACACCCGGGAGATCCTTGACACGGCCGCCGCGGATCATAACAACGGAGTGCTCCTGCAGGTTGTGACCAACACCCGGGATGTACGCTGTAACTTCCATACCATTGGAGAGACGTACACGGGCGTACTTACGAAGCGCGGAGTTCGGCTTCTTCGGTGTCATTGTGCCGACACGGGTGCATACACCACGCTTCTGCGGAGAACTGATTCGAGTGTTCTTCTTTTTCAGCGAGTTGTATCCACGGTTCAATGCCGGGGACTTTGATTTGTAAACTTTGTCGGTACGGCCTTTGCGTACCAGCTGATTTATTGTAGGCATTTCTTTCTCCTTTCGCCCTATATGCACACACATCCAAGTGTGCCAATTCTCAGCCAAATATTAAGCTTTGTCCGCAACAAAGCCTTTTTTCGCCAAGCACGATTGATGATAATCCGATAAATATGCGATGTCAATGATTTTTTGCCATTTCCGGAAAAATCCACACTTCCGGGCGTGCCGCCTTATATTATCATCAATAAGTGGAGTTATGAAATAAAAAAGAAACCGCATATTCGCGATTTCCTACTTCAGAAGTCCTCCGAGACTGCTCAGATCGATTCCTTCTGCAGCTTTTTCCGTAATGGTATCGATCAGTTTTTTCTCAATCAGATTGCATTTCCGGTAGTTCTGCACCAGCTTCTTTTCAGCTGCGCTCAGACGGATGGATGAACTGGTGGTTTTCTTTTTCTTCGCAGCCGTCTTCGGTTTTGGTTTGGAAGTGGTTTTCTTCTTTTCAGTAACGGACATATTCCCTCCTACAGATATGACACGATTTCCTTATCCGTCGGAATCCCTGCCCGGCCTCCGACCTGTGTACATTTCAGTGCTGCAGCGATTGAGGCATAACGGATCGCTCTTCTGACATCCCCGTCATTCATATAGGAAGCCAGGAATGCCCCGTGGAACACATCACCTGCACCGGTTGAGTCTACTGCTTTCACGGAATAAGCCGGGAATACTTCGACCTTTCCGTCGATCCAGGCCAGACAGCCGTTTGTGCCCTGCGTGGATATTACGACCTTCGGACCGTTTGCGGCGAAGGAGGCCAGTGCTTCTTCGGTGGTTGCGGTATTGGCAACAAGCTTTGGATAACGGGCATTCATAATCAGAATATCTGCCTCAAGCGCCATTGACCGGTTCAGTTCCCGGTCTTCTTCCATGTGGCAGCCATCGACGGATACCGGAATCCCATACTGCTTCGCAATTTTGATTGCTGCCATGGCATTGTCGTATCTGGTCCCGTCCACATGAAGCAGATCGCTGTTGCGGATCTGATCGATCTGATCTTTATTCCATGCGATCGGCGGAAGAGTATTGTTGCAGACAAACTTGGTGCGGGTTCCGGTCTGCGGATTCACCATGATCTCGGAATGCGGGGAAATACCATCCGGAACGATCTCAACCATTGTCGTATCAATTCCTTCCTGATCCAGTCCGTCCAGAATCATCTTTCCGGTCTCGTCATCTCCAATCGTGGTAATCATCTGACCATGCATGCCAAGCCGATGAGCCGCAACGATTGCCGTAGCGCACGCTCCGCCGCCCTGACAGATGATCTGAGTGATGTGAGTACTTCCGTCCTCTCTTGGATAATCCTCAATTAAATTCAAATGATCCAGGACAGCCGCTCCTACTCCGGTAATTATTTTCATATGATGATTAAATCTCCTTTTAGAAGTTCTGATACTATTTTACTCTCTGCGGAGGTGCTTTGGGTGGTTTTCTCATCCTCTCGGTTCATCTTCCGGCAGAATCGACTGAATATCATAGCGGTACTTCGAACAGATCTGCTGCATTCTCTTCACATCATTCATATCGATCTCTGCCAGTTCTCTTGTCATCGTGCCGGATAACATTTTCGAAGTTTCTTCAAAGTACGGAACGCTTACCCGCACGCTGTACGAATCCGTCTCATACTGATCTCCGCCCATGGAGTAAGAACCCCGAAGCGTTACATCACATGACTTTGTCGGAATGATAACCGTTTCAATCCGGAACGTATCCTCCACAAAAGGTGTGGAATCCCCTGGATTAAACCGAATCGATTTCGGCGGGTTATCCACATCCAGAAAGCCATACAGTGTGATTGTTGGCTCGTCGGAATTTGCGCCGCCAAACGCATAGGTGATGGTGTCGGTTTCCGGATCATACATAAGATACATTGCAAGGACCTTCGGTCTATCCCCGCACTCCGCTTCCACCATCAGCGTATACAGGGTTGTCAGATATTCGGTATCCTGACTTCTTGCCCATTCGAGCAGTTCCTGGAAATCTTCCTGTTTTTTCAGAATCAAAGCAGCTTCTCCCGACTTCACCGAAACGATTCCCTGCCCGCTCATACGTTCAATAAATGCAGGAAACTCAGGGACTCCGTATTCCGGAGTCACAGACCATTTTACCGGTATGTTTTCGGCATCACCCCAGCCATCGTTATACGCCAGGATGGTGAGACCATTTTCTTCATCCAACACACCATCGAGAACAATCTCGGGAACTTTGATCGGAACCAGATCCAGAATATCCACTGCGATCTTTTCAACAAACATGGACTTCCCGGTATCATTCCGGATAAAACTCAAAAGTGAAAAAGCCTGATCATACGTATTGATGGAAAATTGATCATCCTCTGCCATCTGTGCGGTCTCGTAATATCCCGCGAGACTATAGGGAACGATCTCTGAATAATAAACGGATGCTGACCCGGATGCTGCTGTTGCATGATCGGAATCCTCTTTCTTCGTACGGTTTGCAAAGATCACTGCACCGATTACAGCAACCGCAAGAACTGCGATAACCGCATAGGCCCATACCGGCGGCTTGGTCTTGTGTACAACTTTGATTTCAACCTTCGCCTGCTCGTCCTCATTCAGGGAAGCACGGATATCGCGTACAATCCGCTGCAGTGCGGCTTCTTCATCCTGCCATGCATACACCTGCTGCATCGTACTCATCGAAAACTGGAATTCATCTTCCAGCGGGCAGTCTTGAATGACATACGGAATGATCGTCTTGTGTTTGGTGACGGCCTGCGAAAACTCATTCTTTACCCAGGTAGACTGCTGTGACTTTTTGGAGATCAAAATAATCATGACCTTACAGTCTTCAATTGCCTGAGGAATCTGTTTCATGTAATTGGAACCGGCCGGTATTGAGTCCGGTGCCATCCAGCATGAAATACCGTTGTCTTCCAGTACTTTACGAACGGTCTTTGCATATGATTCTTCGTCTGATTTATAGCTTATAAATACATCTGCACTCATGGCGGGTCCCTCCATGTGCTCGTATCTTTATTGTACCAAGCCTTCGGTATTATCGTGCATGCCAAAGACGGCGAAAGCTCCTAAAGAAAATGAACTGCACTATGCAGTCCATCTTCGTGATCAGATATTCTCTTCTTCTTTCTTGCCCATCCGGTACAGTGCCATCAGGCCTACTGCCGCAAGGTTCAGTATCAGCAGGATCCAGCCGACAAGGCTGTGATCAAGTATCGCAAGGATCAGTCCAATCAGCACATCCGCACCAATGATCCACGGTGTCAGTGCATTGTTGGAAATCAGATACAGCGCAAGACCGGCAATGATCATAATCAGCGGTATGCCAAGGAACCACATGATTCCCTTTGTATTGATAATCGGCACCGGAAGCTTGGGTTCCGGAGTCGGTGTTGCACTTTCCTCCGGGGTTATGGTCGGAGATGCGGAAGGTTCTGCAGAAGCTGTCGGTTCTGCGGTTTCATCCGGATCCGCCGAAGCAGAAGGATTTTCCTTGTCGCCGCCGTTGCCCCCTGGAGTTACGGTATTGGTTTTTCCGCTGTAATTGATTTTGCCATTATTGCCTCCGGAAGACGGATTACTGCTGCCCTTCGGTGCGATGCAGGCCTTCTTTGCCTCATCCCAGTACCAGCCTGGCCCATATGCATCCTGACAGGTAACGACGGTACTCCCACCGGAAGACGGAGTACTGCCGCCTCCGGATGGAGCAGTGGTCGGTGCCGGAGTCGGCGTGGGTGTTGGAGTTGGTGTCGGGGTCGGAGGTGTCGGAGGAACATATCCTTTCAGCGGAATCATCAGAGAAGCGACATTATGACGCGGTGCATCTGATAACGAATTGGTATAGAACATTCCATCCGCAATTACACCATCGAACATAATACCAATCATGTTCTCAAAGAGATGACCTCCGCCAAGAATAACGGTTCTTGGCGCAGGATTTACCGTTGTTCCATTCAGTTCATATTCATCCATGGACCAGGAATATCCGCCGTTGCTGTCCTTTGTTATTATCGGCGCAACAACAATCCGGTCTTTATATCCATATGCCTTGAGGCCTGTTACGTTGTTATATTCTTTCTCAAATAGCAATGTTCCAGTATGATTCGCTTCATCGATCTTATATAACCGGATAAATTCTTTATTCAAATCCTGATTTTTGCACAGCAGGAATCTTGAACCATTGGATTCATAGATATCCAAGACCTGACTGTTGCCATCTACCGATACCACTTCATTGAGTGTACCGTTATTGTTGACGGTTGCGACATGTACCGCCACTTTCTCGTTATTCGTTACCGTGTAACCGACAAATATTCTGTCACCTATATAGCGGACCTTCCAGCGGGAATCATCCTGTATCCCTGTGATCGTGTAGCTTTTTTTCACTCCGGTAGAAGGATTATATTCCGTCACGTTATTGCCAAAGTTATCTACAAAGTACAGCCATCCGTTGGCTCCATCCATGTCATCACAATCAAACTCGAGATTGTCTACAACCGTCCAGCTAGTCGCGCCTGGAAGCCGTTTCAGAAGAACCCTTTTAACAGGAGTGTCTCTACAGTCCATAGCTGCCTGGTACAGCACCCCACCCGTAGCAGCCATCGATAACAACTGCAGGTTTTCAAGATTTGACGATCCCGGGGAACAGAGCTCTGTAATCGTATTTGTACTTCCCGTAACGCTGATCCAACGCGTGCAGTTTTCTTCCGCGATTGTAATAGAGACCTTGTTCTCGCAAAGATTCAGATTTGGTACAGGCACTTTGATCGAACCGTCTTTCCACTCACTTACAGATACGGCCTGATCATTAATCTTTATAGTTCCGTTGCTGCCAAACCCGCTTCCCCAAATCGTCAATGTGCCATCTTTATATCGGCCATAGTACGCCAAGGGTTTTGTGACTTCCTTGTTAACCGCATTCTCGACATCTACCAGACCGCTGAATACTTTGTCGTTCAGATCATTATCCTCTGCGGAAGTAATAACACGCGACGCAATTTCATCCGCCGCAAGCTTCACAGTACCATCTGCGCTGGAATACCGGTCATAAACAAGTGCCGCAAGGGCAGTCACAATCGGGGTTGCCATGGATGTTCCATCAAGGCTTTTATATCCGGATGGCTCCTTTGTTTTTGGATAGGTGGAAAGGATACCGACACCGGGAGCTGCCACATCAACATAACGGTTTCCGTAATTTGACTTAAACTCATTTTCTTCTGTATTGTTGTCATTTTTATCATTGGGGGTCGAAATCGGAATGTTGCCATTTTCATCACTTGCCGCAACCACAATCACATATGGATTGGAGCACAGGTACGATGCCATCTGGCTCTCTTCATTCAGATTTCTTCCGTCGTTTCCAGCCGCCATAACCGTCACAACGCCTGCTTTGCCAAGCCGGGTCATCACATCATCCAGAAGCTCGGGATCGCTGCTATGTATATTTCCGCCCCACGAAAGATTCACCGCTACGATATTGACGCCGGCTTCCTTTGCGGCAAGTACTTTCTCAAGACCCTTATACACATCGGATGCCTGTGCACCTGTCCCGGCTTCATTAACAGTTGCTTTGACCGCCATGATCCGGACACCGTTTAGCGCACCGCTGACGCCTGTGTTATTCCACTCTGCCGCAATAATGCCAGCCACATGTGTACCATGACCGTCAGTGTCGGTTGGTTCACTCCCAGAATTAAATACATTAATTCCATGACTGGCAAAACCAAGTTCTGTCAGTTTTGCCTGCTGTTCTCGGGTGTACTCCGATTTATTCCATACCACATTTTCTAGGTCAACATGCCCATAATCAATGCCGGAATCAACAACCGCTATGACCGCCTTCTTTGCCGGATCAATATTCGTTTTACTCGAATCATTCCAGTGTTCTTTCCAGTTCGGAAAATGAACACCATTATCTCCCAAAAAATACCACTGATTAGTATGAAGATCAGATGTTGTCTGTTCTGCTCCGACCGATAAAATGCCGCTGCTTAACACGGTCAATGAAAGGCATGCGGCACATAATATTCTTAATAACTTATTCTTCTTAAATAATTTCATGATGCATTAATTATATAATGGTTCACCAATCACTTGGCAAAGAAAAAAGCGATCTTTTCATAGACCGCTTTCGGAAATGCAGAATCTTTACTTATGCGCGTTTCTCGACTGTAATAAAATTCGTAAAACCTGACACATCAAAGATTTCATAGACATCCGGTGATACTTCTTTTACAGTTACGCTCTTTTCCTGTTTGACAACCTTCATAATGACCCGGAGTCCTGCACTTGAGATATACTGCAGATTCGTGCATTCGAAGATTACTTGTTCGTCATCTGCTTCTTTGCGGATTGCTTCAATCTCACCCTCAATATCAGATGCGTTCCCTGCATCAATTCGCTCCGGAAGAAAGATTGTCAGCACACCATCTTCACGTTTATTTTCCACCCTGCTGAACCTCCTTCACCCTTCAATATTAACTGTAATTCTGAGAATTTGGGAACCAGAATGCTTTTTCTCTTCATTCCCGGCTTTTCTGCCGTTTCGGTCTGTTCCGCTATTCTGCTTCTGAAATCCCTCTTTTTGCGGATTTCTACCCTGTTTGTTGCGATTCTGATCATTCTGCGGAAATATTTTATGCGTTGAAGTGTACGCTTTCAGTTCCTCCTGCGAAATCTGCCAGGTTTCTACCGGTCCCGGATGTAATTCCAGCGCTCTCGCTCTGCCTTTTTCATATGCCTCGATAAAGCTCTCTACACCTTCTGTCAGAAGTCTGATGTTCTCTGTCTGCGCATGTAAATCAATCTGCTTAATATCCGCATTCTGATCCTCCGCGTGGTTGATATGATTTCGGATATCCCCAAGCGTGTAATAGGTAAACAGCAGCTCTGAAAGAGTACTCCGATCCTCATTCAGTACGGAGTAGCCTTTCATAATATTCTCTGCCTGACCATCAAGGCTTTCGAGCCGATACATTGTGAAATTCTTCTGTTTGTCATTGTCTCTCTTTTTTCTGCGGTCAATCTGCTGACGGCCATAATACTTGACAAAGAAATGCGGAATATCAGCGAAATTCCATCGATCCTTCGGCAGATAAGACCAGTAAAGACGGTTCAGTTCTTCCAGATAAGTCTGCTTTGCTTCGGCACTGTCTGCGTAATAAAGAATTCCGCGTTCCAGCATATCCTTAGGCATGCGTGATTCGATGATCGTCAGTGACTGCTGATAGAATTTTTTCCGCATTGCCCATTTTACGAGTTCCAGCCCATCAAGCGTATCCCCTTCGAGCAGCGTTCCATAATCCAGACGGATCGTGTCTTCCAGGATGCGGAAGATGTTGCTGACAACCTCCGGCATTTCTTCCTTTACAGTATTTGTGATAACTTCCTTCAGCAGCTTAATGCCGAATTCAAGATTACTGATGTTGCAGAGGGAGATTCCCTCATCCACTCTGCGCATCGCATACAGAAGAAGATCAACATGTTCATCCTGAATGCCGCGGCGTTCCCAATAGGACTGCACCTCATCCACTTTCCCATACCGGATAAACGCACTCATGCCAGATACCAGGTTATTGATGTCATAACGTTCCATTTCCTGATTGTCGATAACACCGGCAAACTCAATCGGGCGGAGATGACTGGTAATGATCTCCTTGATATGGATCTTGTTGTTCTTGTCACTGCTGAGCATGGAAAGAACCGCAAGAATGGTATAGCCTTCTGTCGTTTCCAGTCCCTGCATGTCAATATACAGATTGACGACATCTGCTTCGATCTCTGAGATTTTCTTAACAATCTGTCCGACATTATCCGCAGCGATGGAAGGTTTCCCTTCGGCAGTTCTGTCCGTCGGAATAAAGCAAATCAGAATATCCTCATTGTCTTCTCTTACGGAAAGCTTCAGATTTGCGGACAGCTGGATATAGATATACCGTTTCAACCACAGCAGTTCCTTTTTGCTGAGATCTTTTGAATATTCCTTCAGTTTCTCAAACAGCACAGGATCCTGTGCAATCAGATGAAATGCACGGTCCGGGCGGAAACCGGGAATTCCTGAAAAAATGGATTTGAGCTCCTGAAATCTTGCGACCAGAAATGCCGCACGATCAGGACTGATCTCATCCAGAACATCAATGGATTCCAGATCCAGATCATCCAGAAACTGTGAAATCCGGTACTGGAAAAAACAGTATTCTGACATCCGGTCCGTATTTGAGTCAAAATCCGAATACTCCCTTAATACGATCCGTTTATTCTCTTCTCCGCTTGCAAACGTATTCTGCGGGCCCAAAACGATGATTTCATCCAGAGGCACTTCTGAAAGAATATATTTCGTTCCCGCTTCCGCAACAGACAGTCCGTCACAATAGCGGTAAGTACCTTTATCTTCATAGTAGAAGTATTGATGCGTTTTCCGGTCCCCGTTTGTTGAAAGAGACGTCAGCAGCAAGTTTTTTTCGACTGTCATAAATACCTCCAGTACCTCAGAGTTTCTTTCCTTCCCATTTCCCGGATATGAACCGGCCGCCAAACAGAACCAGCTGAACTGCCTGACTGACCAGAATACTGAACCATACACCCGTCAGACCAAGTGCGTAAACATACTGGCAGATGGAAAGAACGATTGGCTGTAAAACAGTAACGCCAAAGGTTGAACCCAGCAGTGTAAAACGGATGTCTCCGGCCGCACGAAGTGTACCGTTGAAAATGATTTTACTTACCTGGATCGGCATGATCACCGCGAAGAACAGGGAAATGATTTTTCCATACCCGAGCATTTCCGGATCATTCGGGAAGTATGCATTGAAGATCTGCTTATAGAACAGCACCATTCCGATTGAGAAGAAGACGGAAATTGCCAGACCAAACCCCTGTTCGGTCCATGCATACTTCTTTGCCTTTGCAGTATCGTTTTCACCCAGGCTTCTGCCCACCAGCGCAATGGCTGCTGCCTGCAGACCGTCACCGAATGCGAAGCCAAGATTCATGAAATTCATTCCGACCAGATGCGCCGCATATGGAGCGGTACCGATCCGTGCGGTCATGGCACCGGTAATCATCATACCGATACGGGTCAGGAGGTTTTCTCCAAGGAAGGTTCCCGCTACCGGACCAAGCTCTTTTACATATTTCGATTCCGGTCTGACATTATTAGCCTTAATGTACGGAATCTGGACAAAGCTTTCTTTCCGGAAAAGCGAAGCCACACTCATAAAGAAGGCAACAACGGTTCCTGCCACGGTCGCAATCGCTGCACCTACTACTCCGAGTGCCGGAAAACCAAAATGCCCCTGGATCAGGCAGTAGTTCAGAAATACATTTACAACATTTGATACGACGTTGGTCGTCATTGCGATCTTTGTATTGCCGGAACCCCGCTGCGCTGCGTTAATATACAATGAAATCAGCTGAAACAGGCTGCAGCCCATAATGATGCGGAAATACAGCACGGAAAGCGAAATCGTCTCAGAGTTTGCACCGCATAGACGCATAAACGGTTCCGCCGCAGCGACGCACAGTAGACTGAGCACAACCGCCAGTCCCAGAATAAAATACAATCCTGTCAGGAATACGCCGTTCGCCTCGTATTTTTTCTTTTCACCGACTCTGCGGGCAATCAGAGAAGAGATTGCCACATTGGTGGCGAAGAAAACGGTAAATACAAAATACTTTGGCTGATTGGTTACACCGATCGCAGCTACCGATACTTTTCCAAGACCGGCAACCATATATGTATCGATCATGCCGGCCAGAGCGACAAGAACACTCTCTACTACAGATGGCCAGGCGATATCAAACGTTTCCTTCCGGATACTTTTTTCATTTTGAACAGTTTCAGACATAACTTTTTTATTGTTTTACTATGTACTGTATTATAAGGATTTTTTCCTTCGATTTCAGTAAAAAACACAGCCTGCGCAAACAGACTGTGTTGTCATAAAACCTGTCAGATGAAGCTTATCTGCGGCTGGAACGGCTGCCGAGGATTCTCAGAACATACAGGAAGATGTTGATGAAATCCAGATACAGCTGGAACGCTCCGAAAATCGCAAGATTCGCACCAACGGTACCATAGCCGCCCTGTGTTCCATAATAATAGCCTTTGATCTTCTGCATATCCCATGCCGTCAGGAACAGGAACAGGATAACGCCGATATAACTGATCAGAAGACTGTTGCGCAGTGCCGGGATAAACATCGAAATGATCGATGTAATTACCAGTGCGATCAGGCCTCCGATCATCAGACCGCCGAACTTTGTCAGATCGACGCTGGTCGTATGACCGATAATCGCACAGCAGAAGAACAGTACCGCCGCAAAGGCAAATGCCATGAAGAAGGTGTCAAAACCAAAATTCAGAGGCAGTGCCGAGAAGGTGATGCCGGTCAGAGCCGCATACCCATAGAACAGTGCAGTAGCTGTGCTAGTCTGCATGGTTGTGATCTTTCTGGAAAGCACAACGCATACAACCAGCTGGGCAATAATCGCAACCAGCATTCCGTAAACCAGAACATTTGCGATTGCATTGAAGACTGCATTTTCCGCATAATGCGCAAGGCAGAAGTATCCGCCGAAAGCAACCAGCGCGGTAATGGTCAGGGCAAGGCCCATCTTTACAAACACGCCTGTGATATAGCTTTTTAAGCCGCTGGCCTCATTGACATATTCTGTAGTATTGAACTCACTCATAAACTCAATACCTCCTATCCTTTTCAATTATGAACATTTTTGACCGGCAGTCAATAGATTTGACCGTCCGGAACGCAAATCACAAAATATCACAAATTGTGTTATTTCAGCCGGCTTCCGCACCACTGGCAGACTTCTGCGGAAGGATCATTCGGGCCGAAACAGTGCGGGCATTCTCCAGGTGCCACAGTCCTTACAGGTCCCTGTACCGGAGCAGCCGGCGCTGCAGGTACTGGTTCCTGAACTGGAGCGGCTGCTGCAGTTTCTGCCGCGAAAGGAGAAACCGGAGCCGGTTGAGGCGCGACCTGTGCTGCAGGAGCCGGTACCGGTTCCTGAACGGCGGCGGGTGCCATGGCTTCTGCCGCTAACGGAGAAACCGGAGCTGCCTGAGGCTGAGGTGCTGCCGCAGGTGCTGCAGCGGAAGATACCGTCTCTGCCATCAGTGCCGCTGCACCGGTTGCAGGAGCTGCTGCCGCCTGCATAGCCGTCATCATTCCAGCAGGAGCTGCATTGCCAGGCACAACCGTAACTCCTCCCAGAGCCGTATAGGAGTTTTTAAGCCACTCTGCAACGGTATCCAGAATATCCGGCTCGCATGCTTCATACTGTCCAAAGATCGATTCTTTGTTTACGCCGACCGCATGGAGCCAAAGTTTCTTCATTCCCGGTTTACGCTCGTTATGACTGTCAACAGAAACAATTCCTTCCTTCGGAAGCAGATTGATCTTCTTTTCCTGATTGATCATCAGCCAGTCCTGGCCAAGCGCAATTGTTTTCTTTGAGTCAAGATACTGAAGCTCATCTTCGTCGAACGGAATTGATGCGATCGATTCGAGTCTCTTCAGTTTGTTCGCAAATTTCGATGAGACATTGCTGCCGACAATAATGCCGATTATCAGACTTACGGCCAATGCGACAATACCGACTCCAATCAGTTCCTCTTCATCCGCCATAATTGCAGCTGCCCCACATACAAAGGCAATCACAGCACCAACCGCAATCCAGCCAAACAGGCTTTTGCGGAAAAGCGTAGATTTGATCTTCTTTGACTTTGCGTTCTTCATACAATGTTCCTCCATCTTTGTATTTCTTCAAGCATGTTTTCTCGTTCTGACGGATCATCTGCACCGAACCAGTGCACCGGCATCTGGTGATTCAGCCAGGTGTACTGCCGTTTTGCATAGTTGCGGCTGTGCTTCTGAATCTCCGATTTCACTTCTTCAATCGAAGACGTTCCCTGCAGGTACGGTTCAAATTCCCGGTAACCAATCCCTTTCATACCAGGATCCGCAAAGGTATATCCCTTTGCGATCAGACCGCGGACTTCTTCCTCCAGGCCTTCTTCAAACATCCGTTCCACCCTGCGGTTGATCCGGTCATACAGGATGTCCCGTTCCATCGTACATCCCGCGATATAAAAATCATATACCGGTTCATGCTTCTGTGCCGCTTCGATATCACTTTTTGTTCTGCCGGTAGAGGCAATAATGTTCAGTGCTCTGACCAGCCGCTGACGGTTATTCGGATGAATTTTTTCCGCACTCAGGGGATCCAGCTCCTGGAGCCTCTCATAAAGAGACGCATTGCTGATGCCGTCATAGGTTTCTTCCGCTTCCGGCTTTTCTTCTTTTACAAAATCATAATCGTACAGACAGGCCTTCAGGTAAAGCCCGGTGCCGCCGGCAATAACCGGCATATCAATCGTTTCAATCAGGTCCCTTGCCATGGTCTGAAAGTCCGATACACTGTACGGCTCCCGGATATCCAGAATATCGATCAGATGATGCGGTATTCCCTGCATTTCTTCCTTCCGGATCTTTCCGGAACCGATATCCATTCCGCGATAGACCTGAATACTGTCCCCGCTGATGATTTCCCCGCCCAGCAGTTTTGCGGCCTGTACGGCGAAATCGCTTTTCCCCGATGCCGTAGGCCCTGCTATCACCAGTACTTTCTTCATCGCAGAAACTCCCTGGCCAGTTCTTTTTCGGAAAGAATCACAAAGGTCGGTCTTCCATGGGGACAGTGATACGGATTGTCACAGTCATCGAGCTGTCTGACCACTTCCCTCATTTCATCCATGGTCAGAGGCCGGTTGAAGCGGATGCTGTGATGGCAGGCCATGGTTGCGATCTTCTTCTTTTCCATCTTTGCATAGGAAGATTTCCGCTCATTCCGGAAGTTATCCAGCACATCCTGCAGGAACGGTTCTTCCTCAATATCCTTCATCCAGGAAGGAACACTGCGTACCAGCAGCGTATCATGTCCAAACGCCTCAAATGTAATATGCAGATCCTTCACTGCTTCATTCAGCTCATCGACTCTCCGCACCAGATCATCTCCGGCCGCCAAAGTAATCGGAACCAGACAGTCCATCATAATTGGATTCACATTCAGCTGTGAGCGGAACTGTTCGTAATGAACCCGCTCCTGCGCCGCATGCTGATCAATGACCGCCAGCCCTTCTTCACAGGCGCAGAGAATGAATTTGTCATGAAGCTGTCCGATGACCGTCATCTGCGGCAGGCGTTCTTTCCGCCCCACCGGTGCTTCTTCCGATATCCCCTGCGTTTCTTCCAGAGGTTCTTCCGAACGCTTCGGCTTTTTTTCCGGCAGAAGATCCGGAATAAACGGTTCCTCCGGTTCTGCTTTCTGAACCTTTTTTTCTCCCGCAAATGCAGGCACATATCCAAGGTTGGTATCCAGCGGGATCTGTTCATACAGGCGTTCTTTCGATGATGGATGTATATTCGGGGCAAGCATCGTATTCTTCAGTGCGTCATGTATATTGTCCCGAAGCAGATATTCCAGCTGGTTTTCCTTCGAGATGCGTACTTCCCATTTGGAGGGATGTACGTTCACATCCAGAAGATGCGGATCCATTTTGATATTCAGCACACAGAGCGGTTTTCTTCCCTTTACAATAAAGTCTTCGTAACCGTCCAGTACTGCCTGATACAGCCGATAGGTTTTTACCATGCGGCCGTTCAGAAAGATATGCATGAAATTGCGGGAAGCCCTTGTGATGGAAGGCTTAACTAAATATCCGTCCACCTGATAGTCATAGTCCGAGAAGGAAACCGGAATTGCCTGTTCCGCAGGTTCTCTTCCCCAGCACTGATAGATCACTTCCTGCAGGTTCCCGTTCCCGCTTGTGCGGAACGCTTCCTTGCCGGAAGAAACAAACAGAAACGCAATCTCCGGATGACTCAGCGCAAACTTCATGATCACATCCTGAACCAGAGAGTTCTCATATGCACTGCTGCGCAGATGCTTGAGACGGGCTGGTGTACGGTAAAACAGATTCTCTACCGTAATCTCTGTTCCCTGATTGCAGGGCCAGGAAGATACCGACACGGTTTTCCCGTATTCGATGACTACTTTTGTATTGTCATTGCCGTCGCTTGTGATCAGCGTCAGTTTTGAAACAGAGGCAATTGAGGGAAGCGCTTCTCCCCGGAAGCCTAATGTGCCGATATCCCACAGATCATCGGAAGAACGAATCTTGGAAGTCGCATGACGAAGAAATGCGTTTACCGCATCGGTGCTGTCCATTCCGCATCCGTTGTCACTGACGGTAAGACGGGAAATACCTCCGTCTTCAACCGCTACCGTGATCCGGTCCGCACCGGCATCAATCGCATTTTCCACCAGTTCCTTTACTACACCCATCGGGCGTTCTACGACTTCACCGGCCGCAATCATATTCGCGGTCTGTGCATCTAGCTGCTGTATTCTTCCCATATACAGAAAGTATACAACAAGGGGAAACGGGAATTCCGGCATCCGCCCATGTAAAAAGGAGAACCCGTTCCATTTGGATTCTCCCTGTTTACATGTCTTTTCCGAATCGGTTCAGCTGATGATCGTTCCCGGTTCAAGTCCGTTCACTTCAGCCACAACCAGTTCATTCCCGTTCTGTCCTGCCAGCAGCATTCCCTGGCTTTCCACGCCGCGGATCTTGCTTGGCTTCAGGTTGGCGACAAGAATAATGTTTTTGCCGATCATCTGTCCCGGTGTATAGCTTGCGGCAATTCCGGAAACAATCTGCCGTACTTCCCCATCACCGAGATCTACCTGCATGACAAGCAGTTTCTCTGCGTCCGGGTGTCTCTCACAGCGAAGAACTCTGCCGGATCGAAGTTCGATCTTCTGGAAATCTCCGATTGCAATCTCTTCCTTCTTCTCCTCTTTCTTCTTCTGTTCGATCATACGGGCACGCTGTGCCTTTTCGATTTCTTCAACCTTTGCCCGGACTTCTTTTTCATCCAGACGCTTGAAGAGGATCTCCGGAGCGTTTGTTACTCTGTGATCCCTGGTCTCCAGCTTGCCGAACTCGGATACTGTGTCATAGTCACGCTGTTCGGTCTGAAGCTGATTCAGGATCTTCTCTGCCGTCTCCGGAAGGAACGGTGTCAGAAGCACTGCTCCGATACGGATGCTTTCCAGCAGGTTGTAAAGAACGGTCGCAAGACGGGAAATCTTGTCCGGATCCTTTGCGAGTGCCCACGGCATTGTTTCATCAATGTATTTGTTGCAGCGGTCGAAGAGATCAAGAATATCCTGGATCGAATCCGCGATTCGCAGTTCTTCCATCTTCTCGCCGACAAGCCGGACCGTTTCCATTGCCTTTGCCTGAAGATCATCATCCACATCTTCACGGATATCCGGATTGGCAACCGTTCCGTTGAAATACTTGTTCTGCATGGAAATCGTACGGTTGACCAGATTGCCGAGGTTGTTTGCCAGATCGCTGTTAATGCGTTCGATCATGAGGTCATAGGTAATATGACCATCCTGTGCAAACGGCATCTCATGCAGCATCAGGAAACGGACGGCATCCACACCGAACAATCCGACCAGATCATCCGAGTAAATGACATTACCCTTGGATTTGGACATCTTGTCACTTCCGGTCAGCAGCCATGGATGCCCGAATACCTGTTTGGGCAGCGGCAGATCCAGTGCCATTAACATGATCGGCCAGTAGATGGTATGGAAGCGGACGATATCTTTGCCGATCAGATGCAGATCCGCCGGCCAGTATTTCGTATACAGTTCTCCATGATTGCCGTCGGCATCGTATCCAAGACCGGTAATATAGTTGCTCAGCGCATCGATCCATACGTAAATGACATGCTTTTCATCAAACGGTACCGGGATGCCCCACTTGAAACTGGTACGGCTGACGGAGAGATCCTGCAGACCAGGCTTCAGGAAGTTGTTCAGCATCTCGTTTTTACGGCTTTCCGGCTGAATGAACTCCGGATGATCCTCAATATACTGAATCAGCTGCGGAGCGTATTTCGACATTCTGAAGAAATAGGTCTCTTCCTGCATCGGACGGACATCTCCTCCGCATACCGGGCATTTGCCGTCTTCGGTCAGCTGGCTCTTGGTATAGAACGCTTCACATTCCTGACAGTAATTGCCTTCATAGCTTCCTTTGTAAATATCACCCTTGTCATACAGCTTGCGGAAGATCTTCTGTACCTGTTTCTCATGATCTTCATCCGTCGTGCGGATGAACTTGTCATAGGAAACATTCATGATGTCGAACTGTTCCCGGATGACTTTCGACACATTGTCAACAAACTGCTTCGGTGTCACACCGGCAGCGTTTGCCCGCTCCTCTACTTTCTGGCCATGTTCATCCGTACCTGTCTGGAAGCGGACATCATAGCCGCACAGGCGCTTGTAACGGGCAATTGCGTCTGCGAGCACGATTTCATACACGTTGCCGATATGCGGTTTGCCTGCCGCATAGGCAATCGCTGTCGTAATATAATACGGCCCCTTTTTCTCCATACTTCATATCCTCCTTCGAAAAGAAAACGTCCTGCGAAAGGACGATGTTCACGCGGTACCACCTTTATCTTGCCCGCAGCTTTTTTCTGCAGGCCCCTCATGCGCTGTAACGGGCGTTCCCGTGCGGAACTATTCGTACCGCAGGCTCCAGGACCATGTTCATTGAGGTACAGCACAGACTTTCATCACCCGTCTGCTTTCTCCGCCTGCACGTTCAATTACTCTTCCCTTCAATGCCTATACGGAGATTATATCGGCATTCTCTGTCTTTGCAAAGTCACAATTTTCTCTAGAACATGCGGTTTCAGAGCAGTGCCTGCGGTATTTTTTCCTTGTATGTTTTGTTTGCGGGTGATAAATTAAATGTAGTATTCAAGCCTGCAATTTCATGTTTTACCGTTTATTCGATAATTGCATGGTTAAAAATCGGACTTGGGGTACATAGAATAGGAGACACAAAAAGGGAATGGCAACAGGTAAGGTCAAATGGTTCAACGCTGAGAAGGGTTATGGCTTCATCACTACAGATGATGGCAAGGACGTATTCGTTCACTACTCTTCCATTCAGGGTGAGGGCTTCAAGACACTCGATGAAGGTCAGGCCGTTGAATTTGAGATCACCCAGAGTGATCGCGGTCCTCAGGCTTCCGATGTAGTTAAGCTGTAAGAACGTGACTGAAAAGGGATGCACGCCGCATCCCTTTAATTTTGGTTCTGTTTGTCCTCTTCAATGATCCTGCGCACTTCATACAGGCTCAGGTCTTTTTCATTTGCGATTCTCGCCAGATCCTCATATTCATATTTATATCGTCTGGAACCATATCCTTCAGATTCTTTCCGGCGGACTTTTCCGATCGGCGTATCCTCTTCCTGAATCCTGCGTTTGAGTACATAACGGCTGCTGTGGAATTCCCGCATGCCAAGCGTTGTAGTGTGACGGAAGACCGAACGGATCACTTTTTCTTTTCTGTCTTCTGTTGTCAGTACGGTAAACAGCGTACCGGGCCGGCCTTTTTTCATCTGCACGGAAGTCAGGAACACTTCAAACGCACCGTTTTCCAGCAGCTTATTCTGCGCAAAGGCAATTTCTTCCGCCGTCATGTCATCCACATTAAAGCGCAGCTCACTCACCTGATCCGTGTTTCCCTCGGTCTCGCCATACAGCATTCGGACACAGTTGGCAATCGGAAAGTCTTTCTTTCCCATGCCATATCCGGTCTTTTTCATCCGCATGACCGGCATCTCCCCAAACCGGCTGACAAAGGTTTTCAGCAGTGCTGCACCGGTAGGCGTACAGAGTTCTCCGTCAATGATCTCTCTGGTATATACCGGAATGTCTTTCAGAATTTCTGCAGTTGCAGGGGCAGGTACCGGCAGGATACCATGCGCACATTTCACGGTCCCCTTTCCAACATGAACCGGAGAAGCGATGACCTGTTCGGGATTCAGCTGGTCCATCAGCCAGCAGACAGCCGTGATATCCGCCAGTGCATCCATCGTTCCAACTTCATGGAAATGAATCTCTTCCACCGGCCTGCCATGAACATGGCTTTCTGCCTCTGCGATCCGCTGATAGACTTCCAGGATCGTTTCTCTGACCGTTTCAGAAACATTCAGATGATCTTTGACAATGTGCGTGATGCCGCCCATATTCTGGTGTGTATGCGCATGTCCGTTATGTTCATGCATGTGCTCATTTTCTTCCTGACCATTGCATGTAACCGTAACATGGGTACCGGTAATGCCGCACTTAACAGAAGGTTCGGATGTATATACAACTCCCGGAATCCCGAGTGTATTCAGCTGTTCGATTTTTTCGGAAGGATCGTCAAACAATTCGAGAAGCGCAGCGGTAAGCATATCCCCGGCTGCACCCATACCGCAGTCTATATAAAGAGTCTTCATAATGATTGCATCTCCTTGTACCTATCTAAATATTACGTGAACTTGCAATGAACCGAAAGAAAAAGGCTCATTTTCCGAGCCCCTTTTTAATTTCCCCTATGAGAATACTTCAACATGCCAGAAGCCTGCATGTTCTTCTTCCGTACCATACAGCATCAGTGTATCCAGCGAGATGTTCGTACCATCCAGGTAGGAACATGCGCCCGGGCCGCTTGCACACATCGGACCGTTTGCGAAGAAGAGTGCTTCTACCAGTTCTTTTCCGCTGATGCCATCGACCTGCAGGATGCGCTGCAGTTCCTTGGAGGAAGAGATCCATGCGTTCAGGAGTTCCTCTGCTCTGGCCAGTACCGCGATGCGGGAGTTTTCCCTTGCCTCAGGCAGCGCATCGGAAGATTCCTGAAGCGTCTTGAGACGCCCTCCGAGAATCTGGACCCGAAGATCAAGATTGTCGATCATCTTGGTACCGCCGGCAAGTTCATTCTGGGCCTGTTCAAGATCCAGCCTGGACCGGTTCAGAGAGGCTGTCAGCTCGGTGGCCTGTTCTTTCTTTTCTTCCTCTGCCCGAAGTGTCTGAATCATCTCCTCGATCTTCTGCAGTTTCTGCATGCCCGCTTTGATTCGCATCTCAAGCGTATTGTGTTCATCGGTCAGCCGCTGTTCTTCCATTTCCTGAAGACGTGCGGTTGTCGGTGAAGCGTTCTTATCGATCAATGCCTGTTCGGCATGGAGACTGTCAATACTGGATGCCAGTTCTTTCAGACGGGCCGTATCCTCTTCGATCTCTTTCTTCAGCGGTCCGGTTGAATCGACCGCTTTCTGAATTTCTTCTTTGTGATCTTTGATCTCGAGGTTGAGTTTGCTGAGGGCATTTTCATAGCCCTTGATCTCATCTTCGATATTTTTGATCTTGCGCAGCCGGTCCGTGTTTTCTTTCTCCAGCCAGGCCCTCTGCATATCAGCGTTCTTGACTGCGTTCTCAAGACGATGGCGCTCCTTGCTGGACTGTCCGTTAACATTGCCGAGCCTGCGCATGTGCTGCACTTCTTTCAGATACGCCTGCCGCTTTTCTTCAAAGAAATCATCGCCAACTTTCGGGTATGCCTGCAGTACGCCGATCATGCGTTCAATCTCATCGAGCGAATCACATTTTGCGGCAGACGGCATCTCCCGTTCCAGATCCTGTCGGTTCCCAAATAAAACAAGCACCCCGAACGGCGAATTTCGTCTGATTTCGTGGGCGCTGAAAACTGCGTCTGGATCTGGAGAGGAAGAAAGCATCTCCGCTTTGCGAAGCAGGTCCTCTTCTTTGGCATGTCTGAGTATGCTGCTCAGATCTCTTCGGTTCCTCATTGTATATGTGGGTGCCATGACGATATTTTACAACATTTGTACACCAATCAGATCATGAAAAATTAAAAATTTCACTTTTATTATTCCGAACAAGCATTTTTCCTCCGTTTCAGCGTAAAATTCGGGAGTTTGACAGCCTCCAAAAATAACAGTAATTCGATCGTGGCTTAACAGCCGCGTTTTTTTGTGAAAATTAATGTCAAATTTTATGTTTTTAGATATCGTAGGATATCGTCGGATGTGCTATAATACTTTTGGAGGT
>JAFWEW010000004.1 GCA_017512725.1 Solobacterium sp.
CAGTTTTGCCATGTAGTTTTTCCTCTTTTTCAAGTCCTATTTCGGCACTGTTCCCAACACCGATTTTTGTGTAAAAATTTATACAAAAACTTTTTTCACGGCCTTCCTGATGTATAGTGT
The DNA here is from genome assembly GCA_017512725.1 of Solobacterium sp. Classification (GTDB taxonomy): domain Bacteria; phylum Bacillota_I; class Bacilli_A; order Erysipelotrichales; family Erysipelotrichaceae; genus Bulleidia. The sequence continues at coordinate 121 of JAFWEW010000004.1, forward strand.
TTTTGCAGGAAAATCCTGTTAAAGCGAAAGCTTTTGGACTCTTGCAAGAACAACCAGGTTATCCTAGCCGTGATCATGGATTGGGCAAGTACGAGGTTTGGTAGACGCAGCACTTGATCAATCCATTCTTTTTTAAGCCAACTCGATGCTGGAACTGGAATTCATCTGATTCTGGATCAGCATCATTCGCTGCTCTTCCACTTCCCGGATTCCAATCGTATGAAGCAATTCATCAATTGGACGCCCTACAGCAGTGGCGTAGCGGCAAATGAATGAAATCGTGGGATTCTTATTCTCTCCCAGTGCTTTTGCGAACTGGGAGCGGGAAATACCCATCATTCGTGCAATTCTTTCTTGATTGAATAACGAATAATTCTGTGTTTTTCTGTATTCCCAATCCTCTCGAATTACGTCCATTGCCACTTCTTCAAAGGTTTTGCTCATTTTTCCTCTCCTTTCCTTGGCACGGATGTGTGTGCTAAAACGTCGAAAAAGCCCGTTAGAATAACATCTAACGGGCTTTCGTCCTTATATGGCGCCTCAAACAGGGCTCGAACCTGTGACCTAGCGGTTAACAGCCGCTCGCTCTGCCGACTGAGCTATTGAGGCAAGCTTCATTATAGTAGCACCCTCCCTATTGGAATGCAAGACGTTTTCTGATAATTTTGCCGAATGTGCGGGAAGGTCTGATAACAGTATACAAAAACAGAGCTATAAGATTACAGCTCTGTAATTCATACGGCAAAGTGGTAGGGGTATGCCGTATGGTACAACCCTGATGTTTCCATCCGGATCCGGTACATGGAGATTATAAAACAGCGGAATGGAAATGAAAAGAAGAACTGAGGTTCAGTTCTTCAAAAGTGTTCAGTCTGTGACTTTCTGAAGGTCGTTGTAGTTAATGTCTGTCGGGGTCTCACGTCCAAACAGCATTGTCAGTACGCTGGCAACCTGTGTCTGGTCATTCATCGCATTGACACGGCCTTCCATACCGGAGAACGGTCCCGTCAGAATGCGAACGGTATCACCGACCGCAAAGTCAACGTTGACCTTCTTCTCACTCTGGCCCATTCTGCGCAGAATGGATTCCATTTCTACCGGAGAGACCGGGAACGGTTTTGCGCCGCCGCCGGAGGATCCGATAAATCCAGTGACACCCGGTGTGTTACGAACGACATACCATGCATCATCTGTCATAATCATCTCTACGAAAACATATCCCGGAAACATGTTCTGCATTTTCTCAACCTGTTTGTTGTTTTTGACATCAATCACAGGTTCTTCTGCAACAAGGATCCGGAACAGATAATCCTGGATACCCATCGACTCGACACGTCTCTCAAGATTTTCCTTAACACGGTTCTCATGGCCGGAATAGGTATTTACCACATACCAGCGTTTTTCGTGTTCATCATCAATAATCGGATTAACCGGTTTCTTTTCATTTTCACTCATAATCTGTTACGCTCCGATTCCGATCATCTTCAGAATGCCAGTTACTACAAACTCACATAATACGAAATACAGCGCAAAGAAACCCGTGAAAATGAGAACTTCTCCGGTATCTTCCGCAACATCCTTGCGCTTCGGCCAGCGAACACGCTTTGCCTCTTTTTTTATTCCGCTCCAGCTGAATGTCTTATCCATATTCCTGTCTCCTACTACTTCGTTTCCTTATGAAGAGTTTTTTTGCCGCATTTCGGACAGTATTTATTCAGCTCCAGACGCTTCGTACTGTTTTTTCTGCGGTTTGTCGTATAGTTCCTCGAGAGACATTCCGTACAGGCGAGGATTACCTTACCGTCTTTTGCCATAATAAAAAAACTCCTCAAATGCCTACTTAATTTAGCACACTCTGTTCCCGGACGTCAATAAACCGTTCACCCCTTCAAAGGCAAACGGATCGGACGGTCATGGTCTGTAAAACGTTCCGGTTCACAGGGCAGTTCCAGCATTTCCCATACGCCGTTGTTTCTGCGGAATTTCATAATGCCGCAGTTGGGGAATGCGAACTGCTTCGGATCCATCTTTTTCCGCTCTGCAATAAAAGCCTCTGTATCCATATTAAATAAGATCTGCAGAACATGCATTCCGAATGAGCCATGTGAAACAATAAGAATCTTTTCTCCGTCAAATGCCATATCGGCAATTCCGTTGAAGGTTTCTGTTATTCTCTTATATACCGATTCTGCCGTGTCCCCGCCAAGATCTCCAAAATTATCCGTATGCTTGCGGCGGTCATACTCTTCCTGTATCTCTTCGATCAGGTGCCCGTCCATGGTTCCAAAGTCGATTTCCTTCAGTGCCTTCATGGGTTTCAGGGTCACGTTATGCCGTTCCAGTACAATCGATGCAGTATCAATACAGCGCTCGCTGCTGGAGCAGTATGCGCGGTCAAACGGCACTTCCCGCAGTGCCTTCTCCGCCCTGCGGGCATCTGAGATTCCCTTCTCGGTAAGCGGACTGTCACACATCCCCTGCAGACGGCGCCACAGATTGAACTGCGTCTGCCCATGTCTTACATAATAAAATGTAATGCTCATCTTCTGTTTCCTTTCCAGTCCTCGATCCGGTCTTTCCCTGCCAGTACTTCCTTCATAAAGGAAATCACACTGCTGACTGTCACATGTGCAGCTTCCTGTACTTCCGGCACTCCGTTTGGAACGGTAGCCGCAAGGCCTGCAAGCTCCATCATTTCAAGATCATTCAGGTTATCCCCGAGCACCGCAGTCTCAGCGGAGGCGATGCCGATCTGTTCCAGCATCTGTTTCATTGCGGTTCCCTTATTGATATCTTTTGCCATCATATCCAGCCATTGGAACCCTCCGGTCACAACGGTAAAGAAATCGCCATATTTCTTCTGCCAGTATTCAATATCATACAGTCCCGGCTCTTCATACAGGGATATCTTGGAACAGCGGGAGGTATACGCATGCAGATCCGGTACTTTTTCCGCATGCATCCCAACCACATCTTTTACCAAATGATAAAATGCATCATTCCGTTCATCAACATAACAGCAGTCAAAATCATCGACCATGATTTCCACATCCGCTCTGGCAGAAACTTCATCGACCAGAGCGTCTGCTGCTTCCCGGTTCATTTTTTCCTGGAACAACACTCTGCCGTCCACGCAGGCAGAAGCTCCGTTCTGGCAAAGGTACCAGATCTCTTTTTTCACCGGTGCGAACAGCCGTTCCAGATTATCATACTGCCGGCCGCTGGCAGCCATGAACCGGATTCCTTTCTGATACAGCGCTTTGATCAGATCACAGGTTTCCTCCGGAAGCACCTGTGCTCCATTCTGCAGCAGCGTTCCGTCCAGATCCGATGCAATCAAACGTATTTTTGTCATGTTCTCTCTTTCTAAGCAAAGCCGACGGTTTCCCATCGGCTCCTGTTTTTATTCCTGTGTAAGATCTTCTCCAAAGTATTTCTTTGAGAGTTCCGCAAGCTTTCCGCTCTCTCTCATCTGCTTCAGCGCGTCATTGATCGCTTCTCTCAGGTCGGCGTTGTCTTCGCCCTTTACCAGCGGAATCGCATACGGGGTTGCCTCGTCCATCTGGGCAACGACCACAATTCCGGTATCCCCTGTCGTCATCAGGTAATCCTGAACCGAAGTTGCCGCATTGATTGTCGCATCTGCCTGCCCGTTCTTTACCATGGTTATGGTTTCTGCCAGCGTATCCACGCCCTTGACAGTCGCTCCGTACTGTTCACCGATTTCCATATAAGTGGATCCGGTAGAGTTTGCCGTCGTCTTGCCATTCAGATCTTCGAATGTCTTGATTTCCTCGTTTCCGGCCGCAGTCACCAGAACAGCACGATCGTACGCATACGGATCGCTGAAGTCATACTTCTCTTCACGGTCCGGGGTTACATCGACTCCATTGACAACAATGTCATAAACACCGGTATCCTCACCGGCCAGCAGACCGTCCCACGGTCCTTCAATGATTTCTGCCTTGACGCCGATAATCTCAGCGATATTCTGTGCTACCTCTACATCGAAACCGACCAGGTTATCGTTTTCATCGTGAAAGGAGAACGGCTGCCAGTCTCCTTCGAGTCCGACCACAATTTTCCCTGCACTCTTGATTCGTTCAAGATGATTTCCGGTAGTATTCTTTTGTCCGCATCCTGCAAACAGCAGAGCGATAGCTGCCGCTGCGATCGTAGTCTTTTTAAACATCTGTGGTTCCTCCTTTAGATATTCCATCTGAATAATTGAGATTATATCGGATCGTTCCTTCCCTGACTAATAATATGCCCAAATTATATTTATAAATATATCGATATTATTCCGGATGTTCCTGCCGCCTGCGGGTTTCCGGAATGGCCGCAAGATCATACGGCGTGGACTGGTAAACAAAGTAGTTCAGCCAGTTCGAATAGATCAGATTGGCGCCGCTGCGCCAGGTATTCCGCGGCTGTTTCGTATCATCGTCATCCGGGTAGTAGTTTTCCGGCACATGAATCGGCAGCCCTGCGGTTTTATCCCGAAGGTACTCCTTTTCCAGTGTCCCCGTATCATATTCTGAATGCCCGGTAATGAAAATCTGCGTACCGCCATTCGTCGAGATCGCATATACACCGGCTTTTTCACTTTCCGCAAGGATCTTGAGTTCCTTTACCGCCTCAACATCCTGTTTCCGGATGGTGGTATGACGGGAATGCGGAACCAGGAATACATCATCAAATCCCCGGAACAGAATCGAACCTTTGTGCGTAATGCTGTGTGCATAGACTCCAAACAGTTTCTCATCCAGCGGATATTTGCGGATCCCGTAATGATAATAAAGCGCAGCCTGGGCTCCCCAGCAGATATGGAACGTACTGTATACGTGAGTCTTGGTCCACTCCATGATCTCACAGAGTTCTTCCCAGTATTCCACATCTTCAAATTCAAGCTGTTCCACCGGCGCCCCGGTAATCACCATTCCGTCATAATACCGGTCCTTTACGTCTGAAAAGGTCTGATAATAGGCAATCATATGTTCCTGCGGGGTATTCTTTGCGGTATGGCTTTCCACCCGGAGAAGTTCCATATCAACCTGAATCGGCGTATTCCCAAGCAGACGGGCAAGCTGTGTTTCTGTCACGATCTTGGTCGGCATCAGATTCAGAATCAGAATATGAAGCGGCCGGATATCCTGGGACGTCGCTCTGCCAGGATTCATGACAAATATGTTTTCTGCTTCCAGGGTCTCTCTGGCAGGAAGACCCTCCTGAATAATAATCGGCATTTCTTCTCCTTTCCCCGGACAGGCGGAATATAATACAGCAATTCTATCACCTTTTTCCCCCGGTGCTGAACGGATCTCCTTCTGAAAGAACGGGAGAAACAGTTTCAGAAATCGTGTTATCATGCACGCATGTTTTCTGCATAATAATCTTCAAATAGCTTTTTATAAAAGCATTTTCAGATATACATTCCTGCATGTTTTGTAAGCGTTTTCGCATGAAACCGCTTAATTTTGTGACTTTTTTCTCTTTGTTGACGAAGCTGTTTTTTCAGCTTAAACTGCCCGAGGTGTTTGAAAAAAACACGAAAGGAGTTTCAGAAACATGAATTTCAAAACGTTAAAGAAACTGATGAGCGCAATTCTTACAGCAGGTATCCTGATGGGAACGACTGCTGCAGTCAAAGCGGATGAATGGGTTGACCCTTACGGAGAATATACAGAAACCTGGGAAGTCCAGGCTTATAATCCATATTTTGGCGGTTACCGCAACTGCACATGGTCCGCATGGCAGATCACATATGAAAGAACCGGCATCGCCCTTCCGGATTTCGGGCGCGCCGGCAACTGGATGAACGCAGCCGCATCCATGGGATATACCGTATCCAACGTTCCGGTTGCGAACAGTATTGTAGTCTGGTCCAATCATGTAGGCTTTGTAAGTGAAGTCAGTGAAGATGGCTCCATGGTCTACATCATTGAAGGAGGCTATTGCGGAGGTTACCATGAAGGATGGTTCCCCGCTTACTATTCCCGTTCAAGACAGGCCCTCTACGGCTATATCTATCTGTGGTAAGCCGCAGATGCACTTTGCGTGAATCAGTCCGCATGACAGAGCTCATGCGGTTTTCTTTTTTAAACAGAATCAGTCGATTACGCCTACATAGCGGAAGGCATTCCGGATCCCGTCTTCCAGAATATGCGTCGTGACCCAGTCTGCTGCCTCTTTTACCGGTTCCATCGCATTGCCCATGGCAATTCCGGTCCCGCAGTATTCGATCATCGGTATGTCGTTTTCACTGTCTCCGATTCCGACTGCCTGGCTGACATCCGCCCCGTAATAATCCAGAACCCTCTGGATCCCGGTTGCTTTGGTAATCCGGGCATCCGTCACTTCCGCACAGTCATCAAAATCCGGGTCCCGGACCGTGACCGTGATCGTGAACTTTTCCGGAAGCTTGGAGCGGATCTCCTCAAAGCTGCCGCCGTGTTTCACATAAGCGCAGACTTTATAGATCTTTTCATCCGGGTGTTCATACATTTCCGGATAAAAACAGTTATCCGCAATCTTCTCCCCAAAATAGCGGTTCAGAACATCATAGCCAAAGTCGTCACAGTAGCCGCCGGCCTGCCCTTCTGCCACATAGCCCATACCGCATTCATGAATCAGATCTTTGATGGTCTGTTCTTCCTCCTTGGAAAGCGGATGGTCATAAATTCTCTTTTTGTCCGCATATACCATTGACCCCGCCCCGAATACAAATCCGTCGACATCCATATTCAGATACTTATTACAGCCGGCAAGGCACCTGCCGGTACAGAGAAAAATGCGGGAACCGTTTTCTCTTGCGGTTTTGATTGCCTGACGGGCACTTTCCGGCACCCCGCCAAGCTGCGGGCTGAACAGCGTACCGTCGATATCTAAAAATATATATTTCATATAATTAATTACTCCTATCTATATAAACTATATCGGAATTCCGCGGCTGATGATTCCCGAAAAAGAGAAAAGGCCTTACGGCCTTCACTCTTTTCTCATTTTTTTGCCTCTCGGCTGTCTTAGGGGATAGAATCTCTGAATACCTGCTAAAGGGGGAGCATGTAATTCAGGGCAAGTTGCTGCTTGCAACTATATAGTAATCAACCCCTCACGCAAAAATGTGTTTAAAAAATGTGAAACTATGTGAATATTACTCAGTACCCTATTTACGATTTTCCGTTTTTGTCATCCCGGGAATGTACCCAAGAGTTCTTGCAAAATGAATAACATGCATTTATGATTATAACATTCTAAGGACAACGGCTTTGGATGGCACGTTTATCAGCCGCACTGTACTTCGTCATCGGCCATGACGGAAGAAAGGAAAAACAGATACAGCAGCCTCCTCTGTATATGAAGGTTTCACTATGAAAGACAGAACCCCGGACAAGCTCACTCCAGAACAATGGGCCTCTGTGATTCGTGGGCTTGAATCACGTCCTTCTACAATCAATGACTACCGCAAAGTATTAAATCTGCTTCATTCCCATGAAGATGGAGCATACCACATTCTCAGGATGGAACGTGAACAGGCTGAAAACTATTTTAAGTATCTGGATGCCCGTCAGGCGGAAGGAACCCTTTCCGAAAATACCGTCCATCGTTACAAGGCCACGCTGAGATCCATCGGTGCGCGGATCGAGAAAGTCGGCACACTTGTGCCCGGCTACACCAATCCGTTCAGCCGTCTGGTTACCAACGAAAACCGTAAATGTACGGATTTCCGTACGGATATGTTTCCAAACCCTGCCACAATTGAAAAGCTCAAGGCAGCCTTCCCTTCCTTTTCCAGCGAAGAACGGCTGATTCTCTCCCTGATGATGAATCTCGGGATGACACCTGCTCAGATTCAGAATCTTCACATCAATGATTTTCTGACATTAAATGGCGGAAATGAAAAGCTTGCGGTCAAGATCGTTGAAGGAACCTTCATCGAACATACCAGCAAGCCCTGGAAAGAAAGTACTTATTATACTGAGGGTTATCCGGTTCATTATGTACGGAAATCCCCGAACCGCTCCATTACATGGAATTATACGGCAACCTACATCTTCCAGCCGGAATTTGAACAGCTGCTCCGGGATTACTACGAATATATCGGGGTATCGACCGATACACGTCCCTTCTTCCTCACGACCCGGCACCTGGAATTCAACTACCGCGCAATGCACCATATGATCCTGAGCTGCTGCAGTGCGGCAGGCATTGAGCCGGGAACTCTGACACCAAACATGATCAGCCGCTACGGTATGATCCACAGCTATCTGCTTTATACCTTCCGGGCAGAAAACGAACAGCTGAAAAAAGCGCTCGAAACCGCAGAAGGCGATGAAAAGCAGGCACTTGAGGCAAAGCTTCAGGAAAATGAGAAGCAGCTCGCTGCTCATACCGCAGACGGATACATCGGTGACTGGCAGGACCGCTATCCGATCCCGCTTCAGGAACGCATCGATTCCATCCGGGAAAAGCTTGGCGAAGACTTCCTGTTCAAGGCAGTCGGACACTAAAACCAAAGGAAAGACCCGATCAATCAACCGGGTCTTTTTTTGGTTCAGTCTTTGCGGTCTTTCAGAATCTTTTTGATACTGCTGATCCGGACACAGACCGTGAATACCTCCATTGCCTTTTCCAGTTCCTTCATGCTGGGAAATGTAGGGGCAATGCGGATATTGGAGTCATTAATGTCGTTTTTATACGGCCAGGTAGAGCCGGCCGGTGTCAGAATGACACCTGCTTTCTTCGCTCTGGCTACGATATCCTTTGCGCAGCCCGGCATCGAATCAAACAGAATGAAGTAGCCGCCAAGCGGATTGGTCCAGGTACCGACATCCAGACTTCCGAGGTTCTGTTCCAGCATATGTTCTACCATCTCAAACTTCGGACGGATGATCGCGGCATGTTTGCGCATATGTTCCACCATACCGTGAATATCTCCGAAAAAGCGGGTATGCCTTAACTGGTTGACCTTGTCGTGACCAAGCGTCTGGATCTTCAGATTCGTCACAAAGTCGACCATATTGTTCGGTGAAGTCGCCAGGGCCGCAATGCCGCTGCCCGGGAAGGTAATCTTTGAAGTCGACGCAAACTTATAAACAAGATCCGGGTTGCCGGCACGCTTGCACTCGGCCAGAATCTCAATGATATGATCCTGACGGTCATCATACAGATGATGCATGCCATAGGCATTATCCCAGAAAATGCGGAAATCCTTTGCGGCAGGCCGCAGTCTTGCGAAACGGCGTACGGTTTCATCGGAATAGGAGATTCCCTGCGGGTTGGAATACTTCGGCACGCACCAGATTCCCTTGATCGTCTCATCGGATTCAACTGCCTGTTCCACGATATCCATATCCGGTCCGGTCGGTGTCATTGGGACCGGAATCATTTTGATGCCAAAGTATTCCGTGATGGAAAAATGGCGGTCATATCCCGGAACCGGGCAGAGGAACTTCACTTCCTTCTGTCTGCACCACGGAGTATTGCCCATAACACCGTGAGTCCAGGCTCTGCTGATCGTATCAAACATGACATTCAGAGAGGAGTTGCCGTAAATAATAATATCTTTCGGATTGTTCTCCATCATGTCACCGAGCAGTTCTCTGGCCTCTTCAATACCGGTCAGCTGTCCGTAGTTCCGGCAGTCGGTGCCGTCATCACAGGTCAGATCGGAACTTGGCTTCAGAACATCCATCATGGCCATGGACAGATCCAGCTGTTCCTGGCACGGCTTGCCGCGGCTCATATCCAGATGCATGCTTTCGGCCTGAAACTTTTTGTACCGGGCTTCCAGCTTTTTCAGCTCTTCGTTCAGCTCTTCCTTTGTCATCTCAAGATAAGGTTTCATAGTACAGATCCTCCGATATAGTTCACTATTATAATCGTACCGGCTCTTTCAGACATGTTTTTTTCAAGAAAAACAGGCAGCAGTTCATTCTGCTGTCCTGTAAGATTTCCGTTATTCAGCTGAGTTTCTCACTGCCAGCCGGGGCAAACAGGGAGATGATCCAGTCGGCATTGATCACCGGGAATGTCGTGTTGTCCACATCATAGAGACTGCCGCTTTCCTTCATTTCCTCTTCGACCATACTGACGGGAATCAGAAACGAGAGTCCTTTGTCATCGGTACGGATATTGATCTTCATGACCTCGTTTTCGGTCCGCTGGTACTCGATGGCGGTAATGTCTTCCGCATTCCCCTTTTTATTATCCAGATATTCGATCAGGGAATCATATTTCGCCACTTCGACAACCCGGTCATCGACACCGTCTTCCAGAATCTGGATCTTTTCCGCAAACTCCTTCAGGGTCGGCGTTCTGCGCAGCGTATAGCCCTGCGGGACCAGCGGAGAAGCAATCGAACGCATCAGATCTTCGGAAGGCGCATTCTCGTTCAGCCAGATGACAAACCGATGGTCACGGTCAATATAGACCAGGGGATACTGTACCAGAAAGTCATGTTTGCAGCGGGGGCAGGTGCTTCGGAACAGGTCCCCGCTGAGACAGCGGTCCCTGAGATCGGTATCCTCATCCGCCGTCACACTGTCGTAGATTTCGATCTCATAGTTCTTTCCGCAGTATGGACAGGTATAGCTGACCGTTCTGCTGCTGCTCATTGACCCGGTTTCCTTTCCGGCAGGACAAGCTCTGCCTCCACCTGTGCAACCGCTTTGACCGTTGCGACCATGGAACATTTTCCCAGTGCTTCGTTCATGCACGCTTCCAGTTCTTCCCGGCTCGCTTCCGATTCCGGTTTCAGGGTAAGCTTCAGGTATTCCAGCGTTGTCGGCACTTTTGTACGTTTTCTGCCATCCACCGTAACCTCTGCGGAACGAACCGTGATTCCATGTTCATTTAATACGCCGAGAAATGTTGCGTAAAAACAGGAAGCCACTGCGCCAAACGTCATATCATATGGCTGGATCCATTCATGTCCGATCTTCAGTGTCTGGTCCTGAACGCAGTAGGTTCCGTGAAATCCGTTTTCAAATCGTATGACTGCCATCTTATGCTAACTTTCCTTTCTGATCAGATCCGGCAATTCACTCAGCTGTTCGATCAGATAGTCCGGCTTAGCGGCAATCAGATCGTTCCGCTTCCCCTCATTTGACGGGTATGCCACGGTAACTGCTCCGGCATTTCTGCCCGCTTCAACATCCATGACACTGTCGCCAATGTAGAAACAGTTCTCTTTCCCGAGCATATCCCATGCCTTCAGGATTCCTTCGGGATCCGGCTTGCTGCGGGAAACAGAATCATTTCCCAGCACCACGCTCATGAAGCCATCCATGCGGTTCAGCTTCAGAAGTTCAGCCAGGGACTTGAAATAGCGCGTGCTGACAATCGCACACGGCACTTCCATCGCACTCAGTTTCGCAAGCATTTCCACTGCCCCGGGCATTGGATGGATCAGATCACGGAGGTTTTCCCGCTGATATCTGCGGTATTCCTCAACGCAGACCCACGGATCCATTTCCGGGAAAAACTCCTTCATCATGAGATCCAGTGCCGGTCCCAGTACTTTGATGCGCCGTTCCGGGGTGAACTCCTCTACCGTACGGTATTTCCGGAACACATGTTCAAAACTGGCCATAATTGCCGGTTCCGTATCCATCAGTGTTCCATCGAAATCAAATACAGCAGCTGTGTTCATTGTCTTTCCTGATTCTTCCTTAATATTTCCGTATGGAGGCGTTCCTTGAACTCCTCCGTGCTGTTGTATCCTTCCTGTTTCAAGATGAAGTTTGTCACTGCGGTTTCAATCAGTGCACACATGGAACGTCCCGGGCTGACCGGAAGCACCATGGCCGGAATACTGACGCCCATAATGCGGGTAAAGGAAGTCATCTCATCCCCGATGCGCTCATATTCCTCACTGGCATCGTAACGTACCAGATGAATGACCAGATCGATCTTATGCCGGCTGACAAGCTTGTTGGCACCGAACATACGCTCAACATCGATAATACCGATACCCCGGATCTCCAGCATGCCTCTCAGAAGACTCGGCGCATGACCATACAGATTATTATGGATCTTCTGTACGTCGACCCGGTCATCTGCGACCAGAACCTGTCCGTCCCGTACCAGTTCCATCGCAATTTCGGATTTTCCCATTCCGCTTTCACCGGTAATCAGCACGCCCTTGCCGTAAACAACCATCAGGTCACCGGACAGCGTCTCTTCCGGTGCCAGACGCTCATCCAGGAACGTAATCAGGTCGACCATCATCCGGTAGGTCGCATATCCGGTCCGGAAAATCGGGAAGTTCCGGTCAATCGCGACTTCCTTCAGGATCGGAGGGATTTCATTGTTTTTTGTAATAATCAGCATTGGCGTCAGACCGTCGGTAATCGACGGAAAACGCGCCCGCTGTTCCTCCTCGGAAAGGTGCCCGATATACTCAATTTCCTTATTACCAATGATGACAACACGGCGGGGTTCGGTTGGCTTAAAGTACCCCGACAATTCGAAGCCGGGACGATTGACGTCCGGGATAACGACCCAGCGATTCAGGGATTCTGCATTTCCGGTAAGCTGTTCCAAGCCGAAAAAATCAACGATCTCCTGGATCATCACTTTATTCTGATCTGTTTCTGTCATAATAACTGCCTCGCACCCGCATTATAACACGAGCATTGAAATCGCAAAGCCGGTCAGAAAACCTCCGGCATGTCCAAGTCTTGATACATTGGGAAACAAATTGATGATGAGGTTCATGATCAGCACTCTCAGAAGAGAAGACTGAATACCCGGGTCCTGCAGCAGACCGAGCTTGAACAGCAGAACCATATATGCCGCCAGAAGTCCGTAAAGGCCTCCTGAAATACCCAGCGTGATCGTGTTTTCATCGCCCATGAAAACAGAAAGCAGATTTCCTCCGACAATGGATAACAGCAGAATCGACCCAAACAGTACCGGGCCAAATGTCCGTTCCAGCCATCCAAAGTTGTAAAGAGCGAACAGATTCATCAGGATATGCGGAATGCGGATATGAAGAAAACCGGCTGTCAGGAGCCGCCAGTACTCTCCCCGCTTCACACGGTACGGCAAAAGCGCTCCAAGCGCGATTGCCTTATCAATCGGAGCAGGAGACTGGTTAATCAGAATAAACAGAAGGATGCAGATGCCGATTGACGCATAAGTCACTATCATTTGCTGTGTTTCTCCTTCGATGCCCTGCGCACCAGAACCTTTTTCAGATACTGTCCGGTCCACGAGGCAGGGTTTTCCGCTACTTCTTCGGGTGTTCCCTGGGCAATAATCGTTCCTCCGTTGTCTCCTCCCTCCGGACCGAGGTCGATGATCCAGTCAGCACATTTGATGACATCGAGATTATGCTCGATGACAATTACAGTATTGCCGGTTTCTACGATTGCATCAAGAACGGAAATCAGCCGTTTGACATCATCGGTATGCAGACCGGTTGTCGGTTCATCCAGAATATAGACGGTCTTCCCGGTTGCCCGCTTCTGCAGTTCGGATGCCAGTTTGACACGCTGTGCCTCACCGCCGGAGAGCGTTGTGGAAGACTGTCCGAGTTTCAGATAGCCAAGGCCCACATCACATAACGTCTGAAGCTTGTTTCGGATCTTTGGCTGATTCGCAAACAGCTCAAGCGCTTCTTCAACCGTCATCTCCAGCACATCATAGATGTTCTTTCCTTTGAAGGTGCACTGCAGGGTCTCTTCGTTGTACCGCTTTCCATGGCACACTTCACAGGGCACATATACATCCGGCAGGAAGTTCATGGAAATGACTTTAACACCGTCTCCCATGCAGGCTTCACACCGTCCGCCTTTTACATTAAAGGAGAAACGGCCCTTGTCATAACCGCGCAGTCTTGCCTCAGGTGTATTGGCAAATACCGTTCGGATATCATCAAACACACCGGTATAAGTCGCCGGATTGGAACGGGGCGTGCGTCCGATCGGATTCTGATCGATCTGAACCAGTTTGTCGATATGTTCCAGCCCCTTTACCTTTTCATACTTTCCCGGGTAGATGCGGGTATAACCCAGATTCTGCTGAACCGCTTTCATAAAGCATTCATTCACAAGCGTGGATTTGCCGCTGCCGGACACACCGGTTACCAGGATCAGTTTTCCAAGCGGAAACTTCACATTGATATGTTTCAGGTTATGCTCACTCGCACCGATCAGTTCCGCATATTTGCCGGTGCCCTTCCGCCGTGTTTCCGGAATATCGATTTTCATCCGTCCCGACAGGTATTTGCCGGTGATGGAATCCGGCGACTTCAGGATTTCTTCCGGTGTTCCATTGAAGATCACTTCCCCGCCGTGAATGCCTGCCCCCGGACCGATATCCACGATCCAGTCCGCACTCAGCATTGTTTCTTCATCATGTTCAACAACAATCAGCGAGTTGCCGAGATCCCGCATGTTTTTCAGGGTATCGATCAGTTTGGCATTGTCTCTCTGGTGCAGACCGATGCTGGGCTCATCCAGTACATACAGTACGCCGGAGAGCTTTGACCCGATCTGGGTTGCCAGCCGGATCCGCTGTGCTTCTCCGCCGGAGAGTGTACCGGCAAGACGGTCCAGGGTCAGATAATCCAGACCGACGTCCTTCAGGAACCGCAGACGGCTGTCAATTTCCCGGATGACCATTTCTGCGATCTTTGCCTGTGTTTCACTCAGTTCTGCCGTCTTCAGCCATTCCAGTGCCGCAGTGACTGACTGCTCGGTAAACTGGATGATATTACGGTCCGCGATCCGCACGGAAAGCGCCTGCTCATTCAGACGTTTCCCGCCGCAGGAAGGACAGGTGCTCTCCACCATAAACGAATGGTACCAGTCCTTGGACATTGCCGAAGTCGTCTCCACATACCGGCGTTCAATCATATCCTTAACGCCTTCGATATAATCGTTGCGCATATAGGTGTTCCCGCCGGAACTCGTGATCTTGTAGGAGATCGGTTTGTCAGAGCCGTGCAGGATGATGTCCAGCTGTTTCTTCGTCAGTTTTTTCACCGGAACGTCCAGACTGATCTTATAGGCCTTCAGAAGCGTCTCAAAGGTCTGCCACTCAATGTTTTCCGAATCGACGATATTCTTGTAGAAACGGATCGCACCTTCCCGGATCGAAAGCTCTTTATCGGGAATCAGAAGATTGATATCCACCTCTTCCGTAAAGCCAAGCCCCTTGCAGGTATCACATGCGCCAAGCGGTGCATTAAAGGAAAACAGCCGGGGTTCCAGCTTCGGTACGGAAAACCCGCAGATCCGGCACGCATAATTGCTGGAAAACAGTTCTTCTTTCTCTCCTTCCAGCACAATCGCCATGCCCGCCGCAAGATTCAGCGCCGTCTCCAGAGAATCATGGATCCGTGCCTTCGCCTCTTCCTTTTTTATAATGCGGTCGATTACAACATCGATGTTGTGCCGTTTGTTTTTTTCCAGTTCGATGTCATCTTCCAGCAGTTTCACTTCGCCATCGACCCGCACCCGGACATACCCGTCCTTCTGAAGTTTTGCGAACTGATCCTTAAACGTTCCCTTCTTGTTTCGGATGATCGGTGCCATGACGGTAAGCCTGGTCCCGTCTTCGAGAGTCATGATCTGGGCAACCATCTCACTGATGTCCTGTCCGGTGATCGCAATATTGTGCGTCGGGCAGTAAGGAACACCGCATCTTGCATAAAGAAGACGCAGATAGTCATAGATTTCCGTTACGGTTCCGACCGTAGAACGGGGGTTGTTGGAAGTTGTTTTCTGGTCAATGGAAATCGCCGGAGAAAGCCCGTCGATCTGCTCAACATCCGGTTTCTCGACCCCGCCGAGAAACATGCGTGCATACGCACTCAGGGATTCCACATACCGGCGCTGTCCTTCTGCATAAATCGTATCAAATGCCAGACTGGTCTTGCCGGAACCGGAAAGACCGGTCATGACCACCAGCTGATTGCGGGGTATCTCCAGTGAGATGTTTTTCAGATTATTCTCACGGGCCCCGCGGATGATCAGTTTATTCTGTTCCATGTTACTGCTCCTTTTCCCCGGAAGCTTCCTCATACAGATCCTCCAGCATGACCCATGCCTGCCGGGGGGAAAGCTCTTCGGGATTGATTGACTTCAGTTTTTCCATGACGGATTTCGCACGTGGATCGTCATGTTTCATTTCCACCAGCTGATAACTCTGCTGAACGATACGCCGCTTGGATTCCAGCTCTTTCTGAAGATCCTTTGCCCGATCTGTGACTGCCTCCGGCAGTCCCGCAAGACGGGCAACGTTGATACCGTAGGAACGATCTGCCTTCCCGTCCTTAACCTTGTACAGGAACGTCACTTTTTCCTGATCTTCCTTTACGACGACATGAACATTTCTTACAACACCGATCGAATCGGTCAGGGAAGTAAGCTCATGATAATGGGTGCTGAATAAGGTCTTGGCATGTACACAGGCTGCGATGTATTCGATCATCGCCTGTGCGAGCGCCATGCCGTCATACGTTGAAGTGCCCCGTCCAATCTCATCAAACAGGATCAGCGACTGTGCGGTCGCTTCCTGCAGGGCCCGGTTGGCTTCTGTCATTTCAACCATGAACGTTGACTGGCCGGAGAGAATATCATCACTGGCGCCGATCCGGGTAAAGATCTTGTCGAAGACCGGCATGCGCACCTGCTTTGCAGGAACGTAGCAGCCGATCTGTGCCATGATGACGATCAGGGCAGTCTGTCTCATATAAGTGGATTTACCGCCCATATTCGGACCGGTAATCAGCAGGATCGATTCCCGTTCATTCATGGAAAGATCATTGGCGACATAGCGTGTCTTCTTCATCCGCTCATTCAGAATCGGATGTCTGCCCTGGACGATTACAAATTCATCCTCTGTAAATTCCGGACGAACATATCCATATTTGGAAGATACTTCCGCAAGTGCACAGTAACAGTCAATCTGTGAAAGTGCCGAAGAGAGCCGCTGCAGCTTTGCCAGCTGAAGCTTGATCTTTGCAAGAAGACCGGCAAACAGCTGTTTCTCAATCCGGATGGCATTCTCTTCTGCGTGCAGGATCATTTCTTCTTTTTCCTTGAGTTCCGGAGAAACAAACCGCTCATTGTTGACCAGGGTCTGCTTGCGGATATATCCCCACTCATCCTTTACCAGGGCAGCTGCCGCTTTGGAAATGTCAATATAATAGCCGAATACCTTGTTGTATCCGATGCGGAGTGTCTTGATTCCAGTCCTCTCCCGCTCCTGCGCTTCCATGTTGGAAATAAACTCCCGCCCGCTGCGCTGGATCTTCCGTGCTTCATCCAGTTCTTCCGAGTATCCGTCACGGAAGACACCGCCATCACTGATCGACGCAGGCGGGTTGTCCACAAACGCACCGTCAAGCAGTTCCCGCAGTTCATCCAGCGGATCCATGGACGCAAACGCCCGGAACTCTTCGCAATCCAGTTCCTTCAGGATCGCAGGCACTTCATTCAGGGTCTTTGAAAGCCGCAGGCAGTCCTGCGCATTGGCACTGTTCATCGCGCACCGGCCGATCAGCCGCTGCAGATCATAAATCCCGCCCAGGTGTTCTCTCAGCCGTCTGCGGATCAGAAAATTGGTTTTCAGGTATTCCAGCCGGTCATACCGTGCCGTGATTTCGGTTTTATCAACCAGCGGCTTTTCGATCCACTTCCGCAGCAGTCTTGAACCCATTGCGCTTTTGCACACATCCAGAAACATCCAGAGGCTTTCCCCCTTGGTCTCCCGATGGATCGGTTCAACCAGTTCCAGATTCCGGATCGTCGAAAAATCCATATACAGCACCTGTGAAGGACTTTCGATCGTCACAGTCTGAAGATGGGCCAATGTATGTTTCTGGGTTGCCTCAAGATAATTGAGCATCCGTCCGCAGGCAAGACGCTGATAATCCTTTTTCAGCGTTTCACACAGCGGCAGATAGATCTCTTTGATTTCGGTTTCGTCACAATAGGAGACCATGATCTGCATCTCCCGCAGGGAACGGATCAGTGTTTCATCAAAATCATGGGCCGTAACCACTTCCCGGACACTGCTGCGAAGCAGCGTCTGTACCAGTTCGTTTCGGGAATGCGGAATATCTGCGATGACGGATTCGCCGGTACTCACTTCCGCAAGGGAAAGACAGTAGCCATAACCATAGTCTTCCACTGCCGCCAGGAATACCGATGCCTTTTCATCCCCTATCTCTTCCATTACGGTGCCCGGAGTAATGACGCGAATCACATCCCGCTCTACGATTCCCTTGGCTTCTTTCGGATCCTGCATCTGCTCGACAATCGCAATCTTATAGCCTCTTTGAACAAGCCGCTGTACATAGGTGGAAACGGCGTGATGGGGAACCCCGCACATCGGCACTTTATCTTCTACTCCCGCAGCTTTTCCGGTCAGTACAAGATCCAGTTCTTTGCTTGCGGTTACCGCATCCTGAAAGAACATTTCATAAAAATCTCCGACACGATAAAAAACAAGGGTATCCGGATAATTTTCCTTAACCTTAAGATATTGCGTAATCATCGGAGAATATTTTGTTTCACTCATATTTGCTTTACCGAATGCCTAGACATTATACCAGAATTACCCGTATCCTATTTCTATACAGGCTGCCAGGAGGGAGGGATTTTCATGGAGAAAAATAACAGCAACATCACCGTTTCATCCAAAGCGGAGCTGATTGAGAATGACAACGTGAAAAAGCAGAGGGAATCCGCTTCAAAGATCGAGGAAAAACAGAAAGATGCCGCTGCCAAGGCAGAGAGTGCCGCACTGTCTTCCCGTCTCGATGATCTTGTCCGCAAGGCCAAAGAAGAGGAAAAACGTGCGAATGCGGCAGAAGAGACCCTGAAAACAGAGCGGGCTGCCGCCGCAAAGCGGGAAGAACTGCTGAATTCCGGTCTTGCCCTGGCCAACAGTGCCCTGAAGAAGACAAAAAGCGGAGGGTTCGGAGGCTTTTTGCGCGGACTCCTGGTAGGTATTGCGGCAGGTGCCGCAATCATGTATTTTCTGATCGTCCCGAACATTCCGAAAACCCCGCTTACGGAAACGCCCGCACCGGTGGAAGATGCAGATCTGACGATTGATAATGACGGCATTCTGGGATATACCGCTGCAGACTTTCAGGATGCGGTGCTCGGCGCTGCCAGTGAACATCAGGAACTGGTTGTCATGGAACAGCCGCTGTCCATTTCCACTACGATCACAAAAGCCGGACTGGCAAATCTGCCGATCTTCTCCAAAATGAAGGACATCACCTATTTCGGAACCGGTGTTTACACCGTAGATCTTTCCGGAATGGACAAAGAACACATTCTGGTCGATGAGAGTCAGAATACCGTAATGATCCTGATCCCGCATGCCAGACTGCAGTATGTGAATACCAATCTCGATCTCACGGAGTTTGAAGATACCGAAAACGGACTGCTTGCCTTCGGGGACATCAAGCTTACGGCAGAGGAAACAAAGCTTCTGGAAACGACGGTCTATAACTCCATGGAAGAACGCCTTAGTGAAAAGGAACTGCTGGATGAAGCAGACCGGTTCGCCAAGCTGAAGACCTGGGAGATCTTCCAGCCGCTTGTAACAGCTGTTTCCCCGGCATTCAAAACCGTTATTCAATTCACTGACTGATCTCTTAAAAAGGAAGACGCGTGAACATCTTCCTTTTTTAGTCTTTTCTCATTCCGCTGAGGCACTTCCCCAGCCATTATTCATCTGTGAATTTCAGTTCCTTATGCATGCCGCAGGTGCCGCAGAACGCATTCGGGAAAATCGCTCTGGCATTTTCAATATAGTCTTCCGGATGGACCTCCGAAGGACTGTAGTGCGTCAGCCAGAGTTCTTTTGCGTCTGCCTCAGCCGCAAGCTCTGCCGCCTCGCTGAAAATCATATGTTTCTTGATTTTGGCCGCTTCAAGCCGCTCATTCTCGCCATACATTCCTTCCAGAACGATCAGATCTGCATTCTTTCCGGCTTCGGTGATCCGATCGGTTGGCCGGGTATCCGTACAGTAGGCAATCTTAATGCCTTTGCGCTCTTCCATCAGCACCATATCCGGCGTATAGACAAGACCCGGTTCTCTTACCGTTTCGCCCTTCTGCAGCCGGCCCCAGTATTTCACCGGTATATCCAGTGCTTTTGCCCGTTCCGGATCAAAGCGCCGCAGCCGTTCCAGTTCAATCGCATACCCATAGGTAGGCACACTGTGTTTCAGCGCATAGGCACGGATATGAAGCTGCGGGCCGAACGGATGTGCCAGCTCGCATTTTTCTTCGGTCAGCTCCATTCCCTCCAGGCCAAACGGAATTCCCGCCGCGATACAGAGACCCGATACGACGGCTGTCAGGTTCTTTGGCCCTGCAATCGTGACCGGTTCCGTGCGTCCGGACATTCCCATGGACATCAGAATCCCCGGAAGACCCATCACATGGTCTCCGTGATAATGCGTCAGGAGAATCAGATCGATATCGTGAGCACTGACTCCGGCTTCCTTCATCGCAATCTGGGTTCCTTCCCCGCAGTCGATCAGGATTCCGCGTCCGTTATATTTTACATACAGTGAGGTCAGCCAGCGATTCGGAAGAGGCATCGTCCCTCCGCATCCCAGCAATGTCACATCCAGCATGAATATTCCTCCGAAAATCTTACCCGTTAATCATACCAGAAAAAGAGGCAGCGGATTCCGCTGTCTCTCTTCCATCATTTGATCACCCGGACGCGGTAGACGCCTTCCATCGCCCTCAGTTTTTCCAGAACGGCTTCATCTGCCGCACTGTCAATATCAAACAGGCTGTAGGCAACTTCCTGTCTTGACTTGTTCGCCATTTCCGCAATGTTGATTCCGGCTTCTCCCATGATCGCCGTGAAGCCGCCGATCATATTCTTCTGATTCTTATGGAAGATACCGATCCTGCCTGTCGTCTGACAGATGCCCATATCACAGTTTGGATAGTTTACGGAATTGCGGATATTGCCGTTCTCCAGATATTCCTGCAGTTCATCCACTGCCATCTTGGCACAGTTGTCTTCCGATTCTTCGGTAGACGCACCAAGATGCGGGGTGGTAATGCAATGCGGGTGTCCGGATACCAGCGGATTCGGGAAATCACTGACATACCGTCTTACCTTGCCGGCATCCACTGCTTCCAGAACTGCTTTTTCATCAACCAGAAGGTCACGG
The DNA here is from genome assembly GCA_017512725.1 of Solobacterium sp. Classification (GTDB taxonomy): domain Bacteria; phylum Bacillota_I; class Bacilli_A; order Erysipelotrichales; family Erysipelotrichaceae; genus Bulleidia. The sequence continues at coordinate 21,293 of JAFWEW010000004.1, forward strand.
GCCATATTGATAATGACAACGCCGTCCTTCATCTTGGAAATCGCGTCGGCATTGATCATCTCTTTTGTCTGTTCCATCAGCGGAACATGGATCGTAATATAGTCACATTCCTTGTAAATATCTTCGACATTCAGAACATGTGTGATCTTTCTTGACAGGTGCCATGCATGTTCAACCGAAACATACGGGTCATAGCCATAGACATCCATTCCCATATAGACGGCAGAATTTGCCACCCGGACACCAATCGCACCAAGACCGATAATGCCGAGCTTCTTGCCTTCCAGTTCGGTTCCGGCAAACTGCTTCTTCTGCTTTTCCGTATCTTTTGCGATCTCCGGATCATTCTTGTTCTCGCGGACCCAGTCAATGCCTTCGACAATATCTCTGCTCGCCAGCAGCATTCCCGCAAAGACGAGCTCCTTGACGCCGTTGGCATTGGCACCCGGGGTATTAAACACAACGATCCCCTTTTCTGCGCAGCGCTCCAGCGGAATGTTGTTCACACCGGCACCGGCTCTTGCGATGGCAAGCAGGTTATCGCTGAACTCCATATCATGGAGACTTGCGGAACGTACCAGGAGCCCTTCCGCCTCATTCAGATCATCGGTCTGTTCAAAGCCGGGATGAAAGCGTTTCAGTCCGACTTCCGCAATATTGTTCAGACAAGCGTATTTCCCCATCATTACTGTCCCTTTCTGTGTGCTTCTTCAAATTCTTTCATAAAGGCGACAAGCTTTTCGACGCCTTCTTTCGGCATTGCATTATAAATGGATGCCCGCATGCCGCCGACGGAACGGTGTCCCTTAAGCGATACCAGTCCGGCCGCTTCCGCTTCTTTCACAAAGAGCTTGTCGAGTTCTTCATCCCCTGTTACAAACGGTACATTCATGAGGGAACGGTCTTTCTTTTCAACCGTACCTTTGAACAGTTCCGACTGATCGAGGAAGTCATAGAGGATCTTTGCCTTTTCCTCATTCCGCTTTGCGATCGCTTCCAGGCCGCCCTGTTTCTTCAGCCACTTGAATACCAGACCGCATACATAGATGTTCCAGCACGGCGGCGTGTTGTAAAGACTGCCCGCATCCGCATGGGTCTTATACGTCAGCATGGTCGGAGTTCCTTCCAGTACATCCTCACGGATCAGATCCTTACGGATAATTACGATCGTAACGCCGGCAGGGCCGACATTCTTCTGTACGCCTCCGTACACCAGACCGTACTTTGTCACATCCATCGGCCGGCTCAGGAAACAGCTGGAAATATCGGATACCAGAATATGTCCCTTGGTATTCGGCAGTTCCTTATATTCGGTTCCGTAAATCGTATTGTTTTCGCAGATATAAACATAGTCTGCGTCTTCCGGAATATCAAGATCACTGCAGTCCGGAATATACGAGAAGGTTTTATCCGCCGAGGAAGCCACCACGACCGCCTCTCCGTATTTCGAAGCCTCCGCAGCAGCTTTCTTGGCCCACTGCCCGGTCACGATATATGCGGCCTTGCGGTTTTTCATAAGATTCATCGGGATCATCGCAAACTGAGTCGATGCGCCTCCCTGCAGGAACAGTACTGCGTAATCTTCCGGAATTCCCATCAGTTCGCGCAGATCCTTTTCCGCTTCCTTGATAATGCCATCATATACTTTTCCGCGGTGCGACATTTCCATGACCGACATCCCGCTTCCCTGGTAGTCCATCATTTCATCCGCACACTGTTTCAGCACTTCTTCCGGTAAAACTGCCGGTCCGGCCGAAAAGTTATACACACGACTCATACGTTCTTTCCCCCTTGCATAACGAGAACATTATATGAGATTTTTTGCACAAGTTATATGGAAAAGCAGTCAAATTGATGAAAAATTTCATAAAATGTGAAACTTATGCAGGTTTGTTACATTTTTACCCGGACAATAAAATTCGATAACTTAAGTCAATAGTTTTTGGTGAATTTTTCGATTTTTTTGGATCATCATTTTGGGCATGATGAAAAGAAGAGATGTACTCCCATTTTGATTTGAGATGATCTATAATTCGATCAGGAACGGTATAATTC
>JAFWEW010000025.1 GCA_017512725.1 Solobacterium sp.
CCTCAAGTTCAATACCTATTGATAATCAACCGTACAGTTTTTGACTGTGCATTGTTCTTTTGCGCTCTTCTGCCTGTTCTTTTTTTCATTGACTTCTCATTTAAAAAAAAGCGCTCACCCATTTTTGGGTTTACGCCATTGACCGCGCGTCGCTGCGGTTTTTATATTGGATTCTTTACTGAAACCAGATAATTTTTGCCGAAGGTATTAATTGGTATTACCAATAGATTATTTCATTAAGTATTCAAATCGGCATCTAATCATATTTATATCAGATAAAATAACGCTATATGGATTTTTGGTATATATCAGATATAATGGTATTAACAATACTGGCAGAGGGATTATTATGAATGATAATAAGCAAAATTCAGAAAACACGCGTGCAGAGAATACCGCAGTCCGTCCGGCAGCAGAAGACGGGAAAAAGAAGATCATTTCCATGGCGATGAAAGTGGATGAGGGGATCGCAAATGAATTCCGGAAAATGGCAAAGGAAACCGGAATGGAACAGGGGAATCTTCTCAACGCAATGATCGAAAATTACCGGCTGAATGAAGACCGGATACTTTACAAAGAACATGCGGATGATATTCAGCTGATGCGGGACCTTACCGCAACCATTAATTACAAATACCTTGCGCTGATTGCGCAGAACAAGGTTGAGGCAGAACGGATCCGTGCCAAGGATGCGAAGCGGATCGAAAAACTGGAGAAGGATAAACAGAATCTTCTCGAGGATCGGGAGAACTGGAAAGGTTCCGTAGAGCGGAACACCCAGCTGGAACATGAAGTAATTGAACTGAAGGATCAGATCCGGAAGCTGGAAACCATGATCGATCAGCTGACCACGTCGCATAAGAATGAAATCGACGCATTGAATAATAAGCATAATGCTGCCATGACCGCCATGGCCCAGGAATATGCGCAGAAATATATGAAGTTTGTTGAAGATACGACATCCGGAAAAACGAAATGAGCGTAAAGGTAACGGAACGTTATGGATGCATTTAAAGGAAAAGTTGCGGTTGTCACCGGCGGGGCACACGGGATAGGAAAGGCGGTCGCAGATGCCTTTGCGAAGGAAGGTGCTGCAATCTATGTAATTGACCGGGAACCGGGTGACTGGTTTGTCGGGGATATCTCAGATCCGAACTTACTGGAGAAATTCTCCAGATACGTTATTCAGGAACAGGGAAGGGTTGATTATCTGATTAATAATGCGAAACCTCCGATGATCGGAATCGATGAATGCTCCTGGGATGCGTTTGTACAGGCGTTGAATATTGGAGTGACAGCACCGTTTTATCTGACAAAACTGTTTGTACCTTATTTTGGCAAAGGCGCATCCGTAATCAATATCTCATCGTCAAGAGACCGCATGAGTCAGCCGCAGACGGAAAGCTATACCGCCGCAAAAGGCGGGATAGCTGCTCTGACCCACGCCTTTGCCATCAGTCTTGCCGGCCGCGTCAGAGTCAACAGCATTTCTCCGGGGTGGATCGATACTACTGAAAGTACGTTTACTGGCCCGGATATTCTTCAGCATCCATCCGGAAGAGTCGGGAAACCGGAAGATATCGCAGAAATGGTCTTGTTCCTGTGCTCGGAAAAAGCAGGATTCATTACTGGTGAAAATATCTGTATTGATGGCGGAATGACAAAACAGATGATTTATCATGGCGACCATGGATGGGATTATTCTGCTGATTAATATTAAATAAGATAAGAAAAATAAACGAATCACTTGATGCATGATCCGGTCTATGGTATATTATATAAGCTTTTGAGCTGGGATGTTCGCGTCTCCTGCGGCAGGCTCGGCACAAAAGGACTGTTAGAGAAAAGGAGAAATAACATGCTCGAAAAAGAGGCAAAGGAACGCATCATCAAAGAGTTTGGCCGTAAGGAAGGCGATACCGGTTCGGTAGAAGTTCAGGTCGCAATGCTGACAGAACAGATCAACCGTCTGACGGTTCACATGAAGGCCAACAAGAAGGACTACAGCTCCAACCGTGGTCTTCTGAAGATGGTAGGCCGCAGAAAGAACCTGATGGAATACCTCAAGAAAAATGATGTTAACCGTTACAGAGATCTCGTAAAGAAACTCGGTCTCAGAAAGTAATCGGAACCTTGGAAAGCAGGCAAAACCTGCTTTTTTTTATTGTTTTCGATGGTTTGTGTCCCAATCATCTCTGTATTTGTGTCCCAATCATGTCGTTTGCTAAATATAATTAAAAATTACTTAGAATGAAAACGCTTTTAAAAAATGCCAATCGTCTAATTCTTAAAACACGCGGTAGATTTCTTTCTCTTATCGCGATTGTTGCTTTGGGAACGGCTTTTTTCATTGGCATTTCTGCAGTTTCATCGGTCATGGCAGCTTCTGTCAAAGAATACGATGACAAGATGAACCTGAAAGACATCACAATCTACTCCAATTACGGGTTTGATGACGATGATGTTGCGGCGTTGAACAAAATGGATTCCGTTGCGCTGGCAGAAGGGGCAAAATTTACAGATGTTCTGGCCAGTGACAACGAGGACAATTGTGTGACCCGTATTCATTCCTATTCTCCGGATGCACAAATCAATAAATTTGTGCTTTCGGAAGGACGTCTTCCGGAAAACAGTCATGAGGTACTGTCGGATAAAGGAAATACGATCCTTCCGGGTTTCCCGCTCGGGGCACAGATAAAACTCTCGAGACCGGATAATGATCTGGAGGATATTCTATCGGTTGATACCGTAACCGTCGTCGGTATTATTGAAACACCGCTTTATCTTTCCGGCACAAGAGAACCAACCACGCTCTCCAATCAGGTGATGCGTACCTTTTTGTATATCCCAGAAGAAGCCTTTGTTCAAGACTTTTATACTGAAATCAATGTTCTGATTGAAGACGGCAAATCCTATGATGAGTTTTCGGAAGAATACCGTAACTATGCAGCTTCCATTAAGGAAGAAATCACTGTCCTTGCAGAGACACAGAAAGATTCCAGAAGAAACAAGATCGTCGATGAGGCGATGGAAGAATATAACAAAGGCCTGAAAGAGTATCAGGATGGTCTTGCGAAATATCATAAAGAAACCACCAACGCTGCCCAGAGGCTGAAGAGTGCAGAAAAAGAAATCGCAGACGGCTGGGCGAAAATCTTTGAAGGGGAAGCGCAGCTGGAAGATGCACAGCGACAGCTGGATCAGGCGCGCATCGACTATACTGCCCAGATTGCGGATGGAAAGGCACAGCTGGCCGATGGGTATCGGCAGCTGGAAGAAGGCAAACAGGAGTTTGCAAAGAAGGAACAGGAATATCTTGGGATTCGCGGTCAGCTCTCTACGGCATTGACCGAACTGAACAAACCGATACTTGACCGGAATATGAAACTATCTGCACTGCTGTTCTGCCTGAGTGAGGAAGACCGTCAGTGTGTTTTGGAAGCGCTGAAGAAAATTGGAATCGACCTTGAAAGCATCACGGTTGAAATGGTTTCGAACTATCTGAATTCGACCTACAGTGACGAAGCAATCGCTGTCATGAATGAACGAATCCAGCAGGTGATCAAGGACAGCGAATATATTGAGAAAATTCATGAGGATGGGGTCAGCGAAGAAGATACCGAAGAATTCGTGGAAAAGCTCAAAGAAGCCGCGAAGATCGAAGAATCTGAAATGGACACAGAAACGGATACAGATGAAGAAGAGCTGATAGAATCCGAAGATGAAGACCTTGAAGAAGGGGTAGAGGAAGAAGAAAATCCAGACGAATCGAAGCCTGAAGAACCGGTGGAACAGGAAGAAATACCGCCTGCACCAATCGTTACAGAACCGGTAATTGTAGAACCGGTGGTCCCGGAACAGCAGATGGAAGAGGCATCTCAACCGGAAGTCCTGGAAGACTTCGAACAGCCCCAGGAAGAAACCGCAGAAGTTCCTGTAGAAGAAGAACCGGCACCGATCGAAATGCCAGCTGAAAATGAAGCAGAAGAACAGATTGTAGAACAGGTCTTCCTGATGGACGAAGAAGGCACTGTTTTCACCGATGGCGCTTCGGATACAACCGATACCGGAGTTATTGAAAAGAAACACGGAATTGAGACATTTGGTGAACTCCGGGATGCGATGGGAGATTCAAATTATACGTTCTCAGAACTGACAAGGGTCTCGTTCTGGCCCCCGGGAAGAATAAATGTCGATACTGGCATAAATATAATAAATGACGAAGCACGTCTGCTTGGCCTTTCGGGATTTATTGTCGATCAGGCAATCAACTCACCGCTTTCCGATGAGATACATGTAGATGCGCTTGCGGCAATCAATCCGCAGATCATGGAGCTGGTACAGCAGCTTGGCCTGCCTGCCGATGCGACGCTCGGACAGGTAAGAACTACGATTTCTTCGCGTATCAGCGAGATCGATTCCGGCCTTGCTTCTGGCAGGGCACAGCTGAGTGAAGCAGAAGCTTATCTGCATCAGATGGAACAACAGCTGGCCGAGGCGGAAGAAGAGCTGAACCGGAAGCTTACCGAAGGGCAGGCAGAGATCGATAACGGCTGGGCCGAAATCGCTTTGAACCGGAATAAGTTATATAACTCAGCCCATGCGCTGGCAGCCGGAAAGGCACAGTTTGAAGCAGAAAAGAAAGAAGCCTGGGACAAACTGACGGATGCGAAAGAACAGCTGGATAACGCAAAGGAAGAAATTGACGGACTGGAAGAAGCGGAATGGACGATTCTTGACCGTTCGCAACATTTTGCCTCGGAATCCTATCGGCAGACGATCCTTCAGATGAAGGCGATCTCCCGCGTTTTCCCGGTATTCTTTATCGCAGTTGCAGCGCTTGTGTGTCTGACGACAATGACGAGAATGGTCAATGAAGAACGCGGACAGATCGGTATCTTCCGCGCCCTTGGCTTCCATACCGGTCAGTGTTCATTCACTTATCTGTATTATGCAGGACTGGCGTCAATCATCGGCTCTCTGATTGGATCTGTGGGCGGACTTGCCGTATTCCCGTCGATCATCTACAACACTTGGAGGATGTTGTATATATTGCCGAAGATGAAGCTGGAGATTCCATGGGATTACGTATTCGGCTCGCTGATCGTATTCTTCCTGTTGATGGAAGCTGTGACCGCCTATGTACTGTATGGAGACATGAAAGAGGCACCCGCAGCAGTTCTGAGGCCTAAGCCGCCGAAGTTGGGTACCGACATTCTGCTGGAGAAGATCACCTTCATTTGGAATCGTCTTTCCTTCTCCTGGAAAGTCACAATTCGAAATCTGATGCGTTACAAGAGGAGATTCGTAATGACCGTTATCGGTGTTGCGGGCTGCTCTGCTTTACTCGTGACCGGATTTGGCATTTCTGACTCGATTAACGCAATTCTCGATGTGCAATTCAAAGATATCAGCAATACCAGCGGATATATCTATCTTTCCTCTGATGCCTGTGAACCGGCAAAGCGAAAAGAAGTCATTCGGAAAATCAAACAGCTAAACGACACAAAAGAGGTATACAGCTCACTGACCTATAACGGGAAAGTGCTTAATTCCGCGGGATATGATGAAGTTGCATATGTAGAAATATATAAGAATGATGAGGCACTCAAAAAAGTCTATAACGTCCGGGAGCGAACGTCACAGAAACCGCTGTATCTCAAAACGGGTGAGGTCATTGTGTCGGAAAAGATGGCCGAGAACCTGGGACTTCATGTCGGAGACACCATTCAGGTAGAGAGCTACAGCGGAACACTGAAAGAAGTCCCGATCAGCGGCATTATGGAGATGTATGTCTATCACTATGTCCTGATGGATTCGGAGACGTATCGGGATCTGTATGGGAATCTGCCAAGCGACAATACCCTGTACCCGGTACTGAAAGACGACGTGAAGATCAGTCCGGATTATATCAGCCGTGTTGCGGAGATCGACGGGGTGGAGTCGGTTACGTTCAATGAATCGGTCGAAAACAACTTCAATCAGATGATCACCGGCATTAACGGAGTTGTGCTTGTTTTGATCCTGTCTTCCATGGCACTTGCTTTCGTCGTGCTCGGAAACCTTACGAATGTCAATATTTCGGAGCGTCTGAGGGAGATTGCGACATTAAAAGTTCTCGGATTCCGGCAGAAGGAAGTCCAGAACTATATCTATAAAGAAAATAACGTACTAGTAGCGGCAGGGGCTGCCGTGGGTCTGCCGATGGGAATGGTCCTGCACCGATATGTCATGCAGGAAGTGGAACTGACCAACGTCATGTTCGGCCGGTCGGAGCGGGCAGAGACATTTGTCTATGCCTTTGTACTGACTGTACTCTTCGGTCTGCTGGTCAATTTCTTCATGCGCCGGAAACTGGATAAGATCCTGATGGTGGAATCGCTTAAGAGCGTTGAATAAGCAAAACGCATTTTACCCGTGTTGGGCATTGCAATTGCACCAATGGTAATAATCCATCATAATAAAATCAACAGGAGGATTCTGATCATGGAATTCAAGGTTTATCGCTGCAACAAGTGCAAGAAAATGGTGATTGAAGTACAGGGAAGCGGCTGCCCGACAATGTGCTGCGGAGAGGAAATGGTCCTGCTCAAGGCTAATACAACCGACGGTGCTGCCGAGAAACATGTTCCGGAAGTAACCGTTGACGGTCAGAAGGTCATTGTCAACATCGGCTCCGTGGATCATCCAATGCTTGAAGAGCACTACATCATGTTTGTCGTTCTCGAGACAGCTTCCGGCATCCAGGTGAAGTACCTGAAACCAGGTGAAGCACCGCACGCTGAATTCATCACAGAAGAGGCTCCGGCTGCGGTATACGAATACTGCAATCTGCACGGTCTCTGGAAAACAGAACTGTAATGCAGAACATTGACATTCCGGCATGACCTGCCGGGATGTTTTTTTATGCATCCTTATTGCATTACGATGCCCCTGTGTTACAATAGGCAAGGTTTAATTTAAAGAGGATATATTAGAGTAGGTTAGAAAAAATGGAAAAGTTTAAGAAAAGTTGGGATTTCCATGGCCGCACGATCACCGTCGAAAACGGGGAGATCGCAAAACAGGCCGGCGGATCGGTTCTGGTCCGCTACGACGACACGGTGGTACTTTCCGCCGCGACAGCAAGTTCTCAGGCGAAGGATACGGATTTCTTTCCCCTGACCGTTGTGTACAACGAAAAGATGTATGCCAAGGGTGAGATCCCGGGCGGTTTTCTGCGCAGAGAAGGCAGACCGACCGAGCACGCAACCCTGACTGCCCGTCAGATCGACCGTCCGATCCGTCCGCTGTTTGCGGAAGGATTCCGGAACGAGGTTCAGATTGTAAATACAGTACTTTCCTGTGATCCGGACCGTGATGCCGGCATGACAGCACTGTTTGGTTCCTCCCTGGCACTGTGTGTTTCCAATATTCCGTTCAATGGTCCGGTAGCCGGTGTCATCATCGGCAAAGTCGATGGCCAGCTGGTCATCAACCCGACCGAAGAGGAAGTCGAAAACAGCACCCTCAACCTGACGGTTGCCGGCACAAAAGATGCCATCAACATGGTTGAAGCAGGTGCGAAGGAAGTTTCGGAAGAAGAAATGCTCGAAGCACTGATGACCGGTCACGCGGCTATCAAAGAGCTCTGTGCGATCCAGGAAGAAGTAATCGCTGCCTGCGCAAAGCCGAAGATGGAAGTTGTTCTCTATGAGATCAACCCGGCAATCAAAACGTTTATCGATGCCAACGGCAAAGACCGCATCATCGCTGCTGTTTCCACGCATGGCACCAAGGAAGAACGCTATGGTGCAGTCGAAAAAATGAATGAGGAGATGGTGGAACGTGTTGCCACAGAACTGCAATGGATAAGTGAAAAAGAACTCGACAAGGCAAAACAGCAGGCTCTGGAATACTGCGTTGAACTTGAGGCGCAGGAAGTCCGCCGTCTGATCTCCGAAGACAAGATCCGTCCGGATGGAAGAAAACTCGATGAGCTGAGACCGCTGAACTCACAGGTAGATCTTCTGCCGCGTGCACACGGCAGTGCGATGTTCACCCGTGGTGAGACACAGGTTATCTCCGTTACTACACTGGGCCCGCTCGGTGAAGCACAGATCATTGAAGACCTGACCAGCCAGACCGAGAAGCGGTTCATGCACCAGTACAACTTCCCGCCGTTCTCCGTCGGTGAAGTCGGCCGCATGGGTTCTCCGGGAAGAAGAGAAATCGGACACGGTGCGCTTGGTGAGCGTGCGCTTCTGCAGGTACTTCCTTCCAAGGATGAATTCCCGTATACGATCCGTACCTGTGCAGAAGTTGTTGAGTCCAACGGTTCTTCTTCACAGGCCAGCATCTGCGCCGGCACCATGTCGCTGATGGCGGCAGGTGTCCCGATCAAGGCGATGGTCGCTGGTGTTGCGATGGGTCTGATTACCGTCGGAGATACGTATTCCATTCTGACGGATATTCAGGGTGTGGAAGACCACTATGGCGATATGGACTTCAAGGTTGCCGGAACAAGACAGGGCATCACTGCACTGCAGATGGATATCAAGGTTGAAGGCATCTCGGAAACCATTCTGAGAGAAGCACTCGCACAGGCACATAAGGGCCGTATGGAGATCCTCGACAACATGGAAACAGCGATCTCTGAACCGAGACCTGATGTCTCGAAATGGGCTCCGAAGTTTGCCGTACTGCATATTCCGACCGACAAGATCCGTGATGTCATCGGTGCCGGCGGAAAGACGATCAACCAGATCATCGAGGACTGCGATCAGGTCAAGATCGATGTTGAGGAAGACGGAACCATTGCGATCTATCATATGGACCGTGAGATGATCAACAAGGCGAAGGCAATCATTGAGGATCTGACCCGTGTTGCCAAGGTCGGTGAAGAATACGACGCAACGGTTACGGAGATCCGTGACAGCTTCGCATTCGTCAACCTGTTTCAGGGAACCGATGCACTGCTGCACATCTCTGAGATCAGCTGGGAACGCACACCGGATATCAAGAGTGTTCTGCATGTCGGCGATCCGATCCATGTCAAGGTCATTGCGATCGATGACTCGACCGGAAAGGTGAAAGTCAGTGCCCGTGAGTGCACAGAAAAACCGGAAGGCTATGTGGAACCGAAGCGTTCTTCGAGACCTGCCCGTTCTTCGAACCGTCAGAACAACCGGCATTCCGGGGAAGCGTTCAGCTCCTCCAAAGTAGACCGCCGCGTATTCCGCCGCAGAGAAGAGTAACCGAATCATAAAAGGGGAAGCCGTAAAAAGCTTCTCTTTTTTGAATGAAAAACAGAGCGGGAATGCTAGAATCAGATTATGTATGACACAAAGGAAGAACGCATCGAACATGCAGGAATGCTGATACGGGAAATTGATCAGATCGGCAGTTCGATCCGTCATGAATCGATACGCACAAGGCTGGAAGAAATGAAGCGGAACCTGGCAGATCTCAGGGATACGCAGTATCTGTTTGACAGCGGGGAAAAAGAACTGATCCGTTTATATGAACGGTATATGCCGTACTTCATGGATATCCTGAAACAGTATGCCTCTCTTGAGGTTTCCGGGAACTATGATGCGATTCAGAAAAGCCGTTTGCAGCTGGAACAGACGGTGATCAAGATGAATGAAACCATTCGTGCCATTATCAAAATCCTGCCGCAGGATGAGATCGATGAAGCCAACGCAAGAGCGAGAGCGGAAGAGCTGCAGCGGATGCTCGAAGAACAGCGCCGCAGTGTGATAAAATAAGTCAGTCTTATGAGAATGCGCAAAAAGAAATGGGCAGAGCCGTATCTTTCGGATCACCCCGAAATCGCTCTGAATGACCCTGCTGTATATAAAGGAAAATGGAAACAGCTGTTTGGCTGTGAAACCCTCCATGTCGAGATTGGAATGGGCAAGGGGGACTATCTTCATCACATGGCCCATGCGTATCCGGATGAAGGATGGGTAGGCATTGAGAAGGACCGCAGTGCTGCTGCGGTAGCCGTACGCAAGCTTGCGGAATCGGAAGAATTCACCGGTGAAAATGAACGGGTAATCGTCAGTGATGCGGCTGCTCTGACCGAGTGGTTCGCTCCGGGAGAAATCGATGTGATCCATCTGAATTTCTCTGATCCGTGGCCAAAGACCTACACTCATAAGCGCCGTCTTTCTTCAAAGCAGTTTCTTGAGCGCTACCGTCAGGTTCTGGCAGAAAACGGAACGATCCGGATGAAGACCGACAACAAGGGACTGTTTGAAGACAGTGTTCTGTATTTTTTGGAAAATGGATTTACGTTTACGGAATTCTCGGTCGATTACCGCAGGACAGAACATCCGGAAGATGCGGTGACGGAATACGAGAGCCGGTTTATGGAACTGGGACAGCCGATCTATCAGTTATGTGCGGCTGTGCGGGAGAATTAAATGAAGTATTTATTAAAAATAATCGCATCACTCAGTCTGCTTGTTCTGTGGGGATGTGCATCTTATTCCGGAAGCTTTGAAGAAGAGCTGAACCGGAGAGTGGAGCGGGCCGTCACCTCTGAAGCGGCCAAGCCGAACTATTCGCACGGTGTCTATTCCTATTATAAGGAACCGCTTGTCGGACGGATCCGTTCGGAAGAGACAAGCAATACATTTGTGCTGGATAATGTGAAGTTCGTCATGAACCTCAGGATCTCGTCGATCATCAATCAGAAGTACTACAGTGATGTTAAGGAACAGACCGGTCATGCGGATCTTCAGCCGGCGGCACAAAGCAGCGGAACCTTTCTGGATTACGAAGGAAAAGAACATCCGTTCCAGGTAACCCTGTACCGTCTCAATGACAGTATTTATACCTATGCCTCATCGGATCAGGTGGAATTCTTTGCGATCAGCTCAGAACTTGAAGCACTGCAGCTTGCCGAAGCGATGATCCGCATGGCGCGTTCGATCCGGGTGGATAATAATGCGGTGATCGCAAACTATTCCAGCCGGCAGACGATCGAATATTCCCGCAAACGCCTGGAACTGTTCCAGAATATCGTGCCGGAGAACGGCGTGATCGAAGAACTGTTTGAAGGTTATGGCAGCTATGCCGGTCAGGCAGACGGGGAATACTACGGCGATAACTACAACGATGATACGGTTGATTCCGGGGATCTTGATTTCTCGCAGGGTGATGAGCAGCTGGACGACTACACGACGCAGAATAAGCCAGCCGCACCTGCGGAAGAACGGGAAGCGGATTATCTCGAAGAAGGACATGAATATACCGGAGAAGAACTGCCGGAAGGAACAGAGGAACCGACGGAATGAGATCAGCCTCTTAACAACGGAAGCGAAATAGAATAAAATCAATGAGTATATATTTTAGGAATTAAAGGAGATACGCAATGCTGAAGAAATTACAGAATCTCTTGTTTGAAGATGAAGAACTGGAAGACGAAGAACTCGAAGAAGACGACGAAGAAGCGGAAGAAGAGGAAGTCGTAGTTAAAAAAGAAAAGCCTGCACGCAGAAGACGCGGCAGACGTCATGAAGAAGAGGAAACAGAAGAAGTTGTTGAGGAACCTCCGGTTCAGAAGCCGGTCTACCAGGCAAAACCGGAACCCGCTCCGGCCGCAAAGCCGGTTCTCAAACGGGTGGAAGTGACTCAGGCGATTTCGGTTCCGAAAGCGGAACAGCCTGCACCTCAGGAAGCACCGGCTGTCCGTAAGCCGAATGCCGGATACAACAATGCGGCATTCCAGAAGCCGGCAGCTCCTGTTCAGCATGCGACGCCGCGGCCGATTTATGAAAACCGTCCGGCCAAAGAAGCCGCTCCGGTATTCAAGACACCGGAACCCCAGCCGGCATCTTCCTTTGGTATTTCCGCAGATGATACAGCTGGTGCTGCAGTGAGAACCCAGCCCCGCCGTCCGGAACCGCAGCCGACCCAGACTGTAAAGCGCCCGGGTGCGGTTTATGAATTCCGTCCGGTCATTTCTCCGATGTTTGGAGTCGATGAAAAGGATATCAATGCGATGGCCTACATCGCAAAACCGGAACCGGTGGATGAACCGGATCCGACGCATCATGCGACACAGCTTCTTTCCCCAATCTATGGGGTGAATGAAGGAACACCGGAGGAGAATAATCCGGCAGTCAATGAGGTTCCGCCGATCCCGAGCTTTGACGGATCTGCCTATCAGCCGCAGCCGCAGCCGGATGAAAACACATTCCCGGAATTCTCATTGGATGATATTCTCTCGGCTCGGGATGAAGAGTTCACCCGTCAGAACGTGTTCAACAACAACCAGGAATACCGCACACCGGATATCGATGAAACAGCAGTCATTGATTCCAACCAGTATTCCCCCTATGATCAGCAGACGCTGGACTTTGACCGGAAACGATAATCATGTATTACTTTATAGGAATTAAAGGGACAGGCATGGCAGCACTTGCCTGTCTCCTTGACGATTTAGGGGAAGAAGTGATGGGAAGCGATCTTTCCAGACACTTTTTTCCGGAAGATGAGCTGCGCAGAAGAGGAATCCGAATTGTTGATTTTGATCCTGCGAATATTCAGGACAACATGCATGTCATCATTGGGAATGCCTTTCTGGAGGATTTCCCTGAGGTGGCGGCAGCACGCGCCAATCCGACCTGCACCTGTCAGCGTTACCATGAGTTTGTCGGAACGTTTATCCGCAATTACACTACGATTGCCGCAGCCGGATCGCATGGCAAGACCACGACGACCGGTATGCTTGCGTGCATGATGCAGGAAGCCGGTGAGACCGGCTGGCTGATCGGCGACGGCGGCGGGCATGTAACAAAGACCACGAAATACTTCTGCCTGGAGGCGGATGAGTTTCAGCGTCATTTTCTGGAGTATTATCCGGAATACGCGATCATTACCAATGTGGAAATCGATCACGTCGACTATTTCAAAGATGAGGCGGATTACCGCAGTTCCTATGAGGCCTTCTCCAATCAGATATCCAAGGCACTGGTGATCTGGGGAGAAGATTCCGAAGCCAGAAAGCTGAAACTTTCCGACAATGTGCCGCACTACTGGTACGGCGAGTCGGAAGACGACGATTTCCAGGCAGTCGATATCGAAGAGACTTCACAGGGCATGACCTACAGCATTCTCTTCAACGGGGTAAAGCATGGACCGTTCCATCTGCCGTTTGTCGGCCATCATCTGCTTTTGAACAGTATGGCCTGCGCTGCCGTCGGAATTCTGGAAGGCATGAGCGATGAAGCGATCGAGCGCGGACTTTCTCAATTTAAAGGGAGAAAGCGCCGCTTTGTGATCGAGGAAGCAGGGGAGAACATCTTCGTGGATGACTATGCACATCATCCGACCGAAGTTGCGGTTACTCTGGATGCCGCAAGAAAACGCTATCCGGACAAAAAGATCACGGCTGTATTCAAGCCGCACCGGGCCAGCCGGGTGAAATACTTTGCGGAGGATTTTGCCAAAGCTCTGCAGAAAGCAGACCGGATCTTCCTGCTGGATTTTACCTCCATTGATGACAAGCAGGACGGGACGGATATTGATATCACTTATCTGCAGGAACGTACACCCGGTTCGATCGTCATCGATGAAGAGGACCACGGCGCAAAGGTACTGGCTGAGGAACATCCTTCCTGCTATGTATTCATGAGTTCAAAAGATATCTATGAACTCAAGGACAAGGTAAAAGACCTTCTGAATAAGGATTAAGAAACAGGGCATGGACGACATGTCCTTGTTTTTTAGCGAAAAAAGATAGCGCTATCATTTTTTATTGAAACATTTTCATTTAACGATATAATTTTGTGTATACGAGGTGATGATAATGATTGATTCTCTGCTTGTTTCTTTAGGGGCTGTCTGTGCACAACTCCTGCCAATTTTAGGTGCGCTGGCACTGGTATTTCTGTGTATCGTACTGAAGCGTCTCGCGGATGTGATGGGTGAACTTACCAGAACGGTCAAGAATCTGGACCCTGCGGTCAAATCGGTCAATGACAGTATGGTAAAGATCCAGGCACCGCTTGATACCGTCGTCAAGTACAGCCATACCCTGGATGACGTACATGACAAGACCGTTGATTCCGTCGGCAAAGTGGCAGAATCCCTGAGCGACAGCGTGGAAAAAGTAAAAGATTTTGTGGTTGAAAAAATCAAGGATGTGGATCCGTATGATGAGGTCCGTCCTGCAAGTGAAGAGGAAATTCAGGAGGCTAAATAATCATGAGCGAAGAAAACAAAACACCGGATGAAGTATTTGAAGACGTAAAAAAGGAAGCGGAAGAAGCGGCCGAAAACCTCAAGAAGGGGCTGGCGGATGCGATGGATACCATAAAGGATAATTCGTCCGAACCGATCCAGTCGATCGAAAAAACAGTTGAGGACCTGAAGAAAAAGATTCAGAACCTTTCTTCGGAAGAAAACGGGGAAAGCAAGCCGGGCATTGATCTCAAGCTGAGTGAAGAAAATAAGGAAAAGATTGAAACGATCAAGAACAACACGATCAATACCGTGAATGAGACCATCGGCCAGGCAAAGAAGGCTGCACAGGATATGACCAACAAAGAAGAACTGAGCAAGACGCTCGAATATCTGAAGGCCAATGCCATGAAGGCAGTTGATACGGCAAAAGAAACCATCAGCAATCTTATGGAAAATGCCGATGTCAAGAAGACGATTGATTCCGCGGAATCCATGGTCAAGGAGTTCGGTGAAAAGACGTCCAAGACGATCGAAGGCTTCCTGCCGGAAGATAAAAAGGAATCGATCCGCAAAGGCCTGGAACAGGCAGGCGAAGCAGTCAGTGAAACGGTTGACAAGACATCCAAGGCAATCGATGAGTTTGTAAAGAAGCCTGAGGTTCAGGATACGATTGAAAAGACAGTAACCGGCGCAAAGGATCTTGCGAACAAGGGTGCTGAAATGATTAAGGACCTGTTGGATAAAGACGAACAGAAATAATCGGATCAGGCGGTATTGCCGTACCGGAACAGGGGATGAATGACTATGAAACGTGTAACGATATATGATGTCGCGAAAGAGGCAGGTGTTTCACTTGCGACGGTTTCGCGTGTGATCAATGGTTCTACCGTTGTAAAGGAACCGACCCGGCAGCGGGTCCAGAGTGCGATTGAAAAACTGGGATACAAGCCCAATGCGATCGCGCAGGGTCTTGCGCTGCAGAAGACGACTACCATCGGTCTGGTTGTACCGGAGGCATCTTTTACCTATACCGGCCAGATTATCAACGGTTTGATTGATGTTGCAAAGATCTATAACTACAACATCATGCTGCATACCATCACATCCGGAATAACGGAAATCAGCGACATCATCGAGGATATCATCAAATCCCGTGTGGACGGAGTCATCATCTACAATGACAAGCTCGAGATGTCGGAAGTGGAAGAACTCAAGAAATACAGCATTCCCATTGTTGTGATCGAGAACCGGGTCAACGCAGAGAATGTCTGCTGTGTCTATGTTGACATTGAAAAGGCGATCTATGAGCTGACGATGAAGTATCTTGAGGAAGGAAAAGAAAAGATTGCGATCGTTGAAGACCGCAAGAGCCGCTTTTCCACGGAACAGATGGTCAAGGGTGCCGAAGCAGCGTTTAAGAAGCACGGAAAGAAATTCAAGGGACTCCTTCGGATTCCGGTGGCCAACCGTTCCAGTTATGAATTTCTGGTCGACTGGCTGCGGAATAATCATTACGATGTGATGATCGGCAACCGGGACTCCCAGGCTATGGCGATCCTGAATGCCGCAACGGAAAACGGCATCAACGTTCCGGAGGAACTGGAGATCGTATGTGTGATCGACACGAAGTACAACTCGATGGCACGCCCGCAGATCTCTTCCTTCTCGATTCCGTCCTATGATCTGGGAGCGGTATCGATGCGGGTGATGACCAAGATGCTGCAGGAACAGCCGGATTTCGAGCGCGAGATTGAGCTCAGTTACCTGTTTACGCCGCGTCAGACAACAAATAATTGACAGAACGAAAGCGGTTCAGTAATATGCAGTAAGGCAATGACCGGAAAGAGTAATCGGAACGGATTTCGGAACAGAGACACCCCGGCTGGTGAAAGGGGGCGAAAGACACCGGTGAATACACCCGCGAGCTGTTTTGGATAACAACAAACGTGAGTCAGCGTTAATGACACAGAGTGCACAGAAATGTGAACTAAGGTGGTACCGCGCGGAAGCGTCCTTAGATCTGGACGCTTTTTTATATGGCACCGGTAAGGAGATGAAAACAATATGGAATTTTTGGAAGAACTGAAATGGCGGGGACTGGTTAAGGATGTTACGGATCTTGACGGCCTCAGGGAAACACTGAAGAACCCGGTCACGATCTACTGCGGCTTTGATCCGACCGCAGATTCCCTGCATGTAGGGCACCTGCAGCAGATCATTCTGCTGCGCAGATATCAGCTGGCCGGACACCGTCCGATCGCGCTGTGCGGCGGATTTACCGGCATGATCGGCGATCCCCGGCCGACAACCGAGCGCAAGCTGCTGACCCATGAGGAAGTGCTGCACAATGCCGAATGCATCAAGCAGCAGCTGGTCATGTTCCTGTCGTTTGAAGGAGACAATGCGGCCGTCATGGAAAACAACAACAACTGGCTCGGCTCTATGACGCTTCTCGATTACCTGCGGGATTACGGAAAGCTGTTTAATGTTTCCTACATGCTGCAGAAGGATACCATCAAAAAGCGTCTGGATTCCGGAATCTCCTATACGGAATTCTCCTACACGATCATGCAGGCGATGGACTGGCTCCATCTGTACCGCACGTATGACTGCTGGATCCAGATCGGCGGCAGCGACCAGTGGGGCAATCTGACCACCGGAATGGAACTGATCCGAAAGGTACTGGGTGAGGAAGCTAAGCCGTACGGCATCACTTCACCGCTCATTACAAAGTCCGACGGTTCCAAATTCGGAAAGTCCGAAGGACGGAACATCTGGCTTGATCCGGAACGGACCAGTGCCTATGAGTTCTACCAGTTCTGGCTGAATACCCCGGACGCAGACGCAGTTGATTATCTGAAGCGTCTTTCTCTCCGTACGCCGGAAGAGATCATGGCACTTGAAGGTTCGCTTGCCGAGCACCCGGAACAGCGGGAAGCGCAGAAGGCACTGGCAGAAGAACTGACGGCCATCGTGCATGGCGAGGAAGGCCTGGCAAAGGCACTTAAGATCACCGAGACGTTCTTCCGCGGCAACATCATGGACCTGACACCGCAGGAGATGCGGGAAGGCCTGGCAGATGCCCAGAAGGTAACCGTCACAGACGGCACAACACTGATCGATGCACTGGTCGAGGCAGGGGTCTGCCACTCCAAGAGTGAAGCCCGCAAACTGATCCAGCAGGGCAGTGTCAGCGTCAACGGCGAGAAACAGACGGCGATCGATGCAGTGCTGCAGAAGGAAACTGCGGTCGACCATGATTTTTCGATCCTGCGCAAAGGAAAGAAGAATTATATCGTCATCACATTTGCATAAGGGAAAGGAGCGGCTGCTCCTTTTTTCTGTTTCGCTTTGTTACTCAACGGAAGGGGTCTTCGTGATATAATCGCAAAGAGGTATTTTATGCGTAAATTACTGTGTTTACTGCTTCTTATAGGATTAACTGCCGGATGCAAAGCGTCCGCAAAGGTATCGGAACAGATGATGGCTTCTTATGAAGGCTATTATCTTTCCGTACAGGATAATGAACGTTTTCAGAATGGGTCGGATTATTACCGGATCTCCGGTGAAATCTCACAGATCGCAGACGGCAGCTACCGTTATTATATTTTCCTGGATTCTCCGCAGATTGCCATGTATGACGTCGTCATGCTGGCAGTCGAGGATGATATTCCGTTTGACAGCGCCGAAAAGATGATGCCGAGCATCGGTGTCTTTGAAAAGAAGGATTATTCGCTGGTTCCGTTTCAGACCAGAGTAACCGCCGGCTATGTCAAAGGTCTGGTGATCTCCGGTGAATGTGATCAGCCCAGTGTGAACCTGAAACTGATGGTGGAATGGCGGGACCAGTCCCGGAAAAACTCCGTTCGGGAATATCTTGCATTTACGCTTGACAGCAGCGGCTATGAAGCGGAAGGCAATACGGAAACGCAAGGGGAAGCAGTAAATGACTGAAGACGGAGCCAGGCGTGTACGACAGTCTTTTATTGCCGGTTCTCTGACCAGTTCGGCCGGCATTTTTCTGTCCAAGGCGATTGGTCTTTTTTATGTCGTTCCGTTTACTGCGATTGCGACGGAAAACAACATGGTGTTTTACACCGGTGCCTATAACTATTACAACATTCTCCTTCAGATCAGTTCTGCAGGACTCCCGTATGCGATAGCGGCAGTCATCGCCAAGTATGCAAGCAGGGATGATTATAAGACAGTTCTTTTGGTCCGCAGGCTCAGTACACTGATCCTCGGGGTCAGCGGTGCAATCATGATGCTGGCATTTATTGTCTTTTCCGGAAGCCTTTCCAGGGCGGTTCTTGGCCCGGGCGCGACACCGATCGACATCTCCCAGATGCGTACCTGCTTTATCATTCTCAGTGCGGCACTGTTCCTTGTACCGATGCTGTACAGTTACCGGAGCTTCTATCAGGGCCTCAAGGATCTGAAGGTCTATGCCGAATCCCAGGTCATTGAACAGATGTCCAGAGTATTCGCACTGCTTGCTTTGGGTGCCATTGTTGTTTATGTGTTCCATCTGCCGCGGATCTGTGCCATCTACATGGCCGTGCTTTCGACGTCGATCGGCGCACTGACGGCAATTCTGTATTATGTGCGCTATGATCACCGTCATATCGGCCCGATCAACCGTCTGGCCCGGGCCCAGGAAAAAGAAGCGGCAGACCAGGGGCTGATCCTGCAGGAACTGTTTGCTTTCGGTGTTCCGTATCTGATCGTTTCGATCCTCGGCAATTCCCAGATGCTGATCAATACCCAGTTCTTTATTTCCCTCAACACAAAGTTCGGCATGCCCTATGAGACTGCCAAACTGCTGTATGGAATCATTCAGATGCAGTGTGACAAGATCACGTCGATCCCGCAGGTATTAGGAATCGGTTTCTCGGCCGGCGTTGTTCCGTATATGACGATTGCGCTGGAGAAGCGGGATTTCAAGGAACTGCAGAAGAATGTACGGGAATGCCTGGATACGGTGTTCTATATTGCACTTCCGATCTGTTTTGCGATGTATGTACTGGCAAGGCCGATCTATTTTCTGATGTACGGCGGTGCGAACCTCAACTATGGAGAAGATGCGCTGCGCTGGTCCAGTTTTCTTGCGCTGGCAACGACGATCACTCCGATCTGCAGTTCGATGATGATGACACTGCATCTTCGCAGCAACAGCATCTTCTATCTGTTTGTCGGCTTTGTCGTTAAGTGTGTTTCGTTCTACCCGTTGATCCGCTATACCGGCTACAGCGGCGCGATCACTTCGAGCGTGCTTTGTTCGATGACGATCATCTATCTCTGTCTGGCCAAGATCTCCAACAAATTCGGCATCAATTACAGCCTGACCGTCAAGCGGGTGCTGAAGATGCTGCTGTGCTGTCTGTGTATGAACGGCGGCTTTGTGATCCTGAAATGGCTCGGTTTTACCTTCAGTGAATCCAGCCGCGGAATTGCATTATTGCAGATGGGGGTCTATGCGGTGATCGGTGCTGGCATTTATGCCTATACCAGCTATCTGATGAAGCTGCCGCAGATGATCTTCCATATCGATTCCTTCAAGGAACTGCTCGGCAGGTTCCTCAGAAGAGGAAAAAAATGAGCGGCATGCGTCTTGACAAGATGCTCTCATCCATGGGCATCGGAACCCGGAGCGGGATCCGCAGGGCATGCAGGGATAACCGCATTATGGTGAATGGTGCAGTCATCCGGGATCCGTCCGTTCATATTGATCCGGAGGCAGACATTGTTACTCTGGATGAAGAACCGGTTCTGTTTACCCGCTATTTGTATTTCATGCTGAATAAACCGGCCGGTACGATCAGTGCCACCAGCGACAGCCGTGCAACGGTGCTGGATCTGATCGACTGTCCGGTAAAAGGCCTCTATCCGGTCGGACGGCTGGATCTCGATACGGAAGGGCTTCTGATGATTACCAATGACGGCCCGCTCGGGCATCAGCTGCTATCCCCAAAACATCATGTGGAGAAGGAATATCTGGTCCAGCTGAAAACGGATATTCAGGACGAAGATCTTGAACCGATCCGAAAGGGGATCCGGCTGAATAAAGACGAAACATGCCTCCCGGCGGAAGTGCGCATTACCGGGGAACGGGAATGCCGCATCATTCTGCAGGAAGGCAAGTTCCATGAAATCAAACGGATGTTTTCTGCGATTGGCAATGAAGTGGTCTATCTGAAGCGTCTTCGCATGAAAGACCTGGTACTGGATGAATCACTGGCCCCGGGCGAATACCGGGAACTGAGCGAAGCGGAGATTGCCGGTCTTAAAGAATCGGCTCACTGAGCTTCTTAATCTGAAAGATGCCGGTGCGTGCATAGTCTTCCAGTGTTTCGATTACCGCATTGGTTAACGGCGTCGGGGTGGAACTGCCGGAAGTGACAGCGATCCGCTGTGCACCCGTTATCATTTCTTCCCTCAGGTCATCTGCCGTTTCAATCAGAAGTGCAGCGGGAATTCCCGCTTTTTTTCCGATTTCCTTCAGCTGGTTTGAGTTGTTGGAATGCGGATCTCCGACGACGATCAATAAATCAATATCGTTCAGGTCCATGACGGCTTTCTGGCGCATGGTGGTCGCATTGCAGATCTCGGCCTGTACGGATGCCTCGGGATAGTGCTTCAGACATTCCTGGATCAGCTCCTGGTTATCCAGCATGGAGAGGGTAGTCTGATTGGTAATCAGCACATTCTCAAGACTGCCGAGTGCTTCCAGATCTTCTTTGCAGGAGATCAGGTGCACGCGGTCTCCGATCCCGACTGCACCTTCCGCTTCCGGATGGGCTTTCTTTCCGATATACAGCACATCTCCGTCTGCGATATGTTCCCGGATGAGACGATGGGTTTTCTCAACATCCGGGCAGGTCGCATCAACGATCATAAGTCCTTTGGCACGGGCCTTTTCAAAGACCGCATCACTGACGCCGTGGGCCGTAAAGATTACGACTCCGGAAGGAATCTGATCGAGCAGGTCAAGCCTCGAGGTGCCGCTTGCCTCGAGACACCGGATCCCGAGCTGTTCACAGGCATCCACCACGAAACGGTTGTGCACGATCATGCCGAGCATGTAAATCGGCTGATCCGGATACTGTTCTGCGGTCTGTCTGGCGATGCGGATCGCCCGTACGACCCCCTGACAGTAACCGCGCGGTACGACTTTGATAATCTCCATAGCGCCTCACTTTCAAATCCATTATAATTGGTATGCTTTCCGACCGGGAAAGGAGGTATCTCGAAAATGAAAAAGTTTGAAGACTTTCATTTACATATAAATACGATGAAATTCATTGCCCTGAACCACTTCAAGGCTCCGACACCGATTCAGGAAGAAGTGATCCCGGCAATGCTAAGGAAAAAGGATGTGATCGGTCTTTCAAAGACCGGTACCGGCAAGACCCATGCGTATCTCATACCGCTCATGGAAATGTGTGATTCTTCGAGCAGTGATGTTCAGGCCGTCATAACGGCTCCGACAAGAGAACTGGCGGTTCAGATCTTTGAGAAGGCAAAGGTCATGCAGGAAGCCGATCCGAAACTCCGCGTCCGTCTCTATGTCGGCGGCAAGGACCGGGAAAAAGATTTGCGGCAGCTGAATGCGTCTCAGCCGCATATTGCCATCGGCACCCCCGGCAGAATCAAAGATCTCTTTCTGGATGAAGGGGCACTGCGTCTCGACAAGGCTTCGGTACTGATTGTGGATGAGGCGGATATGACGCTGGAATACGGCTTTCTCAATGAGATCGACGCATTTGCAGGGCGCATGAGTGAGCCGCTTCAGATGGCTGCCTTTTCAGCTACGATGCCGGAACAGCTTAAGCCGTTCCTGAAGAAATACATGCATCATCCTCTGACATTCCGTACGGAAGAAGATGCACGGTTCAATCCCGATATTACGCATGTGCTGGTACCCTGTTACCATCACAGCTATACCGAGGTGATCCGTTCGATCCTTCCGGGCTTTCAGCCCTATGTCTGTCTGATCTTTGCCAATACCCGTGAGACTGCTCATGAGATCGCAGAAGATCTGCGTTCCATGAAACTGCCGGTGACGGAACTCCATGGCGACCTGGAAAGCCGCAGGCGCAAACAGGCTATGAAAGAACTGGCGATGGGCATCAATTCCTATGTTGTCGCTACGGACCTGGCCGCAAGAGGCATTGATCTCGATACCGTTACGCATGTCATTTCCTGCGGGTTCCCGGAAGATCTGGAATTTTATATTCACCGGGCCGGACGTACCGCAAGAGCCGGGTCGACCGGAACCTGTTATGCACTGTACCGGGAAAGCGATGATGCGGCGATCCGTTCCCTGATGAAGCAGGGGATCCACTTTGAGCATCAGCGCTATCGGAAAGACGGCTGGCAGAACCTGCACCCGTACGGTCAGAAACGTCTGAAGAAAGACGATGAGATTGAAAAGCAGATCTCGATGATCATGACCAAGAAGAATAACAAGGTCAAACCCGGATATAAGAAGAAACGGGCCGCAGAGATCGAACGCATTCACCGGAAAAAGAAACGGGAATTCATCCGTTCCAAGATCAAAGAGGAAAAGCTTGCCCGTTATAAGGAAAGCAGCCGGGAGAAAAACAAATGATCATCGGTTCCCATGTATCCATGAGTACACCGGAATTTGTGCTTGGATCCGTAAAGGAAGCACTCAGCTATGGTGCCAATGCCCTGATGCTGTATACCGGAGCACCGCAGAATACCCGCCGGAAACCGGTTGAGGAACTTCGAATTGAAGAAGCCCAAGCGCTGATGGAAGAAGAGGGGATCCCAATGGAAAACCTGATCATTCATGCGCCGTATGTAATCAATCCGGCAAACTCCGTCAAGCCGGAAGTCATGGAGCTTGCAAGAACCTTTCTGATCGAAGAGTCCCATCGCACCGCAAAGACCGGAGCTACCTATCTGGTGCTGCATCCGGGCAGTTATACGACCACCGACCCTGATATGGGATTAAAAACGGCGGCACAGCAGTTAAACGAGATCGATCCGGAACTCGCAGAGGGAGTAACGATCTGCCTTGAGACCATGGCCGGCAAGGGGAGTGAGATCGGAACCTCCTTTGAACAGCTGGAAGAACTGCTGAGCAGTCTTCAGAATGCCGATCGCTACGGCATCTGCCTCGACACGTGCCATATCAATGATGCAGGTTATGATGTCAGTGATTTTGATACGGTACTGGATGCGTTTGACCGGATCATCGGACTAGGATTGCTCCATGTGATCCATCTGAATGATTCGAAGAATCCGATCGGTGCACATAAAGACCGTCATGAAAACATCGGATTTGGAACAATCGGCTTTGACGCGCTCCATGCGGTCGCAGCCAACCCGCGTACGGCGCACATCGCCAAGATCCTGGAAACGCCCTGGATAAAGGGGAACGCACCCTACGGCATCGAGATTGATATGCTGAAAAGAGGAGTGTTTGAACCGGAACGGATCAGGGCACTTGGTCACGAATAAGAAAAGCACATCTGACAGACCGGTACTCCGATCGGAAAGATGTGCTTTTTTGGTTACTGACGCTGTTCTTTGACCATCCGGTCAATTTCTTTTTTCAGCTCTGCCGCAAGATCCTTCTGCGGTACCTGCCGCAGGATCTCTCCATGTTTGAAGAGAATACCGCTGTCATAGGATCCGGCAACACCGATATCCGCACGGCTGGCTTCCTGCATGCCGTTGACCGGGCAGCCCATGACGGCAACGGTGATTTTCGCATGGACCGTGTTCAGATATTCTTCGATTTCCTTTACAATCGGCAGCATGTCATACTGGATCCTTCCGCAGGTCGGACAGGCAATGAGATCCGGCTGATTGTCAATGAGGCCGAAGCAGTTGAGCAGCTGTTTTGCGATGATGAGTTCTTCTTTCGGAGGTCCGGATACCGATACCCGGATCGTATCTCCGAGCCCTTCATGAAGCAGGGTGCCAAGCGCTGCAGAACTCTTGACGGCAGAACCGGTAAAACTGCCGGCTTCCGTTACGCCAAGGTGCAGCGGGTAGGGGAATTCCTTTGAAGCAGCCTCATAAGCTGCGATCGTCAGTTCCACATTGCTGGACTTAAACGACAGGCAGATGTCATGGAAATCCAGGTCTTCCAGGATCTGTACATGGCGCTTTGCGCTTTCCACCATTGCCTCAGCACAGGGCTTTCCGTATTTTTCCAGCAGCGGTTTTTCAAGGGAACCGCTGTTGATGCCGATCCGGATCGGAACATTCCGTTCTCTGCATTTATTGACGACTGCTTCGGTATGGGCGCGTTCCCCGATATTGCCGGGATTGATGCGGATCGCATCGACTCCCTGATCCAGACAGTTCAGCGCAAGCAGATGATTGAAGTGGATGTCCGCAACGACAGGGATGTGGATCTCCTTTTTCAGTGCGGCAATCGAACGGCTGTCTTCTTCGTCCAGCACTGCGACACGAATGATTTCACATCCGTGATCTTCCAGTTCCAGAATCTGATCTCTGCTTTTTGCAGTATCTTTAACCGGCACATTGGTCATGGACTGCAGCACACAGCGGTTCTGACCTCCGATCTGTACGGGACCGACATGGATCGGTCTGGTTTCTGTTCGTTTCATAATAAGCCTCCGCTCTGTTGTCATTATACACGGTATACCTTTCCCAAAAATAAGGAATGAATTGCATATACGAACGAACGGTCGTATAATAACGAACGAAAGGGTGTGAGTGCTTTGACAAAACAGGAAATACTGGAAGCGACCCTGGAACTGGCATGTGAGAAAGGGCTGCGAAGTCTTTCGATGTCAATGATCGCAGACCGCGTAAATCTGAAAAAATCATCGCTGTACAGTCACTTCCGCTCAAAGGAAGATCTGATCCAGTGCATGTATGAGACCTTCCGGGAACAGTCGAAACAGCAGCGGGGCGTTCCGGAAGTCGACTATGACCAGCTGTTCGCAGACCGTTCGCTGTATGAGATTCTGGAGAATGCGGTCAATAACTACCGGTCGATCAGCCGGAGCCCGGTAATGGAACAGTTTTACCGCATGATCCTCTCAGAACGGACACTGGATCCCACTGCAGCAATGGTGCTTGTGGAAGAAACGAGGCGGATGATCCAGGCGACAAAAACGCTCTTTTATGCGCTCTGTGCTAAAAAGATTCTCATACTGGAAGATCCGGATGCGGCAGCGTTCAGTTTTGCGATGGGCGTACATGCGGTTATTGAATACGAAGCAGATGCGGAACGTGCGGGTGTTCAGGATGCGAATACTGCCATGGAACAGTATCTGCGGGAGTTCTGCAGGATCTATGGACCCGAACCAAAGAAGAAAGGAACGAAGAAACGCGTATGAAACGAAAGCTGATCAACTGGCTTGGACTGACCGGAGTCATTTCCTTATTATCCTATACCGCTGCCGTGCTCTTTGCGCCGAGCGCTTATCCGGGCTATAACTGGATGGCACAGGCCGTCAGTGACCTGTCGGCGGAAACCGCACCTTCCAGAATGCTGTGGAACCAGCTTGCGGCATTATACGGGAAATGCAGTATTGTCTGTGTGACCTGTGTATCCATCTTTTTTTCGGAACATAAGCTGTTTCCGAAAGCATTCCGGGTTGGAATCTATCTCTTTACCGTCATGAGCTGGATCTCCGGAGTCGGTTATGCCATGTTTCCGCTGGCGGACAGCGGAAACGAGATCACATCGTTTCAGGAAGTCATGCATATGGCTGTGACTGCACTGGTTGTTGTATTGTCGATCGTTTCTCTGATCCTGCTGATTGTAAGCGGGATGAAACAGCGGGAAACCCGAACGATCGGGATCTTTGCGGCGATTGCCTTTTTTATGATGATGACCGGCGCAATCGGCATAAACGCATTTCCTGCTGAGTATTTCGGCATTGCGGAGCGGTTCAGCGTATTTGCGGCAGTCGGATTTACAGCGGTGCTTGGAATTGCACTCTTTAATAATTTTCATCTTACGGAAGGAGAGACGGAATAATGGACCGAAACTATATTGGCTTCTGCGGGCTGAACTGTGAAACCTGTGAAGCCCGGATTGCGACGATTACAAATGATGATGCACTGCGGTGTGAAGTAGCCCGAAAATGGTCGGAACTGAACCATGCCGAGATCACACCGGAAATGATCAACTGCAGCGGCTGCCGGATCGAAGGCGCGAAAACACCGTTCTGTGATGCGTTCTGTGCGATCCGTAAATGCGGACTGGAAAAAGGGGTTGAGACCTGTGCGCAGTGTTCTGCAGTAAACAGCTGTTCCACGCTGGCTGTTATTACGAAAAACAGCCCGGAAGCGCTGTCAAACCTGATGTGTCTGAAAGAAAATGATGCGAAGAGTCAATGAACTGTTTGCATCTTCAGACCTTTATGCTAGAATACCTTTTGCGTATTGAAACAGGAGGTTAGACGATGCCCAGAGAGAATATTACATTCAAGTGCAGTGTCTGCGGTGAAGAAAACTATATCGGTACCCGTAACAAGCGTAAGCATACCGAAAAGATGGAAATCAAGAAGTACTGCCCGCGCTGCAACAAGAAGACAACTCACAAGGAGAAAAAGTAATCTTTGGATTGCTTTTTTTATTAATATATGAAGATTGAAACCCTTCCAATCGGACTGTACGGAGAGAATTCGTATGTGCTTCATGACAATGGGCATGTCCTTTTCATTGACCCCGGACGGTTCGCACAGGAGATTGCACGGCATGTCGCAGAAGATGAGACCGTCGACGCCATTCTTCTGACCCATGGCCATGAAGATCATACCGGTGCCGTAGATGATCTCTACGAGATCTATCACTGTCCCGTTTATCTCCATGAAGGGGATTTTGAGATGGTTGATCCCGCCAAAGGAAAAAGTGCCTACTCCGTACCGCTCTACTGTCCGCTGAATCCGCTGACAGCAGGAGAGATGAAGATCGGCACCTTTGATCTCGAAATCATTCCGACACCCGGTCATTCCAAAGGATCCGTGCTGATCCGTTACCGCAACCGGATCTTTTCGGGAGATACACTGTTTGCCGGTTCGATCGGCCGGACGGATCTCTTCGGCGGGGATGAAACAGAAATGGTGGAATCGCTCCGCCTGATCAAAGAGCGATTCACGGATGATCTCTGGGTCTATCCCGGACACGGGGATGCGACAACGATCGGTCAGGAAAAGAAGACCAATCCGTTTCTGGTTTACCTGAGAACAGAGCTCTTCTGACAACAACGCTGCTGAGGCGGCGTTTTTCTTTTATGCAGGTTCTTCCGACCGGATGACATCATAGTCATAGATATGTTTCTCATCAGAACTGAAGGTGATATCCAGCACTTCTGGATAGGGAGAACCGATCGATACATTTGCGCCGTGGGCGGTCCTGCAGATACTGAAACAGACCCCGTTTTCTTCCTGCGAGCCATCTTCGAGATGTTCATTGATCAGGGCACACTTAATGTATGAAAGCACTGCGGCTTCTTCCATGGCCAGCTGATCTGCTTTTCGGACATTGATCTCTGTTTTCAGCCGGTTTTCCTGAATGGTCATCGCAGTCGTTATGATAGTGATACAGAGCAGAAAGATCATCAGGAAATACAGGCAGACAAACCCGTCAGACATGGCCAAGGCACCGGGTTTCCGGGTCTTTTTCAAAATGTGCATAGTTGATAATGATTACGTCTCCTTCCAGATAAAAATTCACATCGGAAAGATCGGACAGAAAAATCTGGGTACCCGGATCGATCAGACAGAGATTTCCGTTCCGCAGCACCAGCCTTTGCCGCTTTTCATGATGCATGAACGACAGTTCACTGCCCGAACATTCAAAATCATATCCGGTGTTGATCACATGACGCAGCTGGCTGATGGATACTTCATCCTGAAGATCCATCGGACAGGAAAGCTCTCTGGAAAGTGTACCGAGCAGAACCACGGTCACCGGAATCAGAAAGGTACAGATTCCAAGGGTAATCAGGAGCTGTTCGAGGATATATCCTCCGGTGTTTCTTCGGGTGTTTCTTCTTCGCAGACACATTCTCCGATTCCTCTCATAAAGTCTTCATATTCCGCATCGGATTCCGCAGCGGCTTCTTCCAGTATTCGTTTGGTATGGACGGCAGACATCACGCAGCGCTGTGTCAGCAGGGCAAGAAGCGCTACGATCACGACTGCGATCAGGGCATCGGACAGCACGAACCCCTTACCGCCGGAAGACCAGCGCACCGGGGCCGAGTTCAATAACGATCTCCCGGATGTTTGTTCCGCAGACGAAGGAAAGGGTCCTTGCCTGATTGACGGTTCCGTTTTCCTGAAAGTAAATTGCCGGGTAACTGGTTTCGGTATCATCTTCATATTCATGACGCTGGCCGGTAAGCAGGGATTCACTTTTAATGCGGGTGTACTGGCTGGGAAAGAGGTAATAAGCTTCAGAGGAGAATCGCACGAATATTACAGACAACGACGTAAGCACAGCCAGTACACACACCGCAACCAACAGTTCCAGCAGGGCAAAGCCGCTACGATGCGACTGCCTGCCCGCCGGAGACGGAAATCGTTCTTCCATCATCACAATGCGTCTGTTCCTCGGTCAGAAGCCCTGCATTGATCAGATCACTGGTACTTCCGGGGTTCTCGTCATACTCCAGGTGGTACTGAAGAATTGCAGAATCCACGGTTTTGGTAAGGGCGTTGCAGCCTTTCTTATCCACAATGCCCAGTGTTTTCTGGATATTCGGCACCGTCAGCAGAAACAGAATCGCGATGATCGTTACGACGATGACCATTTCCAGAAGCGTAAAACCATTCTTGTTTATCGTTTTCAGTTTCATAACATTTCCTTTCTACATCTGTGTAAGTATCTGCAGCGGCAGCATCAATACCTCATACACCAGGATCAGAATCACGCCGATACAGGCATAGGAGAGGATCTGTACGGTCCGGGTGATGCGGATGCACTGCCGGCGGCTTCGTTCATGCGCCATTTCCAGATATCCTTCCAGCATGGATTCCATTTCGGATGAATAAAAGGCAATCTTCAGGAACCGCAGCAGGGATGGATCCAGCCATGGGATATCGACGGCCTCTTCGAAGGAATCACCGCTGAGCAGGGCACGTTCAATGGTCTCCGCCAGAAAGCGGATCACCGGCTTATGATCGATCGATGCCAGAATGCGGATGCTTTCCCGCGTCGGTACACTCATCCGGATGCACTGCAGGAAGAACCGGATGAAATCCACCGATTCATACTGCACATAGATCGAAGACGGCAGGTACCGTGCGCACAGCCGGTATCCCGCAACCCGGTGGCTTTCCTTCCGGTACCAGAACAGCACGATCAGCCCGGCGGTCAGGATCAGGATCACGGTAACGGAAAAGATCCGCAGGAAGATACGCAATGTTTCATAATTGTTTCCTTCGACATGGAACCCCCGCATCATGGACAATAGCGGCGGAAAACAGGCTTCGTTGAACAGAATGACGCCGGCAATCGTACAGAGGAACATCATGCAGGGATAGAAGAGGCCTCTGCGGTATTCCTTTTTCTGTGCCTCCTCTCCATTGACGACTTCCATGCACAGGGTCAGCGATTCCGAGAAGGAAAGGCATTTGAGGAATCCGGAAAGATAGGTCCGGTAGGATTTCGGACAGAGGTCCGCAAAGAATCCCGTCAGTTCGTCGCCGTTTTTCAGTTTCTCCCGGATCATGTCAAAGACTGCTTTGTTGGAGGGACTTTCCAGCAGGGAAAGCGCATCCTGCAGGGTGAAGCCGTTTGCCATCAGCCGGGCAATTCCCTCACAGTCCAGCCGGTCAATCGAGATCCTGCGATGCCTGCTCAGGACGAATGGCGCCGAGCGAAACCGCTTCTTTGATTTTTTCGGCAAGGGGTTGGAAGGAACTGCTGGTTCGATGGTGTTCAAAATAGTATTCGATCTCCTTTCTGTTCATGATTTCATAGACACCGATTTTTCCGCCGGCAGGATCGTCATACAGACGCTGATTACTCATGCCGGAAAGAATGTCAGACAGCTGCAGGGGACTGACCCCAAGGTCGATCAGCCGGTTGATCGCATTGACGCAGGAACCGGAATGCAGGGATGTCAGTACCAGATGACCGGTTAAGGCCGAGCGGACTGCCATCTCTGCCGCGGTTGCGTCGCGGACTTCCCCGATCATGATGATATCGGGGTCATGGCGCATGAGCTGACGGATCCCGTCGGCGTAGGACAGGTGCCGTTTGTCATTGACCGCAAGCTGTACGTATTTCTCACTCAGCACTTCGATCGGATCTTCCAGGGTAAAGATCTTTTTTCCCTGAACTTCATTCAGGATCGTATAGAGCGTTGTGGTCTTTCCGCTTCCGGTCGGGCCGGAGAATACGTACAGACCGCTGCGGTGGGTACAGATCGACCGGAACCATTCTGCCTGACGGGGATCTGCAGTCAGTAAATCCGAAGACAGTGCCCCATGATTGTTCAGGATCCGCAGAACACCGCTGGTAACCCGGTAGCTGGATACGGTCGCAAAGCGGAGGGCCAGCGTACGGCCATTGACCACTGCTTCGAACCGGCCGGTCTGTGGTTCAAGCGAGGAGGAAAGATCGAGATTGGCCCGATACATCAGATAATGAAAGAACTTTACGTCATCCGGCTTGGACCGGATACGGCGGATCGCACCGCTGACCCGCATTTCGATCATGCACGTTTCATCCGAGAGACTCAGATGGATATCGGTGACATGGTGCTTCAGTGCGATCTTCAGAATCTGGTTCAGCCGTTCTTCCATCACAACCTCCTCTGTTTTACTCTTAGCCCGAAAGCGGAAAATCCCCGCAAAAAAGATTCTGATTTTTTCGGAATCTTCTGAAACCGCATATGTATGCGCTTTTTATTGACAAAGAAAACATGATCAATAAAATATTGTTGGTAGGAGAGAGGTAGTTATGATTCTTGTAAATGATTTGAAACCAGGAACAACATTTGAAAATGAAGGTAATATCTACAGCGTTCTTGATATTGATCATAATAAGACGGCGATGCGCCAGATGATCGTCAAGGTAAAGGTCAAGAACCTGCGTACCGGTGTTATCAACGAGATTTCCTTCACCGGCGGTGACAAAGTCGAACAGGCCCACATCGACAAGAAGGAAATGCAGTATCTGTATGATGACGGCGACAACTTTGTCTTCATGGACAACGAAACCTATGAACAGATCGAGATTCCGAAGTCCCGTCTGGAATGGGAAAAACAGTTCATGAAGGAGAATGACAACGTGACCATTTCCATGTATGAAGGAAAAGAGATCCTCGGTGTCATTCTGCCGGATAAGGTAGAACTGCAGATCGTGGAATGCGAACCGGCAGTCAAGGGAGATACCGCTACTTCCGCAACCAAGAATGCGAAGGTAGAGACCGGTCTTGATATCCGTGTCCCGCTGTTCATTCAGAATGGAGAAATGGTTCTGATTTCCACAGCAGACGGAAAGTATTCCGGACGCGCCTAATCGAGCCAAAGCTGTACCGACTGCGGTACAGTTTTTTTGATTATTATTTAAAGTGATCGTATTCTGGAACGAATTTCGGTTATAATATTTTTTGCCTGTTTTAATAGGCAGGATTCTTTTTATGAGTTTAAACGATACGAAACAACACGAACCGAATACAGCGAATACCGCCGATTCGGCCCGCCGCAGCTTTCTTCAGGGGCAGGTAACTGCCGCAGAAATGGTTGCCAGGGCCGCACAGGCCAGAATTGATGCCAAAAAGCTTCCGGAAGTAAAGAAATGCAGCACTTCGAAAGAGGCGTGGAAGCAGTTTTGTTTTTACTGCAGCAGGCTGAAGAAGCATTTGTCTGCCGGGAAGAAAGTGAATGAAAACGGCGAAGTGGTTCCGGTTGAAGATCCGCTGTCCTATGAAGGCATCGGATCAGCGCTCTTCAAATCCTTCGGGGTGTGGCTCTGGATGGTGATACAGGAGATCGCCGTTGTGATCGCACTGGCGTTCAACTGGATATTCGTGAATCTCTGGAAGCTGATCTGCTTTATCGGGTTCCAGATCGGACGCTTCTTCCGCTGGTGTAAAGACCGGCTTTACTGGAATTCCCTGAAACGGGATGTGGTCCATCGGCACCGGGAAGAACAGTTCAATATCTGGAAGGAAAAGAAACGAGCGGAGATCCACGAGAAGAACGTTGCCCGTCAGGTGGCAGCAGTTGAGCGCAAGACCAAGCGCCAGGAAGAAGCGGAACGCAAAGCTGCGATCCGAAAAGAAGAAAACGCAATCAAACAGGCCCGTCTCGAAGAGGCGGCTGCCAAGAAACATACGGAAGAGATTCAGGCTGAACTCGCGGCCATTGCCCTTCGCAGACGTGAGGAAGAAGATCGTGTAAGCCTGGAGATCCGCCGCAAGGAAGAGGCTGAGAGAATGCTGATGGAAGCCAAAGAGACGGAAGAAAAAGAACGTGCTGTTCTGGAGGCGAAACGCCTGGAACAGGAAGAAGCGCGCAAAGAAGCTCTCAAAATGGAAGAAGAGAGCCGGCAGCGTCTTGAGGTTCTTCGTCTGGAAGAGGAAGAACGTCAGCGTCTTGCGGCTGTCCGGGAAGAGGAGCTGAAACGGCTGAAGGCGGAAGAAGTACGCCTGATGGAAGAAAAAAAGAAAGCCGAAGAAGAAGAGAAGCGGCTTGAAGAAGCCCGGGTCGCAGAAGAAGCGCATCTCGAAGCAGAAAAGAAACGCATTGAAGAAGAACGGAAAGCTGCCGAAGAAGCGAAGAAGGCGGAAGCACTCCGGATCGAAGAAGAAAAGAAGAAAGCCGCAGAAGAGAAACAGAAAGAAGCGGACCGGATTGCGGAAGAAAAGGCAAGGGCTGATGAAGCCAAGCGCCTGGAAGAAGTACGCATTGCGGAAGAAAAGGCGAACGAAGAAAAGCGCCGGAAAGTACTTCAGGCTGCACAGGCTGAAATGAAACGGCAGGAAGAAGAACTTCGGATCGCAGAAGAGACCCGCAAAGCAGAAGAAACTCGAAAAGCAGAAGAAACCCGCAAAGCGGAGGAATTTCGCAAAACAGAAGAAGTACAGAAGCAGAGGGCAGAAAAACCTGCCGAACCGGCTGTAACGAAAGCTGCTGAGCCCGAACCGCCTGCGAAGAAGGTTGCAGAACCGGTCAAAGAAAAGACACCGCTGATTCCATCGAATCTGACGGAAAAGCCGGCACTTGCGGCAATGGCAGTACGGGATGCGGTCAAGACACTGCCCGCGACCCTTCCGAATGTTTCGATTCCAAATGCGGAAGAACGGGATCGGCTCCTGAGGGAAGCCCGGGACAAGACTTCGAACTTCATCCGCAAAGCGATCATCCGTTCGGAAATCGAATCGGTATACGACAATCCGGAGGAAGCAATCAAGCTGACGGTTATCAAGTATGCGATCATCGCACTGGTAACATCTGCCGGAGCTTATATCGGAGTGCTCAACCGTTCCGATGTCGCAGTGAGCCCGGGATTTGGAAACTTCCTGCTGCTGTTTCTCTCAATCCTGCTTCTTGGAGCCGGACTGGAGATTGGAGGCGGCATTCTCTGCGGTATTCTGCTGAACAGCACGATGACGGTTTCCAAGACGGCAGTGCTGGAAAAGAACAGTGTATATACCATCCTGCATGGTCTGCTGTTCTCCTTCGCCGGAGCACTTCTGGCATTTAGCCGGGACAAGTTCCTGGCCGTATTTGCGGCACTGGTACTGCTGGCGATGATCGGTCATATCTGGGTGC
The DNA here is from genome assembly GCA_017512725.1 of Solobacterium sp. Lineage (GTDB taxonomy): Bacteria > Bacillota_I > Bacilli_A > Erysipelotrichales > Erysipelotrichaceae > Bulleidia. The sequence goes on from JAFWEW010000025.1 coordinate 33,930, forward strand.
TCTACCGTGTCACAAAAGGAAAGAAGGGTTATTCCCTGGTCGTATATCTCCTGGTCGTGTTTGCGGTCGTAGCCGTCGTAATGCTTGCGGCAATCGTACTGCGCGGGCCGATCATGGATATCTGGCATGCATTAAAGTAAATGAGTGATGTGATGTTCACATCACTCTTTATCTTTTTGGAAGGAAGCCGTATAATAGCACTTGGAAAACTCAGGGCAAGGTGAAATTCCTGACCGGCGGTAAACCCCGCGAGACCTGATGGTCTGAACCGGTGCAATTCCGGTGGCGACAGTACAGTCTGGATGGAAGAGTTGAAACATCTTTTATCAATTTCCTTGGGGTTTTTCTGTAAGACCCGTTTTTTATTGGGTGAGGAGGAGAAACCAGAAATGAAACAGAGTCAGACCCGCTTAATCGCAAAGATTGCCGTACTGGGAGCGATCGCATTCGTATTGATGCTGATTGAATTCCCGCTGCCGTTCGTACCGCCGTTCTACAAACTGGATTTCAGTGAAGTAGCTGTCATGGTCGGAGGGTTTGCCCTCGGCTGGCTGCCGGCTGTTGCCATCGAAGCCGTTAAGATCATTCTCAAGACCATATTCGCCGGAACCAATACTGCTTATGTCGGTGAGGCTGCCAGCTTTCTGATCGGCATTTCCTATGCCGTACCGGCAGCGCTGATCTATACAAAGCACAAATCCAAACAGAATGCCATCAAGGGACTTTGCATCGGTTCCCTGTGCATGATCATCGCCGGACTTCTGCTGAACGCACTCGTACTTCTTCCGGCATATTCCTATTTCTACCATATGCCGATGGATGCGCTGATCGGAATGGGCACTGCAATTGTGCCTCTGATCAAGGACCGCTTTACGTTTGTACTGTTTGCCACCACGCCGTTTAATATCGTCAAATCCATTGCGGTATCCCTTGTGACGATGCTGCTGTACAAGCGGATCTCACCGATCCTGCACCGCTAGAAACCGGTTCAAATGCCCCTGTAAGACGCTTAAACCATGCTATAATAAGCGTGTTTGGAGAACAGATAGAACTATGGCGAAGTATTCCAGAATGCAGAAATACAAAGAGCTCAGAGACTCTCTTCAGAATGATTCCGAATCGAACATTCAGACCAGAGATCTTTATAAATATGAGCAGAAACTGAATCAGATCGCTCCTGATCAGTTTAATGCACCTCAGGAACCTTCCCCGGAACGGAACAATTCTCCGCTTCATGCCAGTCAGGGGCGTCCGTATGTACCGGAAGAAACACAGGCACCTGTGCCGGCAGCGGAAAACATTCCCAGTAGTAAAGGGTTCTCCAAAGAGTATTTCCAGAACAGCGCCAATTATACAACCGCATTTAATAATGAATATCTTGATGATTACATCCGGGAAGTAAAGGAATACAACATCAATCAGGGGGTTGCCGGATCAGCCAATACCGATCTGGATATTCTGAAGAATCTGCGGGGGGAAAGCACGGCTGCTCCGCGCAAGCCGTATCCGGAAGAAGAGGAAGAGCCTGCACCCAGACCGGTGAAGCCTTCCTACCAGGAAGCAGCTGCCAAGCCAGCTGTGAAAGAAGCGGATACCGCGGATATTTCCTTTGGCAATGACCGGAAGAAAGCTGCTTATGCAGAACCGGAACCATCTGCGGCAAAAGAAAAGCCGTATCTCGACTTCCTGGATGAGGAAGAGGAAGAAGAGGAAGCACGGCCGTATTCCGATACCCAGACAATGACGAAGGAAGATATCGCTGCCGAAGTACAGCGTCTGATCAACGGTGCGCAGAAGAAGAATGAAAGTGCATCCAAGAAGGGCAGGAACCTCTTTGCGGATGATACGGATACGTACGGGGTGCCGCGTTCCACCAACCAGCAGATCCTGAATGAAACCACACAGATGCGTGCTCAGCTGGATGACTATGAGGACAACCTGAATGATGTGACCGACAAAGTCAATCATACGAACCAGATTCTGAATGTTGTGCTGATCATTCTGATCATTGCGCTTTCTCTGGTTCTGGCAGTGGTTATTTACTGGGTGCTGCTGTCGAAAGGAGTCATCAGCTGATGAAGAAGATCAATATTGCAATCGACGGACCGAGTGCTGCCGGAAAGAGCACGATTGCCAAGCGGCTCTGCAGCAAGCTTGGATATGTACATCTCGATACCGGGGCGATGTATCGCTGCACCGCTCTGAAATGTCTGAACAACAGCATTCCTCTGGATGATGAGGAAAGGGTTGTAGCAATGCTCAAGGATACCGATATCGTACTGACGCCGGACGGGAAGGTGTTCCTGGATGGAGAAGATGTCTCAAAGGCAATTCGTGAGGATGCGGTCTCCATGGCTGCAAGCGATGTTTCCAAGCTCGAGAATGTGCGGAAGGAACTGGTCGCAAGACAGCAGAAGATGGCGGAAGCCAAAGGCTTCATCATGGACGGACGCGATATCGGAACCGTTGTTCTGACCGATGCGGAAGTCAAGATCTACATGACCGCCAGCGCACTTGCCAGAGCACAGCGGCGCTATAAGCAGAATATAGAAGCAGGCATCGAAACCTCCGATGTGGAAACACTGGCGAAGGAAATCGAAGCACGTGACTATCAGGATATGCATCGGGAACATTCTCCCCTGAAGAAAGCAGACGATGCGGTTGAGATCGATACGTCGGATCTCACGATTGAAGAAGTCGTAGACCGCATTTATCAGCTTGTGGAACCATATCTGCAGGAGAACGCATGAAAACAGGTGTGATCGCGATCGTTGGCCGTCCGAATGTCGGAAAGTCAACGATTTTTAACAGAATCGCAGGCGAGAGAGTATCGATCGTCGAAGATGTGCCGGGGGTGACCCGGGACCGCATCTATGCCCGCAGTGAATGGACCGGACATGAATTTCGGATCATTGATACCGGCGGGATCCAGATCGAAGACCAGCCTTATCAGAAAGAAATCCAGGCTCAGGTGACGATTGCCATCGAAGAGGCGGATGTCATTCTTTTTGTGGTGAACGGAAAGATGGGACTGACCGATGATGATCAGTACATTGCCCGGATGCTGCAGCGGTCCGACAAACCGGTGGTGCTTGCCGTAAACATGATTGATGATGAGTCCAGAATTCCGAATATCTATGAATTCTATGCCCTTGGCGTCGGTGATCCAATTGCGGTATCCGGCGTGCACGGCATCGGCATCGGCGATGTTCTGGATGCCTGTGTGGAACAGTTCCCGGAAGAAGATTCCGAGGAAGAAAACAAGGGTATCCGCATTGCGGTCATTGGCGAACCCAATGTCGGAAAGTCATCGCTGGTCAATGCGATCCTGCAGGAAGACCGTGCTATTGTTGCCAATGAGCAGGGAACGACAAGAGATGCGGTGGATACCGCCTTTGAGTTTGAAGGCAGACCGTATGTGATCGTTGATACGGCAGGGATCCGCAAGCGGGGCCGGGTATTCGAATCGATTGAAAAGTATTCCGTACTGCGGGCACTCTCGGCAATCGAATCCTGTGATGTGGCAGTATTCCTGATCGATGCGGACGCAGGGATCCGGGAACAGGACAAGCATGTGGCAGGTTATGCCCATGATGCGGGGAAACCGGTGATCATCTGTGTCAACAAATGGGACCTGATTGAAAAGGATGAACATACGATGAATGAATTCACCGAGAAGGTCCGCAAAGAATTTGTTTATCTCTCCTATGCGCCGATTCTGTTTATCTCTGCCAAGAACGGACAGCGGGTGCGCAACCTGATGCCGCTGGCAGACCGGGTATATGAAAACAGCAGGCGCCGTATTGCCACCAATGTACTGAATGAAGTGATTGCCGATACGCAGGTGACCACACCGGCACCGGCAAGAAACGGCAAGCGGTTCCGGATCTATTATGCGACACAGGTCAGCATCCAGCCGCCGACGTTCGTGCTTTCCTGCAATGAACCAAAGCTCATGCACTTTACATATCAGCGGTTCATTGAGAATTCCCTGCGGGAAGCCTTCGACTTTGAAGGTACACCGATCCGGATCATCGCAAGAAGAAAGATCAGTGACTGAAACAGACAGACACAAGACGGAAGTTCGAAGCGGGCTCCGTCTTTTCTGATACAGAAAAAGAGCTCCGCCGAAGCGGAGCTGAAGTTCTTATTCGAGATGGAAACCGGTGTCATCCCAGTGACCCTGGCCGACCCAGTTGCCGTTTTCATCCCAGTAACCATACTGGCTGTAATCGGGCTGTACTTCGATCTGTACCCAGTTGCCGTTCTCATCAATATAACCATTCACATCCGGGTTTTCGTAGTACTGTGCAACCGTACATGCAGTATTGTCGCTGCCGTCTGCGGTTGATGATCCGCCGCAGACTTTTACCTGACCATAGAGATCTCCGACATAGCCTTTATAGAACCCGTTGTTGGAAGAAATCTCACCGATCGGATTGTCATCGACATAGACCGTGCCCCAGTATTCACCGCCTCCGACGAGCCAGGAGAGATCCGCAAGGCAGGCACCCCACTGGTCGATGTCATTGTAGGCGTCGTGGAGACTGATGTTCCGTTCCGAGCCGGAACAGATGCCGTTGGCACCGCCCCAGGATACCGTCAGGATACCCATCTGATCGAAGCGGGCACTGATGCCGCCCAGACCAAGGTATTCCGATTCGGATGCGGCATACTGGAGGTATTCATCCACACTGACCATTGGCATGGATTCCAGACCAGCACTGGACACCAGAGAAGTAACGGTTCCGCCGCCGTCCATGGCGAATTCTGCACGGACATGCGGGAAGGTGCCGTAGATATAAGTGACCGACTGAACATCATCCGGTGCCGGAATCGCTTCCGGAACACCCCAGATCTCTTCTTCTTTGTTCAGAAGCAGACGGTTGATGTTGCCCGGAATGTTCAGCGAACTCTTGTAAGAGGTATAATACGTTTCTTTTCCTTTTTCTGCCTTGTCGTAACCAACCCATACACAGTTGGTGTACTGCGAGGTGCTTGCGACCATCCATTTGTCTTTCATCTGGCCGCGGGGAATGCCATACTGCACACCGTCAGAACCCCAGTCGGTAGTACCGGTCTTCGCATAGACCGGATAGCTTCTTGCCAGTACCTGCATGTAGTTGAAGTACGAACCGGTTACGTTGTTGGCTTCCAGTTCCGTTGCGAGGTAGGCACTTCCGGAGGAAAGGGCACGGACATTCTGATTCGCGGAATAGTATTCCGAACCATCGGAAGACATTACGACTTTTTCAATCGTATGCGGCTGGTTGTAGATGCCCTTGTTGATGAGCATTGCGTGAGCGCCAGCCAGTTCCTTACAGGTTGTTTCAAACGTAGTTCCGCCGATCGCATAGGAGAGATGGAAATTTTCCTGCTTGACTCTTGAGAAGCCGATCGACTGCAGATATTCAACCACTTTTTCCGGACCGATCTTGTTCACGACACGTTCCAGTGTCAGGATCGCCGGAATGTTGAGGGAGTTGCCGACCGCATCCTTGATCGTGACATCGCCGGCATAGTTGCCGCTGGCATTGACCAGGACCATGCTTTCCATCGGATAGGTAATTGGCTTATCCAGCAGGACTTCATCCAGCGAGTAGCCCAGATACTCAAATGCAAGGGCATAGGAGAGCAGGGGCTTGACGCTGGAACCCGGCTGTTTGTAGTTCATCGTGGCACGGTTCAGAAGACGGGCACCGTCATAGTTGCGGCCGCCGCCGATTGCGACAATCGCACCATTCCGGTTATCCATGGAGATCATGGCAACCTGGATCAGATCATCCGGGAAGACAACGGTGGATTCTCCGTTCTGGATCGTTTCCACTTCTTCCTGCATCTGCCGGTTGAGGTGGGTATAGATGCTCATGCCCCGTACCGTCGGGTCGGAACCGGTCAGTTCCATGGCTTCTTCGAGAACAACGTCAATGTACGACTGGTACTGACTGTCTTCGGTTGCTTCACGGACATCACCGACCAGCGTATCTTCAACCTTGATGCCTTTTGCCAGTTTGAGTTCGTCATCCGTGATATAACCGTGGTACTTCATCAGCTGCAGAACTTCATTGCGGCGGGTCGTACCGTAATCCAGATAGTCATACGGGTTATACCGGTTCGGCAGGTTTACGATGCCTGCCAGCATGGCTGCTTCCGAAAGATTCAGCTCATTGCAGTTCTTGCCGAAGTAGTACTGTGAGGCACGCTGCACACCGCGGATATTGCCGCCGAAGTTCAGCTTGTTGAGATATAGCGTGAAGATTTCCTTTTTCGACAGGAGCTTTTCCAGCTTCATCGCAAGATAGATCTGCTGAACTTTATACTCAATCGATTTGGTACGTTCGGTACCGGTATCTTCGGCGTTCATCGATTCCACCGAGAAGTAGGTATTCTTTACCAGCTGCATCGTGAAGGTGGAACCGCCCTGACCGAAGGAATGAGTTTTGATGTTGTCGATGAGCGCTTTGGTAAAACGCGGGATGTCAAATCCGAAGTGGGAGAAGAAGCGGCTGTCTTCGACCGACAGGAACGCATCGACCAGTGCTTCCGGACATTTGTCATATGTGATGTTCTGACGCAGGTAGACACCGACTTCCGTAACGAGTTCGCCCTGATCGTCATAGATCTTTGTCGACTCTTCACCGACGAAGTCCGTCAGGTTGAGATCCGGAGAATTGCTGGTCATCTTGTTGATCATGACAATTCCCGTAATGCCGGCGATCAGTTCAAGTACGACGGCAACGACAAGAACCGCCGTCAGGATGACAAACCATTTCTTCGGCTTACCGGAAGAACCGGCTTTCTTTTTACCGGGTCCATCCGGATCGTTCGGTCCGCCGGTACCCGTTTCGGTCTGTTTTGTCTTTTTGCCTTTGAGAGGAGTTATTTCTTCCGGCTGTTCTTCTTCCTCCTCGTCTTCATACTCGTCATCATCATATTCATCGTCGTATTCGTCATCATAGTCGTAATCATATTCCTCATCGTCATCTTCATATTCTTTGGTCTTGGCGTGTTTGGAATCTTCATACTCGTAATCATCCTCGTAGTCATCGTAATCGTCATACGCGTCATACTCGGAATCCTTCGCTTTCTGGTCCAGACTGCGGACATCGGAAAGATCGACGGTAACGGTTTTGCTGTTATCTGCTGAAGGAGTGAGCGTGGAAGAATTGAATACCGGAGGAACGGCAGGGGGCTCTTTTTTCAGTGCATCGGACTGCTGTTTTTTCTTCAGAGCAGCTGCGTTAAGTGCAGCAGTTCCTGCAGCGGTTGCGCCCAGCAGCATCCCCGAAGCGGCACCTGAAGCCGCGGCGGCTGTACCGGCAGAAGCGGCTTTGAATGCCGGAGCGGTATAAGAAGACTTTGCCGGTTCACTGAAGACCGATGTCTTTGTGCCGGAGAACGAAACCTCTGGTTCCTTTACAGAAGAGAACGACAGGGTCGCACCGGAAGAAGGCGTGGAATAGGAATTCACCGGCTTCTGGCTGGCAGGAGCAGGAGACTTCTGAGGAATATTGAATGCCGGAGGCTGAACCGCTTTGGCTCCTGCAGGCCTGGATGCCGGTGCAGAGGTAAAGCCAATGGAAGCGGAGCCGGAATCGGCAGATTTGAATACCGGTGCAGAAGCGCTGCCGGCTGCAGAAGAACCGGAACCGACCGGCTTGAATACCGGTGCGGAAGCGGTATTGGCCGAAACAGAAGCAGAGTCAACCGGCTTGAATACCGGAGGCTTGTTCTGCGTCTGGGAAGAGGTACTGTAAACCTTGGTCGCATCCTGAGAAGGTGCGGCACGCATGCCATCAAACGGACGGATACTCTGCATCGGCTGATAAACCTGTGTCTTGGAAGGATCTGCAGCTGCTTTTCTGGATGTTGTTCTCGGACGGAACGGATCATCCACCGTGCTGCTGGAAGAAGCAGAATAGGAACTGCCATAGGAGACAGAGGATAGCTTTGAATTAACAGTCGTCTTTGGTGCTTCAGAAACAAACGCCTTTGGCTGTGTACCATAACCCGCATTGGAAGATGCTGCAGGGCGGTTAGAAGAAGCGGCAGGAATCTGTGCCGTGTTACGGATCGAACGGGAATCCTCCGGGAAGAAATTATTGTCCGGTGTCAGGATCGGACCGGAAGAAGTCTTGCCGGCGGCGTTTGGTTTATAGGGGCTTGCCTGCTGTCTGGGCGCACGGCTGCTGTTAACCGGAGCCGAAGCGGTTCTTGGAGACGAAGTGCCGTTGGAAGAAGGCAGGATCTTTTCCAGGGAGGAACGGGTCGATGCACCGGAGCTGGAACCGGACGGGAACACATTAGTGTCGGCGGTAAGAACACGGCCGGAGCCGCCGGCAGAACGGCGGGCACTCATCCGGGCACGCTCACTGTCATTCATGTCACGGGTCGTCACGGGGTCTTCAAAAAAGGAAAGATCGTATGGAGAAAAGACACGGTTCGTGCTGATCGTGGGACGTGTTCGCGGGGATTTCAGCGGCTGCCGTTTCACCGGTTCACTGGCAGGTTCCGGAGAACTGCTGGCCGGTGCGGAAGCGGGCGAAGCCGAAGGAAAATCCGGCGGCGTTGTGCGCTTTACCGGTTCATTATTGTTATAAGATTCCGGCGGTACGTTAAATACCGACTTTCGGGCCGGTTTGCCGCTGAAATACTGTGTATCTTCATAATCATTGAAATCCGATACGTTTTTTTCAAAATCTTCCATACGAAAAAAAACCTCCAAAAAGATGCCTGTTTATTTTACCATGCGCGATTATATATTAAAAGCCAATGATTCGCGGTGTTCCGGGCAGTGCTACAATAGGGGCATGACGACACACCTGATGGTACGCAGCTGCTATACCATGCTTGGCAGTACCATACGGATCCAGGAACTGGTTTCAGCCGCAAAAAATCTCGGCTATGACGCGGTGGCTCTCTGTGATCACAATGTGATGCACGGTGCCGCGGCTTTTTCACATGCCTGTGCGAAAGAGGGCATCCGTCCTATTTACGGGCTGGAACTCGATGTGCAGATGGACGAAAAGGCAGTTCCGTTTCTTTTGCTGGCAAAAACCAATACCGGCTATCAGAACCTCATGACATTAAGTACCAGTATTTCCTGTACGGAAACACCGGTGCCGTTTGCGGAATTCCGGGAACATCTCGACGGCCTCTCCGTGATCGTCTACGGCGAAGGCGGATGGATGGAAAAAGAAATGCTGGAAGATGACCGGGAAGGCATCGTAACGAAGCTCGAAGTACTGCGCAGGGAACTGGGGGAATTTGACGTCGCACTTTCCTATCAGGATGCTTCGATGTGGCGGATGAAGAACCGGCTTCTGAAATCCTGTGCTGCCGCTCTGCGCATTCCGACGGTGGCACTGAATAAAATCTATTATCTCCGTTCCGAAGATGCCCGCATCTTTCATATGCTGCGGTGCATCCGCACCCAGCGGACCCTGCAGGATTCCTCGCTGCCGCAGATCAACGGCCGCTGGTTCTGCTCCAAAGAAGAGATGGAAAAGCTCTATGATGCCGATGATCTTGCCCGTACCGATGCGATCGCTGCCGAATGCCGGGCAGACGGGCAGATGGAACAGACCAGTCTGCCGAATTATGAAGTGCCGGAGGGATTTACTTCTGATCAGTACCTGACGCGGCTCTGTCTTGCGGGGCTGCAGAAGCGCATGCAGGGGAAACAGCCTTCGGGGGAATATCTTGACCGGCTGAAATATGAACTGGACGTCATCACCAAGATGAAGTTCTCTGATTATTTCCTGATCGTCTATGACTTTATCCGTTTTGCCCGGAAACAGGGCATTTATGTCGGACCCGGACGAGGTTCCGCTGCAGGTTCACTGGTTTCCTACTGTATCGGTATTACGATGGTCGATCCTCTGAAATACGGTCTTCTGTTTGAACGGTTTCTGAATCCGGACCGCGTGACCATGCCGGATATCGATACCGATATTCCCGATGACCGCAGAGATGAAGTAATTGCGTATGTACGGGACCGCTATGGAAGCGACCATGTCGCAAACATCGTTACCTTCAACACCTTTGGGGCCAAGCAGGTCCTGCGGGACCTCGGCAAGGTGATGGGCATCCCGTCGAGAGATATTGACATGCTCTGCCGGATGATTCCGAACGGTACCAAGGTAACGCTCCGTTCAGCATTACTGGATAATCCGAAACTGCGTCAGATCGTAAAGGCGGAAGAGCGCTACAGCGAACTGTTCCGCAATGCCGCAAAGCTGGAAGGCCTGCCGCGCCATACCGGCATCCACCCGGCGGGCGTGATCCTTTCTTCAAAATCCCTGGATCACATCCTGCCGATGATGAACGGAGAAGAAGGGCTGCGCACCAGCCAGTTCCCTTCGGAATACCTGGAAGAACGGGGCCTGATCAAGATGGATTTCCTGAGTCTACGCAACCTGACCATGATCGATGCGATGGTAAAGCGGATCCAGATCAAAGAACCGGACTTTAAAATCCTGGAGATTCCCGAGAATGATTCCGCGACCTTTGATGTGTTCCGCAGAGGAGATACCAACGGGATTTTCCAGTTTGAATCGGAAGGCATGAAGAACCTTCTGAAGCGTATCAAGCCAAACTGTTTTGAAGACATCGTTGCGGCCATGGCCCTGTTCCGCCCGGCCAGTTCCGACAGCATCCCTCTGTACCTGAAAAACAAGCAGGATCCTGCCAACATTGAATATCCGGCAGAGCATCTGGAAGATATCCTGAAGGATACCTATGGGGTATTGATTTATCAGGAACAGTCCATGCGCCTGGCACAGAGGGCGGCCGGGTTCACGCCCGGACAGGCGGACCAGCTGCGGAAAGCGATGTCCAAGAAAAAGGAAGAAGAACTTCTCGGCATGAAGGATGCCTTTGTGAAAGGGTGTGTCAGAAACGGGTATTCGAAGGAAACGGGAGAAGAGCTGTTTGATCTTGTCCTAAAGTTCGGAGGATACGGCTTCAACAAATCCCATGCGGTCGCCTATGGCATGATCGCCTGGCAGACGGCCTGGCTCAAAGCGCATTATCCTTTGATTTTCTATGCGGCACTGATTGATTCACTTCTGGGAGACAGCGGCCGGATCGGCCAGTATGTCGATGAGTGCAGAAGAAGGAACATCCGCGTGTATGGACCGGATGTATCCTTATCCCAGTCGGCGACGGCAGAAGAAAACAGCGGGATCCGGCTCCCGCTTTCGGCAGTTAAAAATGTTGGGGAACATGCGGCTTCCATCATTCTGGAAGAACGGGAGAAACGGCCCTTTGATGACTATTTTGACTTTGTGGCACGGGTCAGTGCCTGCCGTATTCCTTCTTCCGTCATCGAGGCACTGATCGATGCCGGTGCCCTGGACTGTTTTATGGAGAACCGGGCGACGATGAAACATGGTCTCGAAGAGGCGATCCGGTATGGGGAACTCGTACGGATTGAAGAAAACGGCCAGACCGTTCTGGATCTCTCTCTGGTATCCAAGCCGGTGCTCGTGAACATGCATGACGCAAAGGAAGTGTTAAGGGAAAAGGAGATCGAGACGCTTGGCTTTACGCTTGGCGCCCATCCGATCATCGAAGTTCGTAACCGCCTTGGCATCCACAAGCCTTCCCTGGTGACATTGAACGGGGCACAGGGAAATGTATCTTCTTTTGCCTATGTCTCCTCCATGTGGAACCATATGACCAAAAAGGGAGAGAAGATGGCATTTCTGAAGGTTTCGGATGAAACGGCAGATCTGGATGTACTCGTTATGCCAAGACAGCTGCGGCAGTATGAGGATGTACTCCGGAAGGGCATCTACATCGAGTTTGATGGTAAAATGAGTGATGACGGGCGCTGCATCCTGAATACGATGCGGGTCGTTTCCTGAATACAGAAAGGAAGTACAACATATGGCAAAACTTCTGATCGTGGATGATGAAAAAAACATACGGCAGGTCGTAAAAGAGTATGCCGTTTTGAACGGATATGAAGCCGATGAGGCCGAGGATGGCCTGCAGGCAATCGAACTGTTCCGTGAGAATGAATATGACTGCGTGATTCTGGATATCATGATGCCCAAGCTGGACGGGTTTTCGGCCTGCAAACAGATCCGGGCCATCCGGCCGGTGCCGATGATCATGCTGTCGGCACGGCAGGAAGAATATGATAAGCTGTTCGGGTTCGAACTCGGCGTTGATGACTATGTCGTCAAGCCGTTTTCTCCAAAGGAACTGATGGCAAGAGTCAAGGTCGTGCTGGACCGTACCAGAAGAACCGATAATTCCATTCTGAATTTCGGCGGTTTAAAAATTGATGCGGCCGGCCGGAGTGTGACGGTGGATGGGGAGAAGGCGAACCTGACCCCCAAGGAGATCGATCTTCTGCTGTACCTTGTCGAACACCGTAATACCGCACTTTCACGGACAAAGCTTCTGGAAGAAGTGTGGAATTATGATTATTTCGGAGATGACCGTACGGTCGATACCCATATCAAGATGCTGAGACATAATCTCGGTCCGTACCGGGACTATATCGTTACCGTACGCGGAATGGGGTATAAGTTTGAAGCTTGACAGACACGGGATCCGCTTCTCTTTCTGGCTGGTATTCATTCTGTTTGCGATCGGTGTGGTATTTCTGCTCGGCGTTCTTCAGTTTTCGCTGATCAAGCCGTACTACCGCAACAGCAAGCTCACGAATGTCAAAGAGATCGGGAATGAGATCCAGCAGTATGTAATCAATCAGAACGGAAACAGCGCGGCGATGAACCGCGCCTTTCAGGTTGCCGTAAACAACAATGTCTGCGTAGCGATCTACAATACCTCCGGCTTCAAGATCTACTCTGCAGACTCCCTTGGAAGCGGGTGTGTGTTCAATGCCGGCTCTTCCACCGATTATGAGATCGATACTTCGGATGGCTATGCGATGAAGCAGCTGCTGGACAGCGGCAACGGGGAAGCCAGCATCAATCTGGTCAACCAGCGTACGAATCAGGATATGGTCGTCTACGGGCGGAAGATCCATTCCAACCTGATGAACTATTACCTGTTCGTCAATTCCCCGCTGGAACCGGTCGATTCGATCGTTGCATTCTTTGGCCGGCAGTACGTGATCTTTACGTTTGTGATCCTGCTGGCTGCCTCGTTTGTATCACTTCTGATCGCCGGAAGACTGGTACGGCCGATCGTTCATATGAACCAGGAAGCGGATAAGCTTGCGGCAGCGGATTACTCCTGTACGTTTGAAGGCGGATCCTTTACGGAAACCAAAGAACTTGCGGAATCGCTGAATGATGCGACCCGGAAGCTTTCCAAGATCGATGAGCTGCGGAAAGACCTGATTGCCAATGTCAGCCATGATATCAAGACTCCGCTTACGTCGATCCGTGCCTATGCGGAGATGATCCGTGATATCTCCGGAGAGATTCCGGAGAAACGGGATGAACATCTGGATGTCATTATCTCGGAAGCAGATTATCTGGACCGTCTTGTCGTTGACATGAGCGAGCTTTCCAAACTGCAGAGCGGAACCTATGTGCTCAAGGAAGAAAACTTTGATCTTTCTGCCGTTATCCGCAATGTCGTCCGTCTGAATTCCGTCATGATCGAAGAGGGGAAGCTTCATGTGACGATCGATACCCCGCCGCTGCTGGTTGTTTACGGGGATGAGACCAAACTGACGGAAGTGATCTACAACTTCCTGTCCAATGCGGTGAAGCATACACCGGAAAACGGCAATATTACGATCCGTGCATTTGTGAAAGAAGACGAAGAAACCGTCCGGGTCGAAGTAAAGGATGAAGGGGAAGGAATCTCCGAAGAAGAACTGCCGCTGATCTGGGACCGCTATCAGAAGTCAAGCCGTTCCTTTTCCAGATCGATGTCTTCCACCGGTCTTGGTCTTTCCATCGTAAAGGCCATTCTGGACAGCCATCATGCCCAGTACGGGGTCGAGTCTGAAAAAGGCAAGGGTGCGATGTTCTGGTTCGAGCTCCATAACCCGAAAGTCGTCGAGGAAGAAGCCTGATGGACTATCTTTACGGCACACCCTATGAAATCGAACAGCCCAAAGACATGTACCATTTCAGCAGTGACAGTGAACTGCTGGGCCGCTTTCTGAAGATTGAAAAAAAGGATACGGTGCTGGATATCGGTACCAATAATGGCGTGCTCCTGCTGTATGCCTCCATGCATCAGCCGAAGCTGCTTGCCGGCATTGATCTGTTTGAAGAAGTCATTGGAACGGCCGGAAGAAATCTGGCACACAACGGCATCGAAGCAGAACTCTCTGCCATACCGCTGCAGGAGTATGTTCATGAACCGTTCACCCAGATCATCTGCAACCCGCCGTTTTTTACGAATCGGAACGATTCGCTGAAGAAAGAGAACCGGTACCTGCGGGCAGCCCGTCATGATGACAGGCTTAAGCTGAACGACCTGTTCCGCTGCAGTGCAAATCTCCTGGAAGAAGGAGGGATCTTTTCCATCATTCTGCCTGCTGACCGGGTCCATGAAGCGCTGAGTCTTTCTGAAACGGAGGGCTTTGTCCTTTCCCGGATTGCTGTGGTGTATGACCGCAGGGGCGGAACGCTGAAACGGATCCTGATGGCGTTTCAGTACCGGAAGGAAGCGGATCTGCAGGTCGAACCGGCCCGGTACCTGGACCGGCTTCATGAAGATTCATTATTTAAGGCTATTCTTCGAATAAATGTTGGTAAAGCGTATTACGCTTTATATCTGAAAATGCCATAGTGATATTCAGAGTATGCATCATACAACGAGATCGGCTGATCGCTTTTGCATATATCCTTAACGGGATAGGTCCCTTTA
>JAFWEW010000026.1 GCA_017512725.1 Solobacterium sp.
GACCCGGTGCGAACTCACCATGGCTGATCATTACTACATATTTCATATTGTCTCCTCCGGCAGTGTTTTGATATTATTCCCAAACTGCCCATTTATGTCTATATCATATGCATAAACGTTTCCGAAAACAATCATTGACTTTCAAAATGTTTTATATTTCGGGCTCTCCTGACCCATTGATGGGTAAATTTTAGACACAAAATGTGTTAGAACACGCATTCTGTAGCGGGTTATCGCACTTTATGGGTCTGTTCGGCAGCTGTATGGTCAGATCTGAACATACAAGCATGATGAGTGAGACCATATTTCGGAAGTTTTTAAATCCGAATGCACGATGGATCAGTAATGAGATTTTGTTGTTATTTGCTTCGACTCGGGCATTACTGATTCCTGTTCTGATGAAGTTCAAAATGTACTCCTTATGACGACGTATTTTACGGCCGAGTTCGACCATCTCAGGTATGCGTGAATGTGCTGCACTTAACAGCCATCTGTTAAGTTCTGCCAAGGCATCTTCCGGATCTTTCAGTTTCAGAAGAATACGCAGCCGTTCCTTAAGCTGATAAGCTCTGAACAACACACGGTTCTCTGCCTCTATGAGTTCCAGTTTGGCGGCCTGATTCTCAGTCAGATTCTCCGGTGCTTTTCCCAGTGCGTACCGCGAATTCTTAATGCTTCTGGCAGCTTTCTTTGCTTCCTCGTACATCTTGCGTTCTACATCATCCGCAGCCGGTCTGCCGCGCTTCGGCTTCACTTCCTTCTTCAGTTCCTTTACCTCTTTATTCGCTTCTTGCCAGGCCTCGCGACGTATCTTATCTAACGCCTCCGTTGCCCAGCTGACGACGTGAAACGGGTCTGTGCACCTCAGGACATCCGGACGACACCAGAACTTGACTGCTTCGGATATCCATTTCGCTCCATCGCCGGATACCACTTCTATTTTGGCCCGTTCCACTTCTGTGAGGCTCTGAAAGAAACTGTCGAGAACCATCCTGCCGTGGCCCTGAGCCACCCACACCACAGTGTTGGTGTCGTGGTTTACAACAGTAGTAATATAGCGATGCCCTTTAGAATAAGATGTCTCATCGATGCCAATCCGCACCAGATCATGAAGACGGCAGTTATGGTCAGGTTCAAGTTCATCAACAGCCCTGCCGATAGATCTTCCTACGGTCCGCCAGGATATCCGCATAAACTCGCATATTGCAGATTTGCTTACTGTTCTGGCCAGCCAGGCAACAGTACGGTCAAAGTCTTTGGTAAAGCCTGAATCCGGGAATGCCCATGGCACATCCATCGTGACAACACCATGTTCCTTACATGTGCCACGAGGAGCGTGTCCCTCCAGTTCGATCAGGACACCGCCGAAGTCTAAAGCCCGCCAGGTGCGCAGATGTTCAGATCTGTCATATTTTGGTATACGCCTGCCGCAGATACTGCATCGGCACTGCTTAGCTTTCACAGGTCGTACTCGGATGATAAGCTTCATTGTCCCGTCAGGAAGTTCTTCAAGACGGTAGCCTTCTACTACAAGGTCCTTGACGGAGATCAGTTTCTTCATTAATGTGTAAGTGGTCATCGATATAAGCTCCTTTGTTGGTTTGGTCACTTACACTGTAGCGAAGTATCGATGATTTTATCATTCTTGACTTACGGATGGTTCCGCTATTCCAGGATCAGCTTGACAAATGGGACCCGGCCCCCTGCACCCCCGAAAACGACCGGTGGGCAAAATAATGCCCTTCGGCGACACCGGTGATCCAGTGTAGCAGGGGGCCAACCCATTCATCAAGCTGCTTTCCCGGCATATGCTCACCATCCTCCGTAATCTATGCTCAGCCTCTTGCTTGTATGAGACTGAGGTTTCTATATTGCTATATTGAATGACCCATCAATTGGGCAGAAGGTTCTATAATATATGTGAAAGATTTTCCGGAGGAATGAAACAGGCCATTCGTGAATGTATTCTGTATGCCTGATCTCTGCTTCTTTCAGGAGACAGAAAAAAGGCCGGATGCCGAAGCCCGGTCCTTTTCCCATTCGTATTATTTTCCGGCCAGCTTCCGGGCTCCCTTCAGGGGATGTCCGTTGGCTGCTTCCAGCATCCCTTCCGCGATATTTGCCGGGAAAGCACCGGAACTGGAGAGTACTGCCGCGCGCAGCGGCGCATCGGCTCCCGACATCACCATCATCTTGAAGGTCGGATTGCTGTAATCGACGACTCCGCCGAATCCTTCGGCAATCGTCTTTTCCGTTGCTTTGAACATCTGATTCATGATTGCGGAATGATCCTTCATCTCCATCGTGGACATTTCCATCGTAAACTGTCCCTTCCGGATTTCCGGCTCCTTCATGATCTCCCCTCCGTATGCGGCGATAAAATCTCCGGCGGAGGGTTTCCCCTGAAGTGTTTCATACCAGGAGCCTTTCTGCCATTCCGGTACCGGAATTTCTTCTCCGTCCACTTCGATGAAGGAGTTCAGACGGATGTCGGCACAGGAAGAACCGAGTTCAATCGAATAGGTCCCTTTCTGAACTTTCCAGCCATCGCACCAGACCGCAAAGCTGCGGTCATTCAGCGTAAATGACACCTCTTTGGATTCTCCCGGCTCGAGAACTACCTTTTCAAATCCCTTCAGTTCTTTTTTCGGACGATGGATTCCGCTCTGCGGTCCGCCGACATACAGCTGAACCGCCTCCGCACCGGCTCGCGCTCCGGTATTTGTAATCCGGGCTGTAACCGTGTGACCGCA
>JAFWEW010000001.1 GCA_017512725.1 Solobacterium sp.
CCGGGCCAATCATTCTGTATGCCTACAGAAGAAAGGCCAGGAACCACTGGTGATCCTGACCTCATAATCATATGCATTGTGAAGGTATTCCTTCTACTACGATCAGGTCCAGTTCGTTCCTGATTTCATAATAGAAAAAAAACTGTATCCTGCCGGCATGTTCTGCCGGTCCGATACAGGTTCCCGTTCTGTCATTCCTTCTTCAGTGGAGCTACGTTCTCGAAAATACGCTCGTTTCCGCCCGGATTATCCTTCCGGTTTCCGGAAACGGTGCCAAGTATCGTTGTAAGATCAGCAGGTCCTTCCTTCGCTGTTCCTCCGTTTACGTTCTCAAGGACATCTTCATCTTCCGATTTCTTATTAATCCCTTTCAGATCCTTCACAGCCTGACCTCCTCATATTAATTTACGAATGATTCGATCAGAATCCCCGCAGAAACTGTATTATTTCCGGAATCCGCCTTCCACCATCCGGACATGATCGTACTCTTCGGTACTCTTCATCTGATCCTGATCCAGCGAAAAGAAATAGAAGATACCCGATTCGATCCGTTCATCCGTAACCCGTTCAATATCCGAAATACTGCCTTTCAGATATTTATAGTTATTGAAGTTTCCAGAAGAGGCCAGTCCGTTCGCTCCTCCGAAATATGCCTTTGCACGGTCCGTATCGATCACAAATTCGATCACACTCGCATCACTTGCCGCACTGCAGCCGTTCGGTGCGTGTTCCGCTGCCTTGGCATCTACCTTTACGACCGGAATCGTGATGCCGGTATCAAGCTCAATATAATAGCGGGAGCCGATCGCCCCAAAGGCATACCCCATGGCTACGCCCATAAATCCTTCTTCATCGATGAGAAAACCGGTCTCTTCATCCACGGTACAGTGGTTGTGAATATACTGGTACTGCGCACTGCCGACACTTGTAATCAGACGGTAGTCCTCATAGGTTTTGGTGCTGCTGGTGGAACAGGCGCCAATACTGACGGATTTGAATTCCTTTTTATAATTCTTCAGCTTTGTAAGGGAAAACTCTCCCTGGGTAAACCCGGAAGTACATGTCAGTATCGCTGCCCCTGCCAGGGCACAGGTAAAAACATGCCGTGCTTTCATGACATTGTCATTCTACGACAGTGTCTGAAAAAACGTCAAACCGCTCAGTATTTCTTCTTTTCCAGTTCTTCCCAGTCCCAGCCGTGATCCAGCGGAGAGTCACTGGTGACATAGGTGCTGCCGCTTTTGTAAGCGTAGTTGTCATAGGTATGGATGACATGTTCGTCGCCGTACTTATCCACAAACCTGGTATCGCCGCGGATCGTATCACCCCACATCTCCCGGACCTTGGCCTGGGTCTTCTGTGTATTCTCATAGGCAGACCTGCGGATTTCATCAATCTCCTTCTGTGTCTGCCGCAGTTTTTCCCGTGTCTGCCGGTCACGTTCCCGGCGTGCCTCTTCGGCATCCCTTGCGCGTTTTTCTTCAGCCCGCTTCGCATCCCGCTGTCGGGAGAGTTCCTCCCGTTTCGCCTGGTTCTTCTTATCACGCGCCTGCTGCATTTCATCTCGTTCTTTGAGCAGGTCATCCGCATAGCCGGTGCCGGCATTGACTGCAGGGAGAAAAACACTGGAATACATCTGCTGGCTTTCCTTTTCCGGCACATCCATGATCAGGATCTGGCGTACCGTCCAGTCCACATAATAGCTCAGCGTATAGATCCACTTCCGCAGCTGCTTGTCATAGCGGGCATATGGGTAAGCCTGCAGTGCCAGCTGGCTGATATCTGCCATAAACGGATTATTCAGATTTGCGGCAATCAGATACGGGATATCACGCCATATTGCAATCTCGGTCGCTTCCAGCAGGCACGAGTAGAACCTTCTCCTTGGATAACCGTCCCGTTCGAAGGCATATTCCTGAACGATGCCTTTCCGGTACACCCGGTCGATCACGGTATTCGGGTCATCCCCGTATTCTTTTTCCTTTTTCTGCCGCAGTTCTTCCTGTTTCTTTGCGTTGCCGGACCAGTCGGACTGTTTTACCAGCCGCAGATTGGTCACTCCCTTCAGATCCTGCGGTACTCTGGCTTCGAGATATTTCTCCGTCGTCAGGATCTTCCGGTAAAGGATTCCATACAGATCCGTGGAGTAGTCCTTGTGCGATTCCAGATGATCATCCCGGTAATGTAGGCCGGAATTGTAGAAAATCGCAGTTCTGCCGTCGGGAGAGAGTGTCTTTGTGGTCACCAAAAACGGCTGCCCTCTGCCGCGGTACCGGTCCCGGTATGTTGTTACCGTTGATTTCCATCCTTCCGGCAGAGTCTGAATGATCATGTTTTTGCCGGTTTCCGCTTCCTTCAGCGTCACCTGCTTCATCTTAATCGGTTCACTGCTCATACAGCCTCTTCCCTGCCTTTCATTTTGCCTTATACTTTATATATGGAAAATACATTAATCATTAAGCGGACACACCTGTCCTTTGATGAGGAACAGTTTCAGTTCCTCAATGAGCGCTCCGATCATCCGATCGAAGACGGCTACATTTTCTCCCGTCTGATCAAAGATCATTCGGAACTGGCTTCTCTTCTTGCCGAGCTGCAGAAAGGACTCGGTATCTCGGACCAGTTTTCTCAGGATGTCCTCTCCGAGTGGCCGGAAGATCGATTCGCCCAGCACCGTCTCGTCCTGATGTTCAGTGATGAGCGCAGCGGTTCCAATACACTGACGCTTGAGAAAGCAGAAACCGTTGATGACCGGATCTGCCTTTCCATCAGCCGTCAGCGCGGTCTTACCATGGATATGGCTTACCTGTTTCTGTTTTATGAAACCGAAGACTGCTCTGCCGAAAGAAGTGAGGTGCAGATCACGACCCTCCAGAGCTTCTTCTGATAACCGCCCGAGAATCCGGATCGAACCAGCTGTTTTGACCGGTCATGAACATTCCCGTGTTCAGGCCGGTTTTTTTCTGCATTCGCCGCACCTTATCAGAAGCCTTTCCAGAAACCCTCTTTGAATCTGTTATCGGGCTTCAGGATTTCAGCGACTCAAAGAAGTCTTTGATCTGATTCAGGGTCAGAGAGCCTTTCGTCTCTTCCAGGAAACCCGTAAGCTGTTCCGTGATATCCGGCATCAGATCATCAAAGATACGTTTGAGTTCTTCGTCGACCGGCATGGAAAGCGGATCAAATTCCCCGGTATAGACCCGCTCGAAAATCATCGCCGATGTCTTTCCCAGCACAAAGGTCACCGTCCCGGCGACAGCCGCATCCACAAGCGATGCCGCAACATTGAGCACCGGAACCTGTTTTAATGCCTTGACGATCGCCTTGCCGGCAATCGTTGTCGCACCGATCTGCAGCACTTTTTTGGAGATATCCCGGTTCAGTTCATCTTCCTGCAGATCATATGCCTTTGTCAGTTCCTTGATCATCCGCGACTGGATCGGAATCAGAACCGTGGAATCCGGAACTGCGATCGGCACTGCACCAATCGCTGCAGAAGCCGCAGCCGCCGTGGTGATGATCAGATTCGCACGGTCATTTTTGATCTTGATATCGATTGAACGGATCGCCTCGTCTGCCAGCCGCTTTGCCTTCGGGGTCAGTTCATTCGTCCTTAACAGCAGCGTATCCAGTCCCGAGGGCGGGATGACTGTCGTTTCATTGACCCGGTATTCCTTCGCAACGACCGGAATCACATCCTGTACATTGATCGGATTGTGCCGGTGTTTTTTGTTATAGACCGCAACGGCTTCTTCCGCCATGCGGCGGTTTTCTGCGATCTCCGTTTCGGAATACGACTTTGTTATTACGAAAATCACCGGAATCCCTTTCCAGGATTTTGTAACACTGCTGATATAGTTCATCGCTTCCTGATCGATCCGCTTGGAAGTACCGTCGATGCAGTACCAGATAATATGGATCAGTTTCTGAACATCCTTTTTCCGGACGCTCTCCTCACTGAACCGGTTCAGATCATTTTTAATGCGGTACTGCTTGAACAGGCCATATTCATATCCGACGGTATCAATCATCCGAAACGGAAGATTCGCATCCTCATATACTTCGATGTTTTTCGTAACGGCCGTTCCGGTTCCGGTTTCCGCTTCTTCTCTGCCCAGCACCGCATTAATCAGCGTGCTCTTTCCGCAGCCCGAATTTCCAAGCAGAAGCACATTGATCCGATCATCGTTCAGATGAATGATCTTCTCATAATCCGTCTGCTTCTTTCGCTTTGAAAACAATCCGGCTTTCATCTGGTTTCTTCCGCATCACTTTCAAAAATCAGATCAATCGTTTTAATACGGCCGTAATCCGTAATCAGCGTCGGGATATATCCTGCATACCGGTATCCCTTTCTCGCCTCTTCATCAATAATTGCGCGGTGGTCTTCACTCTTTGAATTGAAAAACCGGTCAATATTCAGACTGATATATTTATACTCTTTCATTCGCTTTGTACCTCCGGGAAATTGTCCGGCATCTGCCGGAATATCTCAATCGCCTGATCCAGCGATTTTTCAATGTGATTCTCACAGACACCAAAGTTCAGATGCTTGAGATTTCTGTCCCAGCCGCAGAGGAACGGGCCCGCTTCAAACAGGCCGCCCTTTTCGACCGTAAAGAAGAAGCGCTTCTTCATGTTGTACTGGAACAGCAGATTGATCCAGTAACACTGCGGTTCCTTTTCCGGCTCAGGACAGACGACCCGCATAACCGCGGTATGGGGATCGATCTCGTATCCCTGAACGGTCCAGATCCCGTCCGGATAGATATCCGGTACGTTTGTCTTCTCCAGAATGTTTTTCCAGTTCATGTTGAGCAGATCCGGGTTCCGCTTGATTTCAACCGGCAGCAGAATATTCGGATCATAATACAGTTTCGGCAGAAACTGATGTTCAAAAAAGTAGCGGTTACTGTTGATATCGGGCATGATCGTTCTCCTTTTTCATCATGAAAAATATTCGGTATCCAGACAGGCACAGACCTTCAGGCCCGGTACCTGCTTTCGATATTCATATATGCGATCATCAGTCCAAGACTGAGAAATACCGCCGCAAGCGCAACAAGCAGAAACAATGGGGAATTCTGTTTTAAAAACAGAAACGGAATTCCGATTACTTCAAACAGTACGGCGTATCGGATCCAGAGCCTGGATACGGCGCGGTTGTATCCCGCAACATCCTTTACCTCCGGCGCTTTCACATTGGCGAAAAAGCCCGCCGGTTTTTCCATGCCTGCGGTTTTGATTCCAAGTCCCAGGAAAACCACCGCAAGAACCGTCCATATCACAAATGCCGCAATCATCGTTCCTCCAGAGAACCTGCCGCTTTTCCGTTTCGCATGGTTTCAGAGATGCCTTCTTACAATCCATGCCGGAGCATCATTATGTTCGTTATGAAAAGCCGGCGTTTCCTTCTACAGAAATCGTATCAGAAAACCCCGTTCTATGAAAAACATCCGGCGTAATTACCGAATGTTTCACTCTGTTCAGATGGTTTCGATCTTGATCAGGTTGGTATTGCCGGATTTGCCGATCGTACCGCCTCCGGTGATAACGATCTTATCTCCCGGTTTGAGATCCATTGCGTCCATTGCGGCTTTCTTTGCGACGTAGAACAGTACTTCCGTCGAAGGAACGACTTCTTCCATCAGCGGTGTTACCGCCCAGGAAAGCGCAAGGCTTCTCCAGGTCTTTTCGTTGGTCGCAAGACCGACGATATCAACCGGGGAGCGGAACCGGGAGACCATTTTGGCTACCCGGCCGGACATTGTGCAGGCCACGATCGCCTTGGCTCCGACATCCATTGCCATACCGCAGGTCGCATGGGAAATGGCATCCATGTCGGTCTTGATCTGAAATTCATACTGATAGAACTGTTTCTTATAATCGATGTTCTGTTCTGCCGTCTCTGCAATCTTGGCCATCGCCCGGACTGCCTGGACCGGATACGCACCGGCTGCCGTCTCCCCCGACAGCATGACCGCGCTGGTTCCGTCATAGACCGCATTGGCGACATCGCTGGTTTCGGCTCTCGTCGGACGGGGATTGTGGATCATGGATTCCAGCATTTCGGTAGCGGTAATTACCCGTTTTCCGATCATCCGGCAGCGGGAGATGAGATCTTTCTGAATCGCCGGCAGCCGCTCAAACGGAACTTCTACGCCCATATCACCGCGGGCAACCATGATGCCGTCGCATTCTTCACAGATTTCATCAATGTTGTCATAGCCGGACTGATTCTCGATCTTTGCGATCAGCTCAACACTTTTGTCCTTGCCGAGGGACTTCAGAAGGGTGTGTACATCGACAAGATCCTGTTTGACGGAGACAAAGGAACAGGCGATGAAGTCGACATCATTTTCCACACCAAACGTAATATCCGATTTATCCTGTTCCGACAGGTAGATCTGCTGCAGATGTTTGCCCGGAAAGCTCATGGATTTGTGATCGGAAAGCTCGCCTCCCGCAAGAATAACGGTTTCGATATTCGTTCCGTCGGTTTTCGTTACTTCAAATTCAAGCAGCGCGTTATTCAGCAGAATCTTATCTCCGGCTTCCAGTTCCTTTGCAAGATTTTTATAACTGACGGAAACGATTTTTTCATTGCCCAGCAGTTCCTCCGTTGTGAAGGTAAACGTCTCTCCTTTTTGGAGTTCGACTTTCCGGTTTTCAAAACAGCCGATCCGGAATTCCGGTCCCTTGGTATCCAGCATGATCGCAATCGGCAGATTCAGCTCTTCCCGGACTTTTTTAATCCGTTTGATCCGCTCGAGATGTTCCTCATGGGTGCCGTGGGAAAAGTTCAGTCTCGCAACATTCATGCCCGCAAGACACAGTTCTCTCAGCGTTTCTTCCGATTCACTCGCAGGACCGATCGTACATACAATTTTGGTTTTGCGCATATTTAACTCTCCTGTTTGTTTTTCAACGTCATTATTATAAAGAATTCGTTCCGGAATGCACTACAGGATGCTTCATAAAGAAAACCGCATCCCCCGATCCGCTCTCGGATTTGGGAACGCAGTTTCGTTTCATTTCTATTAACTATAGATTCAAAAGCCCGGTTCATCCCGGAGTCTAATACAGCATGGCAAAGACATTTACCAGAAGAACGGTAATAATGCCTGCCGTAACGATCGCAAGCGAAGACATCGCTCCTTCGGTCTCGCCAAGCTCCATCGCTTTGGCCGTACCAATCGCATGTGCACTCGTTCCAATCGCAAGACCGACCGCAACCGGATCGGTAACCTTCAGTGCCCTGCACAGTCCCTCGCCGATGATATTGCCAAAAATTCCGGTCACAACAATCACCACGGCGGTAATGGCAGGGAACCCGCCGAGTTCTTCGGATACGCCCATGCCGATCGCCGTTGTGATCGATTTGGGAAGAAAGGTCACATACTGACTGTGCGTAAATCCAAACAGCATGGACAGCGCAAGTACCGAACCCATACTTGCAAGGGAACCGGCAAAGATACTGATGAGAATCGCTTTGATGTTTTTCTTGAGTCGTTCCAGCTGCAGGTACAGCGGTACTGCCAGGGAAACCGTCGCCGGTGTCAGGAACCAGCTGAGATAGCGTGCGCTTGCCTGATAGCTGTCATAGCTGACATGAAAGACCAGAAGAAACACAATCACAAGAAGGATGGAGATCAGCAGCGGATTCATAAAACTCCATCCGGTTTTCTTTTTCAGTACCGTGCCGATCCAATAGGCAAGAAGCGACAGGACCACTCCGGCACTTGCAGAAGCCGCAATGAGGTTATTCATGGTTCTTTTTCTCCTTCCCGATCATGAACATAGCCGTCTTTCCAGTGACCGCCATGACAACCACGGTGGTCAGCACAAGTATGATGACCGTCTGTACCAGAATCGGCTGCAGTTCGCCCCAGGACTCGATCAGGCCAACCGCCGCCGGGATAAACATGACCGGCATGATCTCAATGAGAAAAACCGCCGCTTCCCGGATATCTTCCACCCGGATCACATGTGTGCATAACAGGGTAAACATCAGTATCAGTCCATAGATACTGCCTGGTATTGGAAACGGCACAAAATACCGGATGATTTCTCCGATCCCTGTCACCAGAAGAATGATGCCAAACTGTTTCAAATATTTCATCGCATATTTCCTTTTCTCGTTGATCTGGCCGAATGCATCCCGCTTATTTTTTGGAACCGATGAACGTAAACCCGGAAGAGGAATGGCCGTTCATCGTTGTATAGACCACCGGTTCGTATTCCCTAACTTCAAAATCCCTGAACAGATCCCGGATATGTTCTTCGGTATGGTGCCGGCACCGTGCCCCTTCCGGAAGGATGAAGGCACCATAAACACCGAGTTCTTTTTCATACTGCTCATAACGTTTCAGGTTCCGCTCATCCGTATTCAGCAGATAGTCGTTCACATAGAGAATGCCATTCGGTTTCAGGATCCGCCGGATTTCCCGGATCAGTTCTTCCTGTTTCACATCAGAGACAATACAGGTCAGCACCGCAAACAGGATCACCGCATCGGCACTTTCATCTTCCTGCGGAATTCTGCCTTCCTCCATCACTTCGAACCGGACCGAGGGACATTCGTTTCTTCCCCGCTCGATCATCCGCGGGGAAAAATCATATCCAAGCAGATTTTCATATCCTTCTTCATTCAGGATCTTTAAGACCCGCCCGTACCCGCAGCCGACATCGACGACTGCAGAATCCGTTTTGACGTATTTCGAAAACCGTTCACCATCAAACGGGAGAGTGAAGGTCTTTGTCTCTGAAACACTGTTCCAGTATTCTTTCTGATCCATACCGTTCCCTTTTTCATCATCATACATGATGTTTCAACGGAAAGAAATGAACCGGCGTGCGTGCAGAAAAAAGGAAACCCGCATCATCGATATCAGGTTTCCAGTTCTGCTGTTTAAATAAATCGACTATACCTGTATCAGAGGCACTTGTCCGATACGACCAGTTCTCCTTTTTCGATCCGGTCATACAGTACATCTTTCGCAACCGGCTTGCTGAAGAGATAACCCTGCAGGCGGTCACAGCCGACCTTCTTCAGGAAATTCGCCTGAACCGGGGTTTCCACACCTTCGGTCAGCGTAAGCATATTGATCCGGTTGGCCATCTGGATAATGCAGTCGATGAGGGTTCTCGACTTCTCACTGCTTTCCAGATTGGAGAGGAACCGCATGTCGATCTTAATGACATCAAACTGATAGTCTTTCAGGACATTGAGGGAAGAATAACCGCTTCCGAAATCATCCAGCCACAGGGAATAACCCAGTTCCTTGATGCGGTCCATCGCTTCCACCAGTGCTCCGAAATTATCCGTCAGTGCACTTTCTGTTACTTCAACATGAATCAGATCCTTTGGAATCTGATATTTCGTTGCAAGGCTGTCCAGCACTTCAACCGCATCCATCAGTTCGAAATCCAGTCTTGAGAAGTTCAGCGAAACCGGTACAACCGGCTTGCCGGAATCCATGCCTTCTCTCAGATCCTTGCAGGCGGCCTCAAAGATTGCCTTGTCGAGCTTATGGATCAGACGGTACTCTTCCAGTACCGGAATAAACTCATTCGGGAACAGCTGGCCGTAGACCGGATCCATCCAGCGGGCCAGTACTTCACAGCTGCATACTTCCTGGGTATCGGACCATACGACCGGCTGATAGAACGGAACGATCCATCCGTTCTTCACAGCGTTATCGATGTTGTTAATGACGTACAGCCGCTTATGGTACGCTTCACTCATTGTCTTGTCGTATTCAATATAGACGGTCTCGAAGCGGTTCTTGATCAGGTAGGCCGCATACCGTGCTCTGTCGATTGCCATGCGCGGATCTTCATTATTGCTGTTAAGGTGATATGCACCGCAGTTAATGCAAAGCAGAATCTCCTCATCGTATTTGTGAACCAGATCATTCAGTTGATTCAGCTTTTCGATCAGGCCATCGGTTTTCGTCAGTACAACAAAATGATCGTCTGCCTGTCTTCCATACAGCGAATCATGGAAGATTTCGGAAATATAACCGGCGAGTGTCTTTAAGAACTTATCACCTGCTTCAAAGCCTCTCTGGTCGTTAAACGCCTTGAAATTATGAACGTCAATAAACAGGAATACGTGATCACTGATGTTGTCTGTAATATTTTCAATCTGTTCTTTTGCAAGTTCCGTAAAGTAGTTGTAGTTATAAAGTCCGGTCAGCTGATCTTCCTTCGCACTCTTCTCCAGAGCTTTTGATTTTCTCGCTTCATTCAGTCGTCCGTGATAGATGGCAAAGCAGATCGTTGTGAGGGAGATGAAAAAAGTTATGTAGTTTACCGTGTCGCCGGAGGTAATCTGCCGGGCAATATTACTGATAATGACTTCCTGATTCGCAAAGGACAGTCCGCCCTGATACGTCAGCAGGATGTGGTAAAAACCCAGAAAGCTGGCTCCGAGAATCAGGATGGTAATATACGGACGGTAAATCAGAAGACAGCCTACGTAGATGACCATCGTCAGGAAGCAGATGATTTCTTTTCCGCCCCAGAAGTCACTGTAGGAAACAAAAATACCGAATGCGAGGCAGACCAGTGTGAATGAGATGATTACAACATGCTCGAGTATGACAAGATTCTTGTTTTTGTAATACTTGAACAGCGTATAAATAACGATTGATACACCGATTACAAACAGGAAGACATAGATCGTTACCAGCATGGTATTCATGATTCCTGCCATAACCGGAGTAATGCCTTCACTCGTCTGTGTGAATGTCTCCAGCTTCAGCACACCCGTATACAGAACACAGGCAATACCGATTATCAGCAATGAAATAAACCTGCCTTTTGAGATCTTCTTGCTTCTCTCATAAAAAAGGCAGAACAGCATCAGGCCAAGACCAATCAGCAGAAACAGCCAGTATTTGGAGGTATACTTGATAAACAGCTCGTACAGATCTCCGCCTGCCTGGTATTTGGGAAGGATCTTTGAATAGGACTGTCTTATCAGCATCCAAACTTCAAGCAATACAACGATAAAACCCATATAGCTGCAGCTTCGGATATTCGAATCGTGCAGATACTCGTTTTCGTATTTGCTCAGTTTTTCAAAACCAAGTACTCCTGCCAGAAACCTCAATGTTTTTTTCATACAAATACTCTCTATTAAACATGATGATGCGAATTACAGATACATCAAATTCGGCAGCACCTGATTAAAACAGTGATCTCCCTGAAAGAGATGATATATCCATAATATAGAACAAAATAATAATATGTATTTCATCATTATCATACCACCCTCTGCCCGTTCAATCACGCTACCCTGCCTGCTTTCCAGAAAAACCTGCATGAAGTGTGTATGAGAAAGGATGTGCCTGTCTCAGTGAACTACTCGGCAATTGAATTACCGAGCATCAGGTTGGCACAGCCAAAGGCTGTGCAGCTCCTGGGTGCGTCCATGACACCTTTACTGCTGTCTCTTTGAAAGACTATACAGCTGCTTTTACTACTACTGGATCCGTTA
>JAFWEW010000027.1 GCA_017512725.1 Solobacterium sp.
GTGATGATGCTCATCTTCCCCGACATGGATGCGGTTTCCTTCCGAGAGACCGGCATTTACATCCTCGTGTTCATGGTGATGGTGCTCATGTTCTTCCTCATCATGATCATGTTCATGATGGTGTTCATGATGATGCTCGTGTTCGTCTTCATCGTGATCGTGATGGTGTTCATGGTCATGTTCTTCATGCTCATGGTGATGGTGCTCATGTTCTTCTTCCTCATGATCATGGTGGTGTTCATGATCGTGCTCATCCTCGTCGTCTTCCCCGAGATCTTCCGGGAATCCATTGGAACTGCCGGTCATGGCATCGAAGATCGCCTGACCGGAAAGCTCATCCCATGGTGTGGTAATGATGCGTGCCTGCGGGTTCAGCTCACGAATAATCGCAACATCCTCAGACAGTTTTTCTTCCGAAACGGTCTGGGTCCGCGAAAGGATTACGCAGGCCGCCGTCGCAATCTGATCATCAAAGAATTCCCGGAAGTTCTTATGGTAAATTTTGCAGCGGTTGGCATCGACCACAGTGGAATAGCTGGAGAGCTCCAGTCCCTCTACGGAGCGGATCGCACGGAGGATATCCGAAAGCTTGCCGACACCGGACGGTTCGATCACGATCCGGTCAGGGGAATAGGTTTCCACGACCTGTTTCAGGCTTTCCTCAAAGTCACCCTTCAGGGTGCAGCAGATACATCCGCTGTTGATTTCACGGATTTCGATTCCGGCTTCCTTGAGGAATCCGCCGTCAATTCCGATCTCACCAAATTCATTTTCTACAAGTACGACTTTCTGACCTGCAAAGACTTCCTTGACAAGCTTCGCAATCAGCGTCGTTTTACCCGCTCCCAAAAAGCCAGATACAACATCAACCTTAATCATAGTAGTTACCTTCTTTCTGCGTATTTATTATATGCATTCTGTCAATAAGTACGTAAAAAATGACCGGGGTTTCCGGTCATATCAGAGATAAATATAGCCCAGACAGGTCTGCCCGGTATATGGAAGACCGCTGGCCGGGACCCACCGTTCATAGTAATGCCCCATATAATTGCCTTCCTTGATATAAACGCGGTCACCGTCTACCGCAGTCACAAACGCCACGTGCCAGGAGTATACCGCGATGGAGTTGACTCTTGGCGTACTGCCGGTCGCATATCCGCTTCTGGCCGCATCATTCAGCCAGTTGCCGGCCATGCCCCAGCCGGGGAGGGAGATTCCCAGGGTATCATGAACCAGCTGCCATGCGCCCCAGGTACAGTTCGACC
The DNA here is from genome assembly GCA_017512725.1 of Solobacterium sp. Taxonomy (GTDB): domain Bacteria; phylum Bacillota_I; class Bacilli_A; order Erysipelotrichales; family Erysipelotrichaceae; genus Bulleidia. The sequence continues at coordinate 1,266 of JAFWEW010000027.1, forward strand.
ATCCTCCATAGTAGGGATTTCCGCCGGAATCACTGACGGATGGAGCAGAGGATGAACCGGATGAACTGCTGGAACCGGAGGATGTACTGCTGCTTTCGGAAGGGTTGGAACCGCCGGAAGAAGGGGCAGGCGTGGCATTCAGGTTATCCTTGATCTCACCAATCTTATTCTGATTGGAGGCAAGAGTATCCTGTGCATTCTTCTGTTCGGCTTCCGCCTCAGCCAGCTGATCACTGTAGTTTTTCTTCAGAATATCAAGCTCATACCGGGAAGAAAGGAGGGCTGCCTGCTGTGAGGCAAGCGCCTGTTTTCCGAGTTCCAGTTCTTCTTCCATCGTTTTGACTTCTTCCTGATCGGCAAGCAGTTCCTCCTGCATGGAGTTCAGTTCCTCGATCCGGTCATTCAGTGTGGAAAGGGAATAGTCATCCCGTTCATAGATGGCATTGATTCCGTTTGCCAGACGGATGAAATCCTCAAAGGATTTGGCGCCGGCAAGCACATCGAGAAACTGGAAGAAATGCATGGTTTTCTGCTGCTCTACCATCCGGTTCCGGACGTGTTCCTTCAGATCATCGATTTCTTTCTGCTTCGCCGTGATCGCCTTTTCATTGGTTTCGATTTTCTGACTGATGTCATCAACCTGTTCTTCCACCGCCGATATCTGGGCATTCAGGTCATTGATCATACTGTTGATTCCGCTGATCTGCGCATTAAACCCTTCGATCTGCTGGCTGTAGCTCGTGATGTTTGCGGAGATTTCCTGTTTTCTGGTATCGATCTCGGCGATTTTCTGCTGCAGTTCCTGATTCTGGCTCTGCATATAGCTCATATAGGCACTGCAGTTCTTCTCATCTTCTTCACTGAGATCGCTGCTTCCGGTACAAAGATTATTCCAGTAAGCGGTATCCGAAAAATCCGGTTCTTCCGCCTGTACGGCGGGAGTTCCGGCAGATAGGAGAACAAAGACTGCCGCACAAGCGGTACTGATACGCTTTAAGGCATTCATATGAAGCATTATAAGCATATTCCGGCATTTTTCGATATTTGAATAAAAACAAAGGGTCAGACAACAGTGTGTGAATTTATGTGAAATCACAGTATATATGGATAAAAAACAGGGAATCCGTATAATAATGTGATTGATGGTACAGATGTACTGTCAAAGGAGGAAAGAAAAATGAAGAAACTGTTTTTGGCGCTGCTTGCCGGACTGATGATCGCTGGCTGTGCCCCGAAGAATGATCCGGAACCGACTCCGGAACCTACACCCGAAGAAACTGCTGAAACACAGCTGGGAGAAAACGAAGAAAAACCGGCTCTTGGCGGCTGGACGGTTAATACCGACCACAATGCGATGATGGCCGATGATGATGTCGAGCGCTTCAATAAGGCGATGGAAGGTCTTGTAGGCGTCGGCTATACACCGGTTCAGGTTATTGCAACACAGCTTGTGTCCGGTACGAACTATGCATATCTTGCGACCGGAACAACCGTTACTGCAGAGCCGCAGACCAATTACTATGTCGTTGTTGTCTATGAGAACCTGCAGGGCGAAGTAAGCATCACAACAATCAATCAGATTGACATTGCAGATGTTCACACCAAAGAAGTCAGCGATGAGCAGATGGTTGGTACCTGGGAAATCACCGATACCGGCAAGCCGGGAATGCTGCCGGGTGAAGAAGCGCAGAGTTCCTTTGATGAAGCAACAAAAGAGCTCCTTGGCGTGACCCTGAATCCGATCGTACTGTTTGGTACACAGGTGGTTGCCGGTACAAACTACAAGGCACTGTGCCGCGGCCGTACCGCAACAGCAGATCCGCAGCTGAATCTGTATGTTGTTACCTGGAACACCGATCCGGAAGGAAAGTCTTCCGTGGTTTCCAATGAAGTATTCGACATCGAATACTATGTAACTCCGCAGGATTAACAACGAAAAAAGCTCCGGCCCGGGATTGATCCGGGACCGGAGTTGTAAAATGCCTTTTCATCAGGCGCGCTCAGGAATAGTCCTTTATTTCCCGTACGGCGCGCTTTTTCTCTGCCGCCCGTCTTGCGTCACGTACAATGCGGGCAGAAGGAATCTTTGGGCCCCGTCTGGCGTTGTTTGCTTCCCTGCGTCTTCTTCGGTTCTCTCTGCCGGGATTCTGAAGGTATTTCTGCCGGAGAGATTCATCATACTTTTTGCGGTGAAATGTCATTGGCTTGCCTCTGCAGTAATTGTACCATTCCTTCTGAAACGGCGGATCGCGGTATGCCGCATCAGAGGTCTTTTTATTTCCGACAGACCCTCTGTTCGTATATACTAAGGGTGTTACGGAAGTCTCCGGAGCCGGATGATAACGATACGTTCTATCCTCGTAAGGGAATGAACGCTGTGATAAAGAATCAATCGATTCTTTTATCCGAACGGCACCGCAGTTTATAATGTGATTATGCTTTGTAAAGACAGCTTTGGTTCAGAGAACGAACTCTCACTCGAAATGGATGCCACACTGCAGAATGTAAAAGTACTGCTGGCTTTTATTACGGATGAGCTTGAGAAACATGACTGCCCTCCGAAGGCAGAAATGCAAATCGAGCTTTCTGCGGAAGAGCTTCTGGTCAACATTGCGAATTATGCCTATACATCCGGTGTTGGAAAAGTAAAGGTGACACTGAACCATCTGACGGATCCGACGGGAATCGAGATTACTCTGAAAGATCAGGGGATCCCCTACAACCCGCTGGAAAAACCGGATCCGGATATTACACTGTCGGCAGAAGAGAGAAAGATCGGCGGGCTCGGGATCTACCTTGCAAAAAAGAACATGGATGAAATTTCATATGAGCACCGGGAGGGTTCCAACCTTCTTACCATGAGGAAATACTGGTGACATCGGGCGGGAGCGAACTGTTCCCGTTTTGTTTTTGGACGGAAACCAAAAGGGCCCGGAAGACTCCGGGCCGGTATTTTGCAAGAAAAAAACCGCATTCCGCGGTTTTCACTTATGGTGCACCAGACAGGACTTGAACCTGCACGAATCTCTTCATACGCCCCTCAAGCGTACGTGTCTGCCATTCCACCACTGGTGCGTGCTTTGTTATTATACCAGTTCCTCTCATTTCGTCAAAGGAATATATTATAATTTTTTCATGAAATTTTTTGTGAGATCAACGCTCATCCTGATCAGTGTCTTACTGCTGGGCGGATGCGCCAGAGAAATACCGAAAGCACCGCAGGCAGATCCATCGACCTATAAGCCTATGGAAAGCCTCCCGCTGCTTTGTGATTATGTGTATCTGATTGATCCGGATACCGGACAGACCCTGATTGACCACGGCTCCGAAGAAATGATGTATCCGGCGAGTCTGACCAAAGTCATGACTTCGATTATTGCGATCGAAGAGATACCGGATCCGGCGAATATAACGATTGAGTTTACACAGGAGATGCTGGACGGTCTGATTGCGGCTTCTGCCAACCGGGCGGGTTTTCTCCCCGGAGACAAACCGACGGCACTGGATCATATCTATGGGGACCTGCTTCCTTCCGGAGCGGACTGTTCCCGGGCACTGGCATTTTACATTGCCGGAAGTGAAGAAGCGTTTGTGGAACGGATGAACCGGAAGGCAGAAGAACTTGGAATGAACAATACCAGGTTTATGAATACCTCCGGTCTTCATGATGATGAACACTATACGACCTGCAGAGACATGATGACGCTCTATCTTTACTGCATGCAGAACAAGACCTTTATGGATATCCTGAAGACGCAGGTACATGTTTCCGTTCCGGTAGATCATTTTCCAAACGGACTCGGCATGACGAATTTTGTGCTGATGTATATCAATCAGGAAAACCCGCAGTATGAAAACTACATCATTCCCGGGTTTGTGGCGGGGAAAAGCGGCTATACAACAGAAGGGCAGTATACTCTGGTATCCAATGCCGATATCAACGGCATGAATCTTGTGATGGTCAATGCCCACGGATATGTGGAACCCCATTATCCCGCAAGCATTGAAGATGCGGCGACCGTATATAACTGGTACAACGATCACTTTGCCCGTATTGCGGCAGTAGGAGAAGGGGAAGTGTTTGGGACCGTGCGGGTACGGAACAGTTTTGGGAAAGACGCTTCGGTCTGTGCGGCAAAAGGAGTAACGGCAGATCTTCCGAAGGATGAAAACCTTCATATCTATATTAATTATCCGGAGGTGATGGAAGCACCGCTGAAAAAAGGGGATAAGATCGGAACGGTATCGGTCTATTCCTATGATCAGCTGTACGAAACCGTTGACCTGGTAATCTCACAGGATAAGCCGGTCAGTCTGATCGGCAAATTCCAGACTGCTTTGTATGATTATTCCGGAGGAAGGCTCTGGATGGGAGTGCTGCTGGTTGTACTGATCGCAGCTTCTCTGGTATGTTTCGGAATTCTGATCGTATTGATTCAGAGAGAGAATAAGGCGAAATCCAGGAAAGCATGATGGAGAGACGGATTAAGTCTCTCTTTTTACATACTGTAACCGCTGACAGCCCTCCGGCGAGGATTTGCTTGTTGTAAAAACGCACTGTCAACAATATAATTATGACGTTTTGAGGGTGACTGGAATATGGATTATCAGAAGATTATTAACATCGCGGTGATTGCCCATGTAGACGCAGGTAAATCAACACTGGTTGATGCGTTTTTAAAGCAGAGCCATGTATTTAAAGATAATGAGAAAGTCGTAGACTGCGTTATGGACTCCAACGCATTGGAGAGAGAACGCGGTATTACGATCTATTCCAAGAACTGCTCGGTTACTTATAAAGACTATAAGATAAATATCGTCGATACACCGGGTCATGCGGATTTTTCTTCTGAAGTAGAGCGGATCATCAAAACGGTTGATACCGTCATCCTGCTGGTAGACTCCTCCGAAGGACCGATGCCTCAGACCCGTTTTGTACTGCAGAAGAGTCTTGAGATCGGTCTGCGTCCGATTCTGCTGATTAATAAAATGGATAAGCCGGATCAGAGAGCAGATGAAGTCATTGATGAAGTATATGATCTCTTTCTGGACCTCAATGCGGCAGATGATCAGCTGGATTTCCCGATTCTTTATGGAGTTGCCCGTCAGGGAATCGTCCGTTATGACTGGAACACGGATACCAACGAAGACATCACCCCGCTGTTTGAAACAATCATCCATCATGCCCAGTGCTATCCGAATCTGATGGACGAGCCGGTTCAGATGCAGGTCTGTGCACTTGCCTATGATGATTATATTGGCCGTCTTGGCATCGGCCGCATCTATTCCGGTACGCTTAAAGAAGCGACAACCTATGAAGTATGTAACCGGGCCGGGAAAAGCGGCAAGGGAAAGACCAACCAGGTATTTGTTTATAAAGGATTAAGCCGGGTGCCTGTTAACGAGGCGCAGTGCGGTGAAATCGTCATGATCTCCGGTATTCCGGATATTTCCATCGGGGATACGCTGTGCCCGGACGGAGCACCGGATCCGATGCCGATCATTAAGATTGAAGAACCGACGCTTTCCATGAACTTCATGGTCAACGACAGTCCGTTTGCAGGACAGGTCGGCAAATACGTCACTTCCCGTAATATCCGGGAGCGACTGGAAAAGGAACTGGAAGTTAATGTCGGCCTGAAGGTAGAAGAGACCGATTCGACCGATACGTTCAAAGTAAGCGGCAGAGGAGAGCTCCATCTTACCATCCTGCTGGAACAGATGCGCCGGGAAGGCTATGAAGTGGCCGTATCAAGACCGGAAGTGATTCTGAAGAAGGTTGACGGAGTAACCTGTGAACCGATCGAAGAAGTGGTATGCGATGTTCCGAACGAATACAGCGGAACGGTCATTTCAGCGCTGAACATTCGTAAAGGCATGCTGCAGAACATGGAGGATAACGGCTCCTATACCCGCATTACCTATACAGTTCCGACCAGAGGCCTGATCGGTTACCGCAGTGACTTCATCAATACGACGCACGGGGAAGGCACAATGGTACAGAGACTGTTTGGATATGAGCCCTGGAAGGGAGATATCCCGCAGCGTGAGAACGGTGCGCTCATCTCAACGGAAACCGGCGGTGCCATGACCTATGCCCTCTGGAATATTCAGGAGCGAGGCCAGCTGTTTATCGGTGCACAGACCCCGGTATATGAAGGAATGATCATCGGCGTATCTTCCAAAAACAGAGACATGACCGTCAATCCGATCAAAAACAAGAAGATGACGGCGGTCCGTTCAACCGGAAATGATGAAGCGATGAAGCTCGTTCCTCCGAAGATTCTGACATTGGAACAGGCAATCGAATTCATCAATGATGATGAACTGGTTGAAATCACACCGGAAGATATCCGGGTGCGCAAAAAGTATCTGACAAACATTGACCGCCGCCGTCATGCCAGAGAACTTGGCAAGCTGGAAGACGAGGAAAGCGATTAAAAGAGGGTTCGCAGCCCTCTTTTTTGGACAACTGTGTGATGAACTGTGAATCGGAACGGAACCTGGTACCGGTAAAGAGAAACAAAAAAGAGAACCCGGATCCCCGAATTCTCACAATTTCATATTATAGCAGTTATTGCGGTCTCATAATAGGTCTATTCGAAATTCAAAAAATCGGTTATTACAAGAATGTAGAAGGATCCGAAAAAAGACAATTTCATTCGATCCGGGAGGTTGCAATATGGGACCGGGAATTTTTGGAGGCAGCGCCATCTGAAAAAGGTGAGCCTGCGATATCAACTTAAGAAGGTCTGAACAGCAGAGAGTGGTCCAGCAATGAGGCGGACAACGTGCCGCACATGACAGGCCGCAGAGAAGGATGCTTGAGAATGGCGCCGATCCATTCGGGCAGTAATTTTCCGGTGGTCATGATATTTCCTCAAATTATGCGGCAGCACATTTGCTATTCTGGACGAACATACCTCCTTATCACCGAGAACGGAATAGCAGAACCATTGACGTAAGGACACGAGCTTCTGCAGATGTTCAAGAGACCCAAAATAAAAAGGGAACCCGCACGTAATGCAGGTTCCTTTCGTTATTTTGACCCATAAGACATGAATAGAGGGAATGGATTGAAAATTGTTTCAAAAAATATTTCTGAAAAACTGTTGCCTTTGTGTATATTTTTTCTATAATTACGATAAAGCAGAGAAGTGGAGTAATACTTTGGTGATTGGTCTGCGAGCGAGCCCGGTCTGGTGAAAGCGGGTCAGATACAGCTGAAGGAACGTGCCATGGAGCAGAATCCGCGAAGGGACCTGAGCGGATTACGTAGAAGACCGCGTTAAGGGAAAGAGTGTCCGGAGAACGATTTTTTCCGGGAAGTAAGGTGGCAACGCGCTTGGATCGTCCTTTGAGTTTAGGCTGAAGGACGTTTTTTGATTTAGGGAGGAAGAGTCATGCGGAAGCGATGGGAACAACAGGAATTGTATTTATAAAGAATATAAGAATAAAATAGACAGGTTGAAAGGAAAGCAGAAATATGAATAAGGAAAATATTAAAAAGGTAGTGCTTGCCTACAGCGGCGGCCTCGACACATCGATCATCATTCCCTGGCTGAAGGAAAACTACAATAACTGCGAAGTCATTGCAGTCTCTGCGGATGTCGGACAGGCAGACGAGCTGGAAGGACTTGAAGAGAAGGCAAAGAAGACCGGCGCTTCGAAACTGTATGTGCTGGATCTTACCGAAGAATATGTCAATGATTTCATCATTCCGTGCGTCAAGGCCGGAGCGAAATATGAAGAATACCTGCTCGGTACGAGTCATGCCCGTCCGGTGATCGCAAAAGGACTGGTAGACATTGCCCTGAAGGAAAACGCAGATGCAATCTGCCACGGCTGTACCGGCAAAGGCAATGACCAGGTGCGGTTTGAACTGGCAATCAAGCATTTTGCCCCGAATATGGCGATCATTGCCCCCTGGAGAGAGTGGGACATCCGTTCCAGAGACGAAGAAATCGACTATGCGGAAGCACATAATGTACCGCTTCGTATTTCCAGAGAAACAAATTATTCCAAAGATAAAAACATGTGGCACCTGAGCCATGAAGGTCTTGACCTTGAGAACCCGGCCAATGAGCCGCAGTATGACAAACCGGGATTCCTGGAGATGAGTGTCTCCCCGTTTGCGGCTCCGGATAAGGCCGAATATGTTGAACTGGAGTTTGAACAGGGTGTTCCGGTGAGCCTCAACGGTGAAAAAATGAGCGCAAAGGACATCATCCTGAAGCTCAATGAAATCGGCGGTGCCAATGGCATTGGTCTGCTCGATATCGTTGAAAACCGTCTGGTCGGCATGAAGTCCAGAGGTGTCTATGAGACGCCGGGCGGAACCATTCTCTACGAGGCACATAAATATCTCGAGACGGTTACCCTTGACAAGATGACCGCTCACAAGAAGGAAGAACTTGCCCTTACATTTGCGGATCTTGTATACAACGGCCAGTGGTTCACACCGCTGCGGGAAGCACTGTCTGCTTTTGTAGATAAAACGCAGGAGCGTGTGACCGGAAAAGTGAAACTGAAGCTTTACAAGGGAAATATCATCAAAGCCGGTGTATGGAGTGATTACTCCCTTTACTCCGAAGATCTCGCATCCTTCGGAGAATCCGACTATGACCAGAGTGAGGCACAGGGATTCATCAACCTGTTTGGCCTGCCGATCAAGGTTCAGGCTCTGGCGGACGCAAAACGGAACAAGTAATAAAACAAAACGCAGAACGGAGGAATAACATGGCGAAACTTTGGGCGGGAAGAACCGATGGAACGACGGATCAGATTGCGGATGATTTCAATTCGTCGATCCGTGTGGATCAGAGAATGTACCGGGAAGATATCACCGGTTCGATTGCGCACGCAAAGATGCTGAAAAAGCAGGCCATTATTCCTGCAGAGGCGGCAGATCACATCGTAAGCGCACTGGAAAAGATCCTCGAGGATCTTGACTCCGGTACGCTTGCGGTGGATGAAGGCGCTGAAGATATTCATATGTTTGTTGAACAGGTTCTTACTTCCCGCATCGGTGATGAAGGAAAGATGCTGCATACGGCACGGAGCCGCAATGACCAGGTCGCTCTGGATTCCAGAATGTATCTGATGAACCGCTCAAAAGAGATTCGCATTCTTCTGACGGATCTGATTGATGTACTTAACGAAAGTGCGAAAAAGTATCGGGATACGATTCTCCCGGGCTATACGCATATGCAGAGAGCTCAGCCGGTAATGTTCGGTCACCATCTGCTTGCGTATGCAATGATGGCTTTGAGGGATTACGGCCGGCTGGAAGATGCCGAACGGCGGACGAATGTTTCACCGATCGGTGCCTGTGCACTGGCGGGGACGACCTATGATACGGACCGTGTTTTTGAGGCGGAACTGCTCGGCTTTGATGCGGTCAGCCTCAACAGTCTTGATGCGGTGAGCGACCGGGACTTCTGTCTGGAACTGCTCAGTGCCCTGTCGATCCTGATGATGCATCTGTCACGGTTCAGCGAAGAGCTGATTCTCTGGTCAAGCTGGGAGTTTGGCTTTGTGGAACTCTCCGATGCCTATACGACCGGCTCATCGATTATGCCGCAGAAAAAGAACCCGGACATGGCAGAACTGATCCGCGGAAAGACCGGCCGGGTATACGGTGATCTGATGGGGCTGCTTACAACGATGAAAGGACTTCCGCTTGCCTACAACAAAGATATGCAGGAAGACAAGGAACCGGTATTCGATGCGTTTGATACGGCTGAGATGTGTCTGAAGGTGCTGATCCCAATGCTGGATACGATGAAGGTCCGGAAGGACCGCATGTATGCGGCGGCACAGCGCGGCTTTATCAATGCGACGGATCTTGCGGACTATCTTGTGACGAAAGGCATGCCGTTCCGGCAGGCCTACAAGATTTCCGGAAGTCTTGTCGCAAAATGCATTGATGAAAATACCGTTCTCGAAGATCTTCCGCTGGAAGTTTATAAAGAATACTCGGATCTGTTTGAAGAAGATCTTTATGAAGCGATTGATCTGAATAATGCGGTGAACCGCCGCAGTTCGAAAGGCGGTACGAGCTCGCTTTCAGTCGATGAACAAACGGCATGGCTTGACAGGAAACTAAAGGAAATGAAAGGAACCGATCAATGACGAAGGTATTTATAGACGGAAGCTCCGGTACAACCGGTCTTCATATACGGGAACGGCTTGCCGGGCGTATGGATCTCACCATGCTGGAGATTCCCTATGAACAGCGTCACGAAGAAGATGTTCGGAAACAGTACCTGAATGATGCGGATATCGCGTTTCTGTGTCTTCCGGATGATGCGGCAGAAGTTTCCGCCACGCTCGTAGATAATGACCATACGGTTGTGATCGATACCTCAACACGGCACCGTACGGAAGCGGGCTGGGTATACGGACTTCCGGAACTGGAAGGACAGCGGAAAAAGATCCGTGACGCAAAGCGGATTGCCAACCCCGGCTGTCATGCGACCGGTTTTATTTCCCTGATCGCTCCTCTTGTGAAAGCAAAGCTGATCCGAACCGATATCCGGCTATCCTGTTTTTCCCTGACCGGTTATTCCGGCGGCGGGAAAAAGATGATTGCCCAGTATGAAGCGGAAAACCGGGATCCGCTGCTGAGTGCACCGCGGATGTATGGTCTGACTCAGAATCACAAGCATCTCAGGGAGATGCGCATTCTTTCAGGACTTGAACAGGATCCGGTTTTCTGCCCGATCGTTGCACCGTACTATGCCGGCATGGAAGTTACGGTTCCTCTGACCCCGGAAGATACTTCCGCTTCCATGGAACAGATCCAGAATGTTTACCGGGAAGTCTATGGAAACGGTCTGATCCGCTATGCGGCAAATCCGGATGAAAACGGCTTCCTTTCTGCCGCTGCCTTTGCGGGAAAGGATGTAATGGAAATATCAGTTTACGGAAATGCAGAGCGCATTCTTCTGGTTTCCCGTTTCGACAATCTTGGAAAAGGAGCCTCCGGTGCTGCCATCCAGAACATGAACCTGGTTCTCGGACTGGATGAAACAACGGGGCTGGTGGTCTGATCCATGGAACAGCAGAGCGGACAGCAGGAGATTCAGCTTGCGCCCATGACCATTGCGGATTACGACGAGGTTCATGCGCTATGGCTTTCGATCCGCGGCTTTGGCATCCGTGCGCTCGATGACTCGAGGGAAGATATCGCCCGCTTTATCGAGCGGAACCCTGCGACCAGCGTAGTGGCAAGGGCAGACGGAAAAGTGATCGGCTCGATTCTCTGCGGATCGGATGGCCGGCAGGGTGCCTTCTATCACGTGTGTGTGGCGAAGGAATACCGCCGCCGCGGGATCGGAACCAATATGGTCGGCTACTGCATGCAGCGGCTGAAAGAAATGGGCATCAATAAGGTCGCTCTGATCGCCTTTGCGGACAACAGTGCCGGAAATGCCTTCTGGAAACAGATCGGCTGGATAAAGAGCAACGTAAACTACTATGAATTTCTGCTTAACGAAAAGAATATTACGCGCTTTATAGGAGAAGAAAATGACAATCAGTAAGATTCAGGGCGGCGTTACTGCAGCCCGCGGGTTCCAGGCAGCCTGCTGCGCTGCCGGCATCAAATATCAGGACCGCAGAGACATGGCTATGATTTTCAGTACGGTTCCCTGTAAGGCGGCTGGTACTTTTACCACCAATCTTGTCAAGGCGGCTCCGGTCGTCTGGGACCAGACGATTGTAAACAGCGGAAACGATGTCCGCTGTGTGGTGGTCAATGCAGGCATTGCCAATGCGGCAACCGGTGCCCGCGGCATGGAACTGTGTGAAGCTTCTGCCGAAGCTGCAGGGAAAGCACTGATGATTTCGAAGGATTCGGTACTTCTGGGTTCGACCGGCGTCATCGGACCGAATATTCCGCTTGATAAGATCTCTGCCGGCATTTCCGCTATGGCGGCTTCGCTTTCTGAGAGTCTCGAAGCCGGAACGGCTGCCAGCGAAGCAATTATGACGACTGATACGATTCATAAGGAATGTGCAGTCTGTTTTGAACTTCCCGCAGCTGAAGGAGAAGGAACGGTCACGGTTCACCTTGGGGGAATGAGCAAGGGCTCCGGCATGATCCATCCGAATATGAGCACCATGCTTGCCTACCTCACAACCGACTGTGCGATTGATGCCGGACTGATGCAGAAGGCACTGAGTGCAGTGGTGCAGGATACCTTTAACATGATTTCAGTAGACGGTGATACCAGTACCAACGACACACTGCTCGTTCTTGCCAACGGTCTTGCGGAAAACCGTCCGATTACGGAAGAATCCGAAAGTTTCCGCATCTTCTCGGAAGCGCTGTTTACGGTCTGCCGGGAACTGGCCGTTATGATGGCAGGGGATGGAGAAGGTGCGACCCATCTGACGGAGATGCATGTGATCAATGCCGATACCAAAGAGAATGCCCGGAAGCTGGCGCGTTCGGTTGTTTCCTCAAGTCTTGTTAAAGCTATGGTGTATGGCAAGGATGCCAACTGCGGCCGTATTCTCTGCGCACTGGGCTATGCGGGTGTGCTGTTTGATCCGGACCGGATGGAGCTCTATCTGGAAGGAGACGGGGAACGTCTGTGCTTCTATCGCGAGGGCTGTGTGCAGGCGTTTGATGAGGACAAAGCACTGCAGCTGATGTCTCAGAAAGCGGTCCGCTTTACCGGCGACATGAAGATGGGAACTGCCGAGGCAACCGCCTGGGGCTGTGACCTGACTTACGATTATGTAAAAATCAACGGAGATTACCGGTCATGATGAATTTGAAAAATCTGGATAACAGCACCCGGGCAGAAATCCTGGTGCAGGCACTTCCTTATCTGAAGCGCTATTACGGAAAGACAATTGTTGTGAAATACGGCGGGAATGCGATGATCAGCGATGCCCTGAAGGAACAGGTCATGGAAGACATCGTGCTGCTTTCAATGGTCGGCATCAAGGTCGTACTCGTACACGGAGGCGGACCGGAAATGTCAGATGTCATGAAGCGGCTTGGCAAAGTGCCGGAATTTGTGGATGGGCTGCGGGTAACCGATTCCGAGACAATCGAGATCGCCGAAATGGTGCTTGCCGGAAAAATCAACAAGAGCCTTGTGAATCTCATTCAGATGAAAGGCGGAAAGGCAGTCGGTCTCTCCGGTATTGACGGAAGAATGATCCGGGCAGATTTCCGGGATGAGCGGCTCGGCTATGTCGGTGACGTGATCAAGGTTGACGCAAAGCCAATCACGACTCTGCTCGACAACGGCTATATTCCGGTCGTTTCGACGATCGGCTGTGATAAGAAGGGCAATATCTTCAACATCAACGGAGACACGGCAGCCGGCAAGATCGCACCTGCCGTCAATGCGGTCCGCCTGATCATGATGACCGATATTGAAGGCATCATGTCTGACCCGAAGGATCCGAATTCCGTGATCCGGGAGATTAAGATCTCGCGGGCAGAACAGATGATCCAGGAAGGTGTCATCAGTGGAGGAATGATTCCAAAGGTCCGCTGCTGTATCGATGCGCTGGAAGGCGGTGTCAGTGCGGCGGTCATTATTGACGGAAGAGTTCCGCATGCGACATTAATGGAAATTCTGACCGACGAAGGTGCCGGAACGATGTTCAGAAAGGGATAACGAAATGGAAAACATAAAAACACTGGATCAGACATATGTTGCGCCGACCTACGGCCGTTTCGACGTCGTTCTGACAGAAGGAAAGGGCAGTATCGCTTACGGCGAAGACGGCAGAGAATACATCGACATGGGCTCCGGCATTGGCGTCAATCTGTTCGGATACTGTGATGAGGTATGGAAGGAAGCTGTAACGGCACAGCTTGACAGCCTCCAGCATACCTCCAATCTCTATTACACCGGCCCCTGTGCCAGACTGGCCAGAGAGCTCTGTGAGCGGACTGGTCTGAAGAAGGTGTTTTTCTGTAATTCCGGCGCAGAAGCCAACGAAACCGCAATCAAGGCGGCAAGGCGTTATGGAGAACTGCATAAGGGACCGGAATGCTATACGATCATCACACTGAAAAACAGCTTTCACGGCCGTACGCTGACCACCCTTGCGGCAACCGGCCAGGATAAATTCCATCAGCTGTATCAGCCGCTGACTCCAGGTTTCGTTTCCGTTGAAGCGAACAATGTCGAGGCTCTTAAAGCAGCTGTACAGGAACACAGTGTATGTGCAGTCATGCTGGAATGTATTCAGGGGGAAGGCGGGGTCAATGTACTGACACAGGAATTTATCGATGCAGTCAAGGAAATCGCAGAACAGGAGGATCTTCTGATTCTGGATGATGAGGTACAGACCGGAAACGGCCGTACTGGGGCGCTTTATGCCTATATGCACTATGGATTTACACCGGATGTTGTGACGACTGCCAAGGGTCTTGGCGGCGGACTTCCGATTGGTGCAGCGATGCTCGGCGAAAAGACGGCGGATCTGTTTCACCCGGGTGACAATGGATCGACGTTTGGCGGCAATCCTGCGGTATGCGCAGGTGCGCTGGCAAATCTGAAACGGCTGGATGAAACACTGATGAAGGAAGTGAACCGGAAATCCCAGCTGGTCTTTGATGCGCTGAATGGAAAACCGAATGTACGTTCCATCAGCGGGAAGGGACTCATGATCGGGATCGAACCGGAAAAGGGCAATGCCATTGATATTGCGAACAGATGTCTTGCCAATGGCGTACTGGTACTGACTGCGGGAGGCAACCGCGTACGGCTCCTGCCGCCTCTGAATATTTCGGAAGCGGTTCTGAAAAAAGCTCTGGACGTCATTCTTTCGGCGTTCGAAGACGAGGGAAAGGAATAAAACAGATGGATCTGAAGGGAAGAGATTTTCTGACATTGCTTGATTATTCGACCGAAGAGATCGAGTATCTGCTGGATCTTGCGGCAGAGCTCAAGCAGAAGAAACAGAATCATGTGCCGCACCGCATGCATGAGGGGAAGAATGTCGCTTTGATCTTTGAAAAGACCAGCACACGCACCCGCTGCGCGTTTGAGGTTGCGGCGAATGACCTTGGAATGGGCAGTACCTATCTCGGGCCGACCGGCTCTCAGATGGGCGTCAAGGAATCCATTCCCGATACTGCCCGGGTGCTTTCACGGATGTATGACGGGATTGAGTACCGCGGCTTTGGACAGAAGATCGTTGAAGAACTCGCCGAGTACTCTGATGTGCCGGTGTTCAATGGCCTGACGAATGAGTTCCATCCGACCCAGATCCTTGCGGACATGTTAACGATCCGGGAACACTTTGGAAAACTGAAGGGAATTCATCTTGTCTATATGGGGGATGCCCGCTATAACATGGGCCGGTCGCTGATGGTCGGCTGCGCAAAGCTTGGTCTGCATTTCACCGCATGTGCTCCGGACGGATATTTCCCGGATGAAGATCTGACGGAAGAGTGCCAGAGGATTGCAGAAGAAACCGGTGCTGTGATTGACTTCAACGGCGATCCGCAGAGCGCAGTAGCAGGAGCCGATGTCATTTATACCGATATCTGGGTCTCAATGGGAGAACCGGAGGAAGTCTGGGCGGAGCGCATCAATCTCATGAAGCCGTATCAGGTCAATGCACAGCTGATGAAAACGGCAGGTGAACAGGCTGTTTTTCTGCACTGTCTTCCGTCCTATCATGATCTGCGCACCGAAATCGGAAAACAGGTCGGGGAGAAGTATAGGATGAATGCCCTGGAAGTCACTGATGACGTATTTGAAGGACCGCAGTCGCTTGTCTTTGATGAAGCGGAAAATCGTATGCATACGATCAAGGCGGTTATGGCAGCGATCTTATGAGTCGGAAGAAGGCATATCTGGTTCTGGCGGACGGAAGTGTACTGGAAGGCTTTTCGTTTGGAGCTGATTCTTCCTGTGTCGGGGAACTGGTATTTACAACCAATATGTGCGGTTATATCGAGACGCTGACAGACCCGAGTTATTACGGCCAGATCGTGATCCAGACCTTTCCGCTGATCGGAAATTATGGTGTGATTCCCTCAGATTTTGAGGGAGATTGTGCGCTGAAAGGATATGTAGTGCGGGAGTACTGTGAAACACCATCCAATTTCCGCTCGGAAACGACGCTCGACGCATTTTTGAAGGAGCGCGGAATTCCGGGCATTTACGGGATCGATACGCGGGCTCTGACCCGCCGGATCCGCGAGCACGGCGTCATCAACGCATGCATCACGCACAGTCTGCCAATTGACGAAGAAACCATCCGCAGTTTTGCAGTGCAGAATGCCCTGGCGGCAGTCAGCTGCAGCTCGGTGCAGTTTTTTCCGTGTGCGCAGGAACGGTTCCATGTCGTACTGATGGATTTCGGCGCAAAACGGAATATCATCCGAGAACTGAATGAACGGGGCTGTTCGGTGACGGCAGTGCCGTATGATACGACAGCGGAAACGATTCTCTCCATGAACCCGGACGGTGTCATGCTGTCAAACGGTCCGGGAGACCCTTCTGAAAATACCGGAGTCATACAGGAAATCCGGAAACTGTTTGGAACCGTACCGATGTTTGGGATCTGTTTGGGTCATCAGCTGGCTGCTCTGGCGGCTGGCGCAGAGACCTACAAGATGAAGTTTGGGCACCGGGGCGCCAATCAGCCGGTTCATGACCGGAAAGACGGAAGAACCTATATTACAACGCAGAACCATGGTTATGCGGTAGAGCCGGATTCTTTGAAAGGCAAAGGGGAAGTCCGCCTGGTCAACGCGAATGACGGAAGCTGTGAAGGAATCGATTATCCGGATCAGAAGTGCTTTACCGTTCAGTTCCATCCGGAAGCCTGTGCAGGGCCGAAAGATACGGAATTCCTGTTTCAGCGCTTTATCAAGCTGATGGAGGATTCATATGCCAAGAGATAATTCCATAAAAAAGATACTGGTTATCGGTTCCGGGCCGATCGTAATCGGACAGGCAGCGGAATTTGACTATGCCGGTGCACAGGCATGCAGCGTACTGAAGGCAGAGGGAATCAATGTTGTTCTGGCAAATTCCAATCCGGCAACGATCATGACCGACAAGCACCTGGCAGATGAGATCTATCTGGAACCGCTGAATGTGGAAACACTAAAACGGATCATTGAAAAAGAAAAGCCGGACAGTCTGCTTGCAGGACTGGGCGGACAGACCGGGCTTACCCTGGCGATGCAGCTGAATGAAGACAACTGGCTTGCGGAACACGGTGTCCGGATGCTGGGATCCGATATTGAAGCGATCCGTAGGGCAGAAGACCGTGATCTGTTCCGTAAGGCGATGGAGAAGATCCATCAGCCGGTTGTGGCTTCCGGAATTGCACATACCGAAGCAGAAGCGCTGGAAGCAGCGGAAGCGATTGGCTATCCGGTGATTGTAAGACCTGCATATACGCTGGGCGGAAGCGGCGGCGGAATCGCAGAAACACCGGAAGCGCTGAAGCAGATCGCAAGAACCGGCCTGGATCTTTCACCGATTACCCAGATCCTGATCGAGCGTTCGATTGCCGGATGGAAGGAAATCGAGTTTGAGACGATGCGCGACCACGCAGGCAATGTGATTGCAGTCTGCTCAATGGAAAATGTTGATCCGGTCGGAATCCATACCGGGGACAGTATCGTTGTTTCTCCCTGCCTGACCCTTGCGGACCGGGAGTTTCAGATGCTGCGGAAAGCATCACTGGATATCATTACCGAGCTGAATATTGTCGGCGGCTGTAACGTACAGCTGGCTCTGGATCCGGAAAGTTTTGATTATGCAGTGATCGAGGTCAATCCCCGTGTCTCGCGTTCCAGTGCTCTGGCTTCCAAGGCGACCGGATATCCGATTGCCAAGGTTACCACGAAGATTGCGCTTGGATACAATCTCGATGAGATCGGCAATGAAGTGACCGGCAAGACCTGTTCCTGTTTTGAACCTGCTCTGGACTATGTGGTCGTCAAGTATCCGAAGTGGCCGTTTGACAAGTTTGCAGGTTCCAGCCGGGAACTTGGTACGCAGATGAAGGCAACCGGCGAAGTGATGGCGATTGCTTCCTCCTTTGAGGCAGCACTTTTGAAAGCGGTCCGCGGTGCAGAAATCGGCCTGGACACGCTGAATTATGTAACAGATGATGATGCTCCACTGAACGAGCGTCTGAAACGGAAAGATGATCACCGCCTGTTTACCGTATTTGAAGCGCTGAAAAGCGGGGTCTCCGTAGCGGAAATCCATGCCCTGACCATGATTGATGAGTGGTTCCTGGAGAAGATCGCAGGTCTCGTCCGTTATGAAGCGCGGATTGCAAACGGAATGAGTGATGAGGACTATCTGGAAGGAAAACGGCTTGGCTATCCGGATGCAGCTCTTATGAGAATCAGCGGCCGGACGGAGCTTCCGGAGTTTTCCTTCTCCTATAAGATGGTTGATACATGTGCGGCAGAGTTTTCTGCAGAAACACCATACTTTTATTCCAGTGCGGATGCGGAATGTGAATCCCGCAGTATTCCGCGCAACGAAGGAAAGGTCATTCTGGTTCTTGGATCTGGACCGATCCGGATCGGACAGGGAATCGAGTTTGACTACTCCTCTGTTCACTGTGTCTGGACGCTCCGGAGCCTTGGCTATGATGTTGTTATCGTGAATAACAACCCGGAAACCGTTTCAACAGATTTTGATACGGCTGACCGGCTGTATTTTGAGCCGCTCTGTCCGGAAGATGTCATGGACATCATCAAAATCGAACGGCCGGTGGGTGTCGTAGTTGCTTTCGGCGGTCAGACCGCGATCCGTCTCACGTCTTTTCTGGACAAACAGGGGGTAAGGATCCTTGGAACCTCTGCGGAAAGCATTGATCTGGCGGAAGACCGGGAACGGTTTGATGAACTTCTGGAGCAGCTGAATGTCAGAAGGCCGAAAGGAACTGCTGTAACAACGATGGAAGAAGCGCTGGAAGCGGCTCAGAACATCGGCTATCCGGTTCTGTTAAGACCGTCATATGTCATCGGCGGACAGAATATGACGATTTCTCATGGCAAAGAGGATACCGAAGAATACATGGGGCGCATTCTTGCGCAGGGCATTGAGAACCCGGTGCTGATCGATCAGTATCTTCCCGGCATTGAACTGGAAGTCGATGTCATCTCAGACGGAATCAGCGTTCTGATTCCCGGCATTATGGAACATATCGAGCGGGCAGGCGTTCATTCCGGAGATTCCATTGCGGTATATCCTCCCTATAATCTGAACGACCGAGATCTGGCGCGGGTCATCGCAGTATCCGAGCAGCTTGCACTGGCAATGAAGACAAGAGGTCTTGTCAATATTCAGTATCTGCTGTTTGGGGGAGAGCTTTATGTGATTGAAGTGAACCCGAGAGCCAGCCGTACCGTGCCCTATATCTCGAAAGTGACCGGGGTTCCAATGGTAGACCTCGCGTCAAAAGTAATGCTTGGAAGTGATCTGAAGTCACTGGGGTTTGGCACCGGTCTGTATCCGGTTCCTCCCTATAGCTGTGTAAAAGTTCCGGTATTCTCATTTGAAAAGCTGAGTGACGTCAATTCGATCCTTGGACCGGAAATGAAGTCGACCGGTGAAGTACTCGGAATCGGAAGAACACTGCCGGAAGCTCTTTACAAAGGACTTACTGCGGCAGGGTTCCGGACCTTTGATCACCGGGACCCGGATGTCGGCATTCTGATCAGTGTGGAAACACACGATTATCAGGAAATCCTGGACGTTTCCAAGAAACTGCATGATCTTGGCATCAAACTGTATGCGACAACCGGAACTGCAGAGGCGATCGCCTCCATGGGGATTGAAGTGACAGCGGTTTCCAATGCCACGGAAAGCGATGAGATCGTAACCCTGATGGAAGAAGGAAAGATCAGCTGTATTATCTATACCGGTGCGATCAAGGATGAAACGATGGGAGATTATACCGCGCTTCATCAGAAAGCGATGATGCTGAGCATTCCGTGCCTGACCAGTGCAGATACCGCAAATGCGCTGACCGATATGCTGGCAAGTCATTTCAATGCCGGCAATACAGAACTTGTGGATATCAGTCATATGCGGAAGAAAACGGAAACCATTCCGTTTGCCAAAATGCATGACTGCGGGAATGACTATATCTTCATTGAGAATTTCGACGGCCGGATCACCAGCCCGGAATCGCTCTGTGTTACGCTCTGCACACCGCATTACGGAATCGGCGCAGACGGAATCGTTCTGATCGAGCATTCGGACTGTGCGGATGCGAAGATGCGCAGTTTCAACCGGGACGGAACCGAAGGCCGGATGGCGGGCAACAACCTGCGGTGCACTGCGAAATATCTGTACGACAGAGGAATTACGGTAAAAGAAACGATTGATATTGAAACAGCGGAAGGAATCCGGCAGGTCCATGTTTATACCACGCATGGCAAGGTAGGCACTGTTTCGGTGGATATGGGAAACATCCTCTGGGATCCGGCTCTGGTTCCGGTGCGGTTTGACAGAACCGAAGTCGTAAACGAACCTTATGAGATCGGAGGTTCTTCCTGGAAGATAACCTGTCTTTCGGTGGGGAATCCGCACTGTGTGATCTTCGCAGATGCGATCGACCAGATCGACCTTGAAAAAGACGGCAGACTGCTGGAACATGCGCCGATCTTCCCGGACCGGACCAATGTGGAATTCGTAAGAGTCGTGGATCCATGTACGCTGCGGGTACGCGTGTGGGAGCGCTCCAACGGAGCGACGCTTGCCTGCGGTACCGGAGCCTGTGCAGCCGCGGCTGCGGCAGTACGGAACGGGTACTGCCGGGAAGGAACGGACATCAAGGTGAAACTGCCGGGCGGAGACATGACCGTACGGATCGAAGAGGGCAGAGTCACACTTACAGGAGGGGCACAGCTTGCCTTCGAAGGCGAATTTGCATATTGATCAGAAGGAATGAGAAGGACTGCGGACCAAAAGGAATGCGGCCCTTCTTTTCGAAATCGGGCAGTGGAATCAGCCCGATTTTGTTATAATTTTGTTTAATAATAAAGGAGACGCATTATGAAGTGCGCTGTTTTTCTTGCAAAGGGGTTTGAAGACTGCGAAGCCCTGATCACAATTGATATGCTGCGAAGAGCAGGGATCCCGATTGAATCGATCTCCATTACCGATGATCGGAAGGTGGAAGCCTCTCATGGGGTCACTATGTTTGCAGACCGGTTATGGGAAGAGATCGATGCTTCCGAGTATGATGCTCTGATCCTGCCCGGCGGAAAGGCCGGTACCGAGAATCTCGGGAACTTTAAGCCGCTGCTGGGTGCCCTGATGAGCCACTGGGAAAAAAGGAAGCTGACCTGTGCGATCTGTGCAGCACCTTCGATTCTTGGAACGCTGGGGATTTTGAAGGGAAGGAATTATACCTGTTTCCCATCCTTCTTCCGGGAAGACTATGGCGGGAATTATCAGATGGAGCTTGCGGTGCAGGATGGAAATCTGATTACCGGCAGAGGAATGGGAGCGACAATTGAATTTGCCCGCCTGATCATCCGTGAACTGACGGATGAGGCAACCCTGAAAAAAGTTGAATATGGAATGCAGTATGAGCATTCCTTCCGGACCAATCAGCCGGATTAGGAGATAGAAAAAGGAGAATAATGATATGTCAAACATGTTCAGCCATGAATCGCGGCAGTTTAAATTCGATATTCTGGTCAATATCTGCCGTCAGGCATTCGAAGGAAACCTCAGCGAAGACAAAGTACAGGCATACGCAAAGAACCTGGTATCCCTTGACGGGCCCCGTTATCGCTGCTGTGTTTACAAGGAACGGGAAGTACTGAGACAGCGGGTCCGTCTTGCGATGGGCAAGATGGCCAGAGAAGAGATCGAACCAAACGATCGTCAGATCATTCATGTAATTGATGCGGCCTGTGACGGATGTTCCATCAAAAAGATCCGTGTCACGGACAACTGCCGTAAGTGCATGGCCAAGTCCTGTCTTGCGGCGTGCCGATTCGGGGCAATCCATATTGGAAATACCCGCAGTGAGATTGACTATACCAAGTGCAAGGAATGCGGTGCCTGTGCAAGAGCATGCCCGTACAGTGCAATTGTTGTAACCGAACGTCCCTGCTATGCACACTGCCCGGTTCAGGCAATCAGCTGGGATGAGAATGACATCGCAGTGATTGATGATAAGAAATGTATCAACTGCGGCCAGTGCGAAGGAGCCTGCCCGTTTGGTGCAATCGAAGATGTTTCCTGGGTCGTGCCTGTCATCCAGGCAATCCGGATGGGAACACCGGTCTATGCCGTCGTAGCGCCTTCCATCCAGGGTCAGTTTGAAAATACAACCCTGCCTCAGGTGCTCAAGAGTGTTGAGATGCTCGGCTTCACCAAATGCATGGAAGTTGCGATCGGTGCAGATGCCGTTGCCGAGTTTGAATACCAGGAACTGGCAGAGCACAAGAAGAGCGGGAAACCGATGACCACCTCATGCTGTCCGGGATTCGTAAACATGCTCCGGATTCATTTCCCGAAGCTTTACAGCGAAAACAAATCTACAACGGTAACACCGATGGAAGCTACCGCACGCTGGATCAAGAGAGAACATCCGGATGTCGGTGTTGTCTTTATTGGACCGTGCCTTGCCAAGAAGCAGGAGGCGATGGAAGACTACAGTGTCGTTGACTATGTACTGACCTATGAGGAACTTGCGGCCATGCTCATTTCCCAGGGAATCAATCCGGAAGAAGTTGAGGCAACCGAAGAAGAGTATCCTTCCGTTTACGGAAGAAACTTCGCCTTCAGCAGCGGTGTTGCCCAGGCAGTGGCAGAAGCGGCGAAGGAACACGAAGACGGACCGTATACTGCGTTCATGGCCAATGGTGCGATGGAATGCAAGAAACAGCTTCAGATCATGCAGGCCGGGAAGTTCACCTTTGATATTCTCGAAGGCATGTGCTGCCCGGGCGGCTGTATCGCCGGACCGGCATGCATTTCAGATGCGGTATCCGTAAAGGGCCGCATGGCAAAAGAAAACATGACAAGTGACAATAAGACTATTCAGAAGTCGCTTGAAATCTTCCAGTTTGACGGCGTCAACATGGAAGTAGGAACACATAAAGAGTAAGTCAGGAGAACCTTTAAGGAGAATAATTATGGTTAATGTGGAAATCTGCATCGGAAGCGCATGCTACGTAAAAGGAAGCAGCCAGATCGTCAACGATCTCAACGAACTGATCAAGGAAAAGCACTGGGAAGATAAGATTGCAGTCAAGGGTTCCTTCTGCATGAAGGCCTGCCAGAACCATCTGGGTCTTGGTATCCGGATCAACGGCAATCAGCTGGAACAGGTAACTGCTCAGAATGCGAAGGAAGTGCTCAACCGTGAGCTCTCCAAGATCCTTTCATGAAGCCGAATGAGTATATCCGGCTGGAGCCGTCTCACTGTCATAACTGTCTGAGATGCGTTCGGGCATGCCCGACCAACGCAATGACCTATCTCAAAAACCAGCCGACGATCGTAGAGGAAGAATGCATTCTCTGCGGAAGATGCTACAGTGTGTGTCCGCATGACGCAAAAGCGGTTATTACCGATCTCGACCGGGTGAAGGAATGGCTGAACCAGCACCAGCAGGTGATCATCAGTACTGCCCCGAGTTTTGTTGCAGTGTGGCCCCAGTTTGAATCTCTGGCAAAGATTCTTGAAGGACGCGGATTTTCCGAAGTCCGGGAAACAGCGGAAGGCGCAAAGCTTGTCACAAAGGCATTTAAGAATCTGATCGATGAGGGAAAGATGGAAAACATCATTACGACCTGCTGTCCTGCGGTTAATTCCCTGATCGAAAAACAATATGGCGAACTGACGCCGTTCATGGCCCCGGTCGTTTCACCGATGATCGCCCATGGCCGTCTGATCAAGAAAGAACACCCGGAAGCCAAGGTGGTCTTCCTTTCACCGTGCATTGCCAAGTTCCGGGAGATCCGCGATGAACGGTTCGCGGGTGCGATTGATGCCTGCATCGGCATGGATGAACTGCTGCAGTGGATTTCCGGAAGTCTGAAAGAAACGGAAAAAGCCGACTGGAAGGATTTTGAAGGTTCCATTGCCCGGCTCTATCCGACTCCGGGCGGTATTTTGAACTGCATTGAGCATGACAACCGAAATTACAAATATGTCGATGTTGAAGGAATTGACCGGATCGAAAAAGTACTGGATGCCATGAAGGAAGGCACACTGAAAGGCTATTTCTTTGAGATGTCTGCCTGTATCGGTTCCTGTATCGGCGGTCCACTGCTCTCGCACTTCAAACACAATGAATGGCTTGGACAGAGCGTGATTCGTGAGAATGTCGATATGAATGCCAAGATTTCCGGTGGAGAGCTTCCGCTGGATCTATCGGCAGAATGGAAGCCGGAAGATATCTGGAGACCGCGTCATACGGAAGAAGAAATTCAGGCGCAGATGGTTGCCATGGGCAAGACCGCGCCGGAGAAGATTCATGACTGCGGTGCCTGCGGATATGAGACCTGCCGTCTTAAGGCAATTGCGGTGCTTGACGGAAAGGCGGATCCGCGGATCTGTCTGCCGGAGGCACTGGAACGGGCTGAATCGCTCTCCAATGTCGTCATTGAAAATACGCCGAACGGCATCATTGTCTTTGACAAGAATCTGAATGTGCGCGAAATGAATCCGTCTGCACGCAAGATGCTGGATCTGGATATGGTCAATCCGACCGGAATGCCGATTCTGTCTGTGCTTCCGGACGATGCTCTGGAACGTCTTGTGCGCATGTGCGGCCGGAAGACCGAGTACATCCGTGTTTACTACGAAAACTACAAGAAGCTGCTTGACCATGCGATCGTAAATGTCGAGAATCAGGAGCTGTATGTTGTGATTCTGATGGACCGTACCGATGAAAGCAATCGTGAAGAGAAACTGCGGATCATGCGTGAGCGTACGATCGATGTCACCTCAGCAGTCATTGATGAACAGATGCGCACCGTTCAGGAGATTGCCAGCCTGCTTGGCGAGACAACCGCAAAGTCCAAGGTGGCTCTGACGAATCTGAAACGTGCCATGGATGAGGACGACAATGGATGAGAAGATTTATATCGATGCATACTGGCGTTCTCTGAACCATTACGGGGAAGAACTCTGCGGTGACCGTGTGCAGATCCGCAGAAGTGACGACTGTATGGTAATGGTGCTTGCGGACGGACTGGGAAGCGGTGTAAAGGCAAATATTCTTTCCACACTGACCAGTACGATTCTCAGCGAGATGATCTTTTCGGGAATGCTGCTGTCCGATGCGGTAGAGACAATCGCAGATACGCTTCCGGTATGTTCGGAGCGGGGCGTAGCCTATTCAACCTTTACGATTGTACAGATCTATTACGACGGCGCTGCATATATTGCAGAGTTTGATAATCCTGCCTGTATTATTCTCAGAGACGGCAAGGCGCTTGAACATGAGCGGCAGTGCGAGGAAATCAACGGAAGGAATATCTATATTACGAATCTTCTGGTTCAGCCGGGAGACCGTTTTGTGACGTTCTCGGATGGCGTTCTCCATGCGGGTGTCGGCATGACACTGAATTTTGGATGGGGTCACAGTGAAGTCACGAAATTCCTGGAAGATTCCATCAAGCAGGAAGACAATGCCCGTGAAATCACCCGGATCCTTCTGACCAATGTCGACTATCTTTACGGCGGCAAGCCGGGAGATGACTCTACGGTAGCCTGCCTGAATATCATTCCATATTCCGAAACCCGGATCATGGTCGGACCGCCTTCTCAGAAAGAAGATGATGAGAAGGTTGTAAAACGACTGCTGGCGGCGAGCGGGAAAAAAGTATGCTGCGGAGGAACAACCAGTAATATCGTTTCCCGTGTCACCGGCAAGGAGATCACGACCGACAGTATTCTGAATATGACATCCGATGTTCCGCCGAAAGGTTTTATTGACGGCATCGATCTTGTTACGGAAGGTGTTCTGACGCTTCAGAAGGTTTCGAGGTACCTTAGACGTGCTGCCGAAGATACAAATTATGAAGAAGAGCTGGAACTGTCGAAAGAAGAAGACGGCGCATCCTGTCTGGTACGGGTGCTGCTGCTTTCCAGCGGTATTACCTTCATGGTAGGCCTCAGTGACAATCCGGCGCATTCAGCGATTGACTATTCGCCGATCAGCCTGAACGCCAAGATTGCGCTGATCAATGAAATGGCAGATGATCTGAGGAAGATCGGCCGTATTGTTCACGTGGAGATGTATTGATGAGTGAGTGGCTGGATCCATCGTCACTGCACTGGATGCGTATGCCGTCCATGTATATGTTCAAGGAAAACCGTCTGGTTCTGGAAACAGAACCGCATACGAGTTTTCATTCGCTTTCCTTTGACTCGACCAATGCATATGGGATGCTGCTGGATCCACAGATGAATTTCGGCTTTACCGTACGCGTGGATTACGGGTTCCGGGGAATCGAAGATGAATGCGGGATCCTGCTCAAACGGAACAATCTTCACTGGGCAAAGGCAGGCATCGAATCCAAACAGGATTCTCTGGATCTTGCCTGTACGGTCTATTCTCATGGATACGGGGACCGCAGCTGCAGGGAACTCGGCAGCGGGATCCGGTGGATGTATTTCAGAGTTTTATTCTGGAACGGGAATGCCCGCTTCCAGTACAGTTTTAACGGAGAAAAATACTCCGACATGCGATGGCTTCATTTCGCCTCCAGCGCGGAACCGGTGATTGCAGGTGTATATGCCTGCAGTCCGGGGAATTCCTATTTTGACTGCGAGTTTTCGGAGATGAAGCTGAGAGTGATTTAAAAGGGGGACTTAACCATGAGTACTGCTGAACGGCTGATGCGGTATTGCCGCTTTGATACACAGTCCGATCCTTCTTCCGGTACCCATCCGTCTTCCAAAAAGCAGTTTCAGCTTGCAGAACTGCTTGTGGAAGAACTGAAGGAACTCGGACTTAAGGATGCATCTGTAGATGAAAACTGTTATGTGTATGCGCACCTGGAATCCAATCTGGACAAGCCGTGCAGAACGGCCGGTTTTATTGCGCATATGGATACTGCACCTGACTTCAACGGCAGCGGAGTCAATCCCCAGATCATTGAGAACTATGATGGAACGGATATCGTTCATGCAAACGGACTGATCACAAAAGTAAGTGATTTTCCGGATCTGAAGCGATATGCTGGAAAATCATTGATTGTCACAGACGGAACCAGTCTTCTGGGTGCGGATGACAAGGCGGGAATTGCGGCAGTCATGGAGACCCTGAGTTATTATCGGGACCATCCGGAAATGAAGCATGGAACGATCGCCGTTGCCTTTACACCGGACGAAGAGATCGGCGAAGGTGCGATGTTTTTTGACCCTGCCAGGATGAAGGCGGATTTTGCCTTTACGGTAGATGGTGACCGGCTGGATGTCTATTCGGATGAAACATTTAACGGAGATGCAGCACATGTTGAAGTGACTGGTGTTGCAGTTCATCCCGGGTCTGCCAAGGGAAAGCTGGTCAATGCGGCGCTTGTTGCGGCAGAATTTGCAGGACTGCTGCCGGATTATCTGACGCCGGCACATACGGAAGGAAGAGAAGGCTTCATCAGCCTGCAGAAGATTCAGGGAGAAATTTCGCAGGCTTCACTGGATTATATTCTGCGGGACCATGATATTTCCCTGCTTGAGAAATATCACCGGATCATGGAAGAGACCGCCGCACTGCTTAACGGCCGTTATGGCGAGGGGACGGTAAAAATCACATTCCAGGAAACCTACCGGAATATGAAAGAAGCGCTGAAGGATCATCCGGAAGTTTCGCTTCTGGCAGAAAAAGCACTGAAAGCCATCGGCTATGAGCCAATGAATGTTCCGATCCGCGGAGGTACCGACGGCTCTCATATTTCATTCATGGGACTGCCGTGTCCGAACATCGGAAATGGAGGCGGTAATTTTCATGGACCGCATGAGTACTGCGTTATCGAAGAGCTGGAAGATACTTCCCGGCTGATAAGAAAGATTGCTGAACTGACAGCGGAGGAAGCAGAATGATTATCACATGCACATTAAATCCGTCTCTTGATTACTACATGGAGACAACGCATCCGCTGCAGGCGGGTGAAACGATCCGGAGTGATCTCGAATACTATGAGGCCGGCGGAAAAGGAATCAATGTATCCATCGTACTGAACAATCTTCAGGTACCAAGCCGGGCAACAGGATTTGTCGGAGGCTTTACAAAGGATTTCTACATTCAGCTTCTGGAAAAGTATTCATATATTCAGCCCAACTTCACTTATATCGACGGGCATACCCGCATTAATGTGAAATTTGAAGATGGAAAGAATGAAACAGAACTGAATGCGGCCGGACCGTATGTCACAAACAGCGATATGGAAAACCTGATGCTCAAGACCAATCGTCTGGATGAGGGTGATTATTTTGTTCTGGGCGGCGGCTGTCAGGATTATCTGATGGAATATGTTACAGCGATGCTGGAACGGCTGATGAATGATGGTGTACGGGTCTGTCTTGATACGAACCGCAGAGTTCTGGAAGCGGTACAGCAGTATCATCCGTTTCTCGTAAAGACAAGGGATGTCTATGAAAACCGGCATGCCGGGAAAGTGCTGAGCAAAGACGAACTGATCGATGCGATGCTTGCGATCCATCAGGCAGGCACTTCCAATGTCCTCTGTACAACAAACGGAGGCCGGGAAGCGTATTA
The DNA here is from genome assembly GCA_017512725.1 of Solobacterium sp. Lineage (GTDB taxonomy): Bacteria > Bacillota_I > Bacilli_A > Erysipelotrichales > Erysipelotrichaceae > Bulleidia. The sequence goes on from JAFWEW010000027.1 coordinate 29,989, forward strand.
CGCCAGTGAAAAGGGTGTTTATTATTCAAAAATGACAAATCACGACCGTGCGGTCAGTATGATCGGTACAGGAGACGCATTAGTCGGCGGCTTCCTGATGAGTTCTCTCAGTTCTCTGGATACCGTTGACGCGTTCCGGTTCGGATGCTGCTGCAGTGAAGCGACTGCCTATTCAAAAGGATTTGCGACAAGAGAAAAGGTCATGAAGCTGTATGAAACCAGTGAGGTTGAAAAACTGCGTTAGCAGAAGGCTTGCGGCATAAAACAGATGGGAGTATTATACAACTCATGATGAAAAACAGATGGATAACAGCAGCAGTTGCGGCAGTGATGCTGGTCGGGTGCACACCGACTTCGGAAGGCTCCGCAGTCAATACGGAAACTGCACCTGCAGAGACCGAAACACCCAAAACGGTAATCACCAACCAGGTGGATATCCGGGCATTGAATGACCCGGCAGATCTCAGCGGTTATCAGTGGCTTGAGGACGATGAACCGGCATTTGTGGAGATCTCGCTTCAGGAGAGCATTCGGATGTTTTCCGAAGGCGGCTCGGGCATCGTTGTTTACAGCAGTGATACCTGTCCCTGGTGCAACCGTGCAATACCGATTCTGAATGAAGTACTCAAGGAAAAAGGGGTCCGGGCTTATTACATTGACACCAACCAGCCGATCGCATCGGATGCGGTAACTTCCATGGAACTGTATAACGAACTGTGCGGTTACATCAGTTCCATTTTTGAAACTAACGATGAAGGAGAGCCGACCTTCCAGATTCCGGAAGTGATCGCGGTGAAAGACGGAGAGATCGTCGGACACCATCTTTCCCTGGTCGATGGATTTGTACTATCCGATTCGGACATTCAGATGGATGATTCTCAAAAAGAGGAACTCCGCACGATTTACAGAGGATTGATTGAGGCATGTGCAGACTGACACATGCTTTTTTTCCGGCCTTTGAAAAGAGATGTAATATTTAATTGATGAATCTGTTCGATTATTTCTTTCCGAAAGAAAAACGAATCATCGGCGAAGCAGTGGATCTGGCGGAAGAACAGGTATGGGAAGCAGACAGTTCCAACGACTACGTGCCGTCCTTTTTCTATGGTATTTACGTACATAATGGAAGACAGCGTATCGGCTATTGTGATCTGAGAGTCGGATATAATCTGGAACTGTATTTTGCCGGTAATATCGGCTATCACATTTATTCCCCATTCCGCGGGAATCATTATGCCTATGAAGCCTGCAGGATGCTGGCGGAAATTGCGAAGGAGAAGGGAATGGACCGGCTGATTATTACCTGTTCCCCGGACAATGAGGCCAGCCGAAAGACGATCGAACGTCTTGGAGCAGAGTATCTTGAAACGGTACCCGTTCCCAGTGATCACTGGCTGTACCGGAGAGGCGAGACGATCAAGCGTGTCTATCGTTACGACCTGAAGGGACATGCGGTATAATATCAATATGCGTCGGCTGATTCAGATCCTGACCAGCAGAATTGTCATTCTGGCGATACTTGTACTTTTGCAGATATCGCTTCTTTTTATATGGGTTTACCAGACAGCACTCTATTACAGTATTATTCCGCTGTTTGAAATACTTGCCCGTCTCCTTGCGGTATATGTTGTAAACAAAGAAGAGGACAGTCAGTACAAGATCGCATGGATTTTTCTGATTCTGGCGCTTCCGGTACTGGGGAGTATTCTGTTCCTTCTGTGTTTCGGGCGGAAAATGCCAAAACGTCTTGCCAAAGGAACGATCGAAGCGGATACCCGGCTGAAAGATCTTCTGAAACAGGATGATCATGTGGTGGAAATTTTGAAGAAGGAAAATCCGGAAGACTATCATTACTTTAATGCCGGTATTTCCGTCTCGGGTTATCCGGTTTATCGAAATACCGATGTTGTCTATTATGAAAGCGGGGAAGAACTGCTGCCGGCACTTCTGGACGCATTGAAACAGGCGAAACAGTTTATTTTTCTGGAGTACTACATCATTCAGACCGGCGGCACGATGTGGAACCAGATCCTGGAAATCCTGAAGCAGAAAGTCAGTGAAGGCGTTGAGGTAAAGCTTATCTATGATGATTTCGGATGCTATACCCGCATGCCGCGCCATTATGACAAAACTCTGAATCAGCTTGGAATTGAGACCTATCGGTTTAATCGGATGCGCCCGGCACTGCTGATTAAGATGAACAACCGGGATCATCGCAAGCTGTGCATTATTGACAATCAGATTGGGTTCACCGGCGGAATCAATATTGCAGACGAATACATCAATGCGATTCACCCATACGGCTACTGGCGGGATTCGGCAGTGCGTATTGAAGGAGATGCGGTTACCAGCATGACGATTATGTTTCTGGGCATGTTTTCTTATCTTCGCCGGGATGAAAAGGAAATTGACTATACGCGGTATATCCTGCGCCATGAGGTAAAGCATCAGCCTGGCTGCTGGTTCCAGCCGTTCAGTGATACTCCGACCGATGAGATTGACGCGGGTCTCAATATGCATTTAAACCTCGTAAGCAGCGCCAGAAAGTATGTTTATCTTGATACGCCGTATCTTGTAGTGAACAGCAACATGATCAGTGCCTTATGTCTGGCGGCACGTAATGGAACGGATGTACGGATTATGACGCCGCATGTGCCGGACAAGCAGATTGTATTCCAGATTACCCGTTCAAATTACCGTAAACTGATAGCGTCGGGTGTCCGGATTTATGAATATATTCCCGGATTCAATCATCGCAAAAATGTGGTTGCAGATGATACGATGTGTTTGGTCGGTACGATCAATACGGATTATCGAAGTTATTATCTGCAGTTTGAAGATGCAGTACTGATGCGCAATCCCAAACTGGCAGAAACGATGCGGCTCAGTTTTGAAAACGGGCTGAAAGACGCAAAGGAGATTACACTGGAGGAGTGCATGGAAACCCATCCGGCCGTTCGGCTGTATCGGGCTATTATGGCACTGGTTGCTCCGCTGTTTTAACTTATGGAACTGAAGAAAGAAAAACGAATCGTTATTATAGTACTGGCGGTCCTTCTGACGATGATCGCTGGTTTGACTGTGGCCGCAATGATCCTGCGGAACCAGGATGCAGAAGCAGGGGAAGCGGTGGCAGATCCGGTGGAAACCATCGATTCGGAGGAAGAACTGTCTGTTCCTCCGTACTGGGTAAATAACGTTGAACTGCCTTCCGCCGGCGGAATTGAAATCATTCATTCGCATATCCCGTGGGATGGCTCCCGCAGACCGGGTGAGGTGCGTGAAATCTGGTATCTGACCATTCACGAAACGGATAACCGCAGTTCCAGTGCGGACTCGGGCGCACATAATTCCCTGCTGGTGAATGACACGAGCGATATTACAGGCTGGCATTATACGGTTGATGACCACAGCATTTACCATAATATTCCGGATAATGAAATCAGCTGGAATGCGGGGGACAACCGTACATCACCCGGCGGAAATCTGAACGGCATTGGCATTGAGATGTGTGTTAATCTGACCAACGATTTTGACCGGACGCTTCGGAATACTGCCGCTCTTGCGGCAGAACTGCTTGTGACATATGATTTGAGCGTTGAAGATGTGCATCTTCACGCAGACTTTATGGATAAGGTATGCCCGCACCGGCTGCTGAGCGAAGGCAGAGTGCCGGAGTTCTATGAAATGATCCGTCAGGCATATATCCAGAAAGCAAAGGAAAAGCTGAGCAGTCAGATTCTCTCTCTGCCTGCGGAAGCTGCAGAAAAGACGGCAGAAGAAAATAAAGAGGAGTAGTTTCAGATGGAAAAGATTGGACTGGTACTGGACGGCGGAGGGGTCCGCGGTGCTTATACAGCCGGGGCAATGGCCTGGCTGATCGATCAGGGAATCACATTTGACTATAATGTCGGGATTTCCAGCGGTGCAGTATACATGGCAGTTTATCTGATGAAGGATAAGGAAATGCTTCATAAGATCGCCTGCAAATATGCATGTGCGGATAATGTCGTAGGCATTAAGGCACTCTTTTCGGAAGGCTATTATGTTGCGTACAAGCATTTATTTTATAACGTGCTGATCGACCAGGAACATTATTCATTTGAACGGCTGAAGGAAGAAAAGCCGGAATTTGAAATCGGCTGCTATGATCTGGAACTGGGAAAGACAATCTACTTCAATACCGAGGATCTCGATGAGGATATGGAACTGCTGCGTGCAACCTGTTCGCTTCCGGTCGCTGCACCGATCGTTGACTTCAAGGGACACCGGCTGCTTGACGGCGGTATTACCAAGATGATTCCGATTGAGCAGGCAATTGAGCGGGGGTGTACAAAGACCCTGATTGTAACGACCAAACCGAAGGATTATGTACGAGGTCCGGCGTCACCGTTTGTGAAATTCCTGATGCGCATCATTTACCGGGATTACCCGAGTGTTCTGGAAGACTACAAGGTCCGACATCTGAATTACTATGATCAGATCAGCATCATCAATGATCTGATTGAAAAGAACCGGGCGGTAATGATTTATCCGTCCAGAACCATCAAGGTAAGCCGCTGGAAGGGAGATCCGCAGAAGTGTGAGGAACTCTATGAACTTGGCTACCAGGATATGGAGGCCAGAAAAGGCGAAATCTTTGAACTGCTGGGAAGAACACTGACCAATATTCCGGTTGCTGAAAAAGAGAAGGTTCCCGCATGATCCGTCTGATTGCGAGTGATCTCGACGGAACGATCATTGACCGTCATAACCAGTGTGACAGGAGAATACCGGAAGTTATATCGCATTACCGCAGTCAGGGTGTGAAATTTGTGGTCTGCAGCGGAAGGCCAATCGATTCCGTGCTGCCGCTTCTGAACGGCTGGGGACTCGATACCGTCAGTGACTACATCATCGGTTCCAACGGCGGTGAAGTGCTGGAAATTTCCAGCGGAAAGCGAAGGGAAGCATATGCGCTTTCTGCAGATGTGCTGAAAGAGATTATTGATCTGTATGCACCGCTGAATCTCATACCCACTCTTTATGACGGCATGACGCTGTATGTCTCCCGCATTACCAAAGAGACAAAGGAAGTCGCCAGGCGGATCGGCGTTCAGTGTGTCGAAGGCGATATCCGGGCAATGACGGTTAAGCCGGAGCTTAAGGAAATGTTTATCGTCCCGCCGGAAGATATGGAAACGGTTGAGCAGTTTGCAAAAGACCATCCGGATCCACGATTTACGGGATATAAGACAGCAGCAGATCTGTTTGAACTGACAGATCCGCTGCTTGCGAAGGATGTCGGCATCCGCATCATTGGATCCGTGATGCAGATCACTCCAAATGAGATGATGGCATTTGGCGATACTTCCAATGATATTGCCATGCTGGAATATGTACGGTATGGCGTAGCAATGGAGAACGGCACGGATGACGCAAAGGCAGCTGCTTATGCGACCGCACCTTCGGTAGACGAATGCGGGTTTGTACAGTTTCTGACGGCGCATCTCAATGACAGGCTTGAAGTAATCTGATTTCTGCAGCATCGTCCTTATACGGTGCTGTTTTTTGTTATAATGCTTGAAACAGAAATCCTATGAAACAGTTTGGCGGCTTCTATCTTGATAACGAAAAAGACATTATTGTTGATCTCTTCCTGCAGGATGAGAAGCTTTTTTATACACTTCGCACTCCGAATCACGGAACTGGAAACCTGATCCGGAATCTCGCAAAACTCTGCGACCTTCCGCTGAAGAAAGATGAGAATGAGATGCTGTATATCAGCGGACAGGTGCCGAGCTATTACGATACCTACAATCGTCTTGTGTATGTGTTCCGGATGGGCAATACCAAGGTGGCCAATATCTATCCGGACGGAACGGTTGAAATGAAGGCGGCAATTCCGTCGATTTCCAAAACACTGATGTCACAGACGAAACATTACGCTCTGGACATTAAACAGACGATCGTCAAGACCTTTATCAAAACAGAACTGAAGTTCCGTTCTGATCTGCATACCCATATGAATGCGAATCTGGCACCGGATATTCTGATCGCACTTGGAATATTCCATCAGATCCGCTATCCGCTTTATTATGTCCGCAAGCTGAATCTCAGGCTTACGGAATCACAGATGAAGAAACTGGTAACGCAGCGTAAGAAGACAGAAGAACGGTTTGCGGACAGTAAGCTGAGCGGAAAGTATCTCAACCGCAAGATCGATGACAATACGTTTATCAACTTTGCGGATCTGATCTTGGGAAATCCAAAAGACTGCGAATACAACATCGCAAAGATCCGGGTTTCACTTGCCGTGATGAAAGACGGGCAGGCGGTCTTTTCCAATCTGGAAAAAGTCTATCTTTACCGGTATGTTTTCACAAAGGGAACCGCATCCGAGGATGTTTATCCGCTGGAGCATATTGAACGCATTCAGGACTCCGATATTATTTCTGTTCTGAAGCAGATGATAAAGGATTCCAGACATCCGGTATATAAGCATAATTCGCTTTTCCAAAACAAGCTTCTTTGGATCGCGCGTTCTTATCAGTCCTGCGGCATAACCTATGCGGAGATTTCCGATACAACACTTGTAAAAAGCGAAGGCGCTGCCCATATGCTCAAGGAAGTTCATGAAGTCATGCCGGCAATTACGAAGGAAACCGGAGTGATGATCCGTTTCCTTGCGGCAGTGCGCCGGATTCCGCTGACCATTGTCCGCGATAAGGTGACAGCTGCAGACTACCTGAAGGAAAACCTGCAGGTGATCCGGGCAATTGCTTCCGATCCATATGTGGCCGGCAGTGATATTGTCGGCGAAGAGATCAATGATATTCGAGAGATGAAGCCGTTTATTCATGAACTGACTGCGGTAGCTGTCGAAGTTCCGTCGTTTGTGATCCGTATCCATGCGGGCGAAAATGACAGTCTCAGGGATAACGTTGCCAATGCGATCGAATGCATCAAAAGCGGTCTGAAGGAAGGACAGGGAATGCCGCAGGTCCGGATCGGGCATGGTCTTTATACAGCCAATCTCTCCAGCAAAAAGGGAAAAAAGCTGATCCGGGATATCATTGACAATAAAGTTGTTCTGGAATTTCAGATTACTTCCAATGTCCGGCTGAATAATCTGAACTCGCTGAAGAAACACCCGCTGAAACAATACCTTTCGGAAGGGATTTACTGTGTGCAGGGAACCGACGGAGGAGCCTTGTATGGAACGAATTCCGTTGATGAACAGCTCTCCCTTGAGAAAATGCTGAATCTCAGTGAGGAAGAGATGCAGATGATGCGGAAGGAAGAGGAAGAAGTCATCCGGTCCGGAATGGAGGCGTTCGCAGCGAAAAAACGAATCTTTGCGAAAGAAGCCGGGAAGAAGGATGTTGAGGAATTCTATAACAGCAGAATTGAATCCATGCGGATGGATTATGGCGTGCTGCTGAGTTCTTCCCTCAAACATGAGTCCACTGCGGAACTGAAAAAACAGATCGTAGAATTCCCGCAGGATAAATATCCGATTATTATTGCCGGCGGCAGTTTTAACAATGACAGCCGTTCCACGAAGGTGAGAGCGTCCTGTCTGGAACTGATCGACCGTCTCTGTGAGGAGATGGATCCGTCCGAAGTCTGTTTTGTGATAGGGGACAAGCTGAACGGCTATGAGAAATACCTTGCGGAAAAATGCAAGGACCGATTTACGGTGATTGCCATCGTTCCGACGGTAATCAGTGCGTATGAGCGGAACAAACTGATTGAAAGCAGAGTCAGCGTTGTGGTGTCGATCGATCCGACCGGCATGGGATTATATAAAAGCTTTGCATATGAGATCTTCAAGCGCAGACCTTCTACACTGATCGCATTTGACGGAAACTCTGCCGGTGCGAATCTGATCCAGGAGGCGAAAAACGGAAGATACCGGGCACAGATCTTTGTCAGCAGACACAGCCGAGCGCTCGTAACGAAAGCGGATTCTCTTCATGGCTACGTTAAGGTATTCGGTGAGGAGGATGACATTCTTCCTGAGATCAAAGAAAAGATCACTCAGGATTATTCCGAGTGATCGTCATAGGTTTCCAGAAAGCTGTGCAGGATCCCATCGTGTTTATAGCCTGGGAACGTATTCAGCTGTACGGCATGCAGGGCACGAAAGATATTCCCTTCCACATTGGGATTATCTTTTTTTAATGCGGCAATCAGTTCCTTGACTTCCTGACGCTTGGAGCTGACATGGCCGTCTGAGATTCCTTCCGTAAATCTGCAGGCACATTGAATGAACTGAAGATCATTGTACCGGCACCAGTTCCGGATCGCTTCCTCTTTAATACAGTACATGGGACGGATCAGTTCCATGCCTTCAAAGTTTGTGCTGTGCACCTTTGGAATCAGGGTCTCCAGCTTGCTGGCATACATCATGGATACCAGAGCGGTTTCGATTACATCGTTCAAATGATGGCCAAGGGCGATTTTATTGCAGCCAAGCGCTTTTGCCTGATTGTAAAGATGTCCTCTGCGCATCCTCGCACAAAGGTAGCACGGATGGTGGCCAGCATGATTGGCGACCTGAAAAATATTGGTTTCAAATACCTGAATCGGGATTTCAAGCAGCTTCGCGTTTTCCTCAATACGGATCCGGTTTTCCTCGTTATATCCGGGATTCATGACCAGATACACCACTTCAAAAGGGAATTCCGTGCGGCGTTCAAGCTCCTGAAACAGCTTTGCCATGCACATAGAATCCTTGCCGCCGGAGATGCAAACCGCAATGCGGTCATTTGGCTGAATCAGTTCGTAGGTTGTTATGGCATTCAGAAACGGAGCCCAGAGTTCTTTTCGGTATTTTCGGATCAGGCTTTGTTCAATTTTCTGAACGCGGGTAAGTTCTCTCTTCATAAATACCTTGAAAATATACACTGATAAACGGATTTTGAAAACCGGAATTCTTATACTACAATCTAACGGTGAGGTTGAAAACACTATGAACTATGATGAACTGGCACTGAAGTTTCATGAAGAACATCAGGGAAAGATTGAAGTAACACCCAAGGCAAAACTGGAGAACAAAGATGATCTGAGTATTGCCTACACTCCAGGTGTTGCAGAACCCTGCCGAAAGATCGCTTCGAACAAGGAAGAAGTGTATCGGTATACCAATAAGGGCAATATGGTTGCGGTTGTAACAGACGGTACGGCAGTACTTGGTCTTGGTGACATCGGACCTGAGGCAGGACTTCCGGTTATGGAAGGCAAAGCAGTGCTCTTTAAACAGTTTGGAAATGTGGATGCGTTTCCAATCTGCCTTGATACAAAGGATACCAATGAAATCATCGAAACAGTCGTTCGGATTGCTCCGTCATTTGGCGGCATTAATCTCGAAGATATTGCAGCACCCCGCTGCTTTGAAATTGAACGGGAGCTGAAAAAGCGTCTGAGCATTCCGGTTTTTCACGATGATCAGCACGGAACAGCGATCGTACTCCTGGCGGCGCTGATCAATTCCCTGAAGATCGTAAATAAAAGGATTGAAGATTTGAAGATCGTGATCAACGGTGCAGGCTCTGCCGGTACAGCAATTGCGAATCTGCTGATGGAATATGGTGCAACGAATGTCATCATCTGCGACAGTAAAGGAATTCTGAACGAGAAGACCGCCCGCAATGAGGCAAAGCGTGAAATCGCATCCCGCACCAATCCGGAACATCTGGAAGGAACACTGAAGGATGCGATGACCGGTGCCGATCTCTTTATCGGCGTTTCTGCTGCCAACTGCGTAAGTGAAGAAATGGTAAGCTCCATGGCAAACGATGCGATTGTCTTCCCAATGGCGAATCCGATTCCGGAAATCATGCCGGATCTCGCAAAAAAAGCAGGTGCCAGAATCGTTGGCACCGGCCGAAGTGATTATCCGAACCAGATTAATAATGTACTGGTGTTCCCGGGTATCTTCCGGGGGGCACTGGATGTCAGAGCGCGGGAGATCACGGAGAATATGATGATCGCAGCAGCGGAAGCACTCGCTTCTCTGGTTAAAGAAGAAGAGCTTGATGAGGATCACATCATCGTTAATTCGTTCCATCCGGATGCGGCGAAAACCGTCGCAAAGGCTGCGGCTGATACCGCAGTAAAGGATGGGGTTGCTCAAATATAAGAGCTTCGAGAGATTAAATCAGTCTTCGTTTTTGAGCATACGGAAGAGCCGGGTCATCAGCGGTACATAGGAAACAGAAAAGATTCCGAGCGCGCTGAGAAATACCGGCTTTTTGTATTTTGGCTTTACAAGTATTCCAGCCATTACTCCAGCGGCAAGAATGCAGATTTTTATAACTGAAAAGAGTCTCCAGTCGCTTGTCTGTATGTAACGGTCGGCGGTGCGGAACAGTTTTTTCATTGTCGTTCTCCTTTTCTGCTCTCAGATATCAAATCCGCTGACGCGGACGATTTCTCCGTCTTTGACATAAACCTGCATGGCTGCTGCTTCCAGCATGTCGGCAGTATATTCGCTGCAGCTTTCAAAATCGAATTCAAACTGACCGAAGAAATCATCCGCTCCGGTTGGAGAATACTTTGCGATAATTCTTCCGTACGAATATAGAATGCCGGTCATCTTCAGTCCTTCAAAGATCCGCTCATCCTCTTTGTCCGAAAACTGTTCATTCTTAAGCCAGGGGATGTATCGTTCCCGGATCAGTCGGTCTATCCCGTAATCCACAACGGTTTTCAGATCCGCTTCGAGATGAGCTTCACTTTCAGACCGGTTAAAGTCAATTTCGATTTCGATATTGTTATAGGAAAAACTCATGAATAACTGCCTCTTTCTGATTACTCTACACCGGTATTCGGGACAGAAGAAGATATACCGTATTCTTTTTTCAGTTTATCGTAAGAAGCGATTTTTTCATCAAGAAATGCATCAAAATCTTTCATAGAATAAAGGCCGTCCTGATTCGGGGTCAGTTCATCAAACTGGAATACATACGACATCGGCGGATTCTCCAGTGTCAGCAGCGGCGTGGAACGCAGCTGTTCAACACTCTGATAAACCAGACGCACACGAATATATTCCGTTCCGGCGGAATCTGCCCATTTCTCAAAAACTACCTTGGAACCGATTGGTGTTTTGCTTTCGATTGCATTATCTAATGAATAGTCTGTGATTCCAAGTGCGGCAAGAACGCTGGCAATATTGGAGTCGTGACCGCAGAGGAACGTGAATTTTCGGTCATTGCGTTCCAGTTCGGAATCGATTTCTTTCAGAAGCGGATTGGCAATATTAGTAGAGATTAACGGAGCGGTAAAGAGAATATCGCCATAGATATCCTTTATGCTGGAGATTGCCTGCCAGTCTTCAATTGAAAGATCATGATCGAATGCGGCTTTTTTTGCGTCAGGTTCTTCATAATACTGAAGTACAAGTGCATCAGCGATGGAAGTGGCAGTCTTAAGAGAACCTTTCATGCCCGGTTCTGCATTTTCTTCCAGAATGAATTCGGTGTCTCCGTTTACCAGGTCACTTAACTCTCCGTTTTTATATCCTTCCGAATTCTTGTAGTCGGTTACTTCGGTAAGAAGGGCATACTGTTTGCTGAAATCCGGAATCAGTTTCCGCATCTCTTCTTCAGCATCTTTCCGATAAGCATCATTCACAAATGTAAGCTGCGGAGTAAAAACTGGATCCATTTTGTCATATTCCTGGTTCGTTTCGATTCTGACGTTCGCCACCGGAAGGAACCCGCTGGAAAAATACTGTGCAGTTGCGATCGTACGCTGTTTTGCGTTGGCATAAAAACGTACCTCGTTTTCTTCCGGATGATAGTTTTCAGTCATCAGGTCTTCGCTGACGACCCATTTGCGGAAATACTGCCCCATCTCGGTTTCCAGCACACCGCCGCGTAAAGACAGTTCACTGGCAGCACTGGACCATTCAAACCAGGTGTAAGGTGTTGATTTTGCAAGAACGGAGCCTTCATTGGACAGCGGAGCCCGGATATTGTGCCTGCTGAGAATGACTACCTCTTTCAGGGTATACCCGTCTCCTGGGTTTTCGTCTTCTGCCAGCAATGGAAGGACGGTATAGCCTGGTGCCAGTAAAAGACATAGTAAAGCAGTTAAGAATTTCATAATAAATCTGTGCATAAAAGAACCCTCTCTTTAGTTCTGCATCTATTATAAACAAATCAATTTTGTGAAAAGAACAAATCGAACAGGTGCGTCTGGAGGCAGGGATTCACTGCGTTTCCTTTGGTTCAGCAGTATAATGCAGACATGAAACAGATTACGGAACATATCTACTGCATGGATGCGGATCCGGAGACGGATCAGCCGTTTGTATACTATATCCGCGGAAGCCGTTATTCCTTACAGATTGATGCAGGGAATTCCAAGGAAAACTATGAGCGGTTCCTGACGAAGCTGAGTGAGGAATCGTTGCCGCTTCCAGTACTTATGATTCTGACGCACTGGCACTGGGACCATACGTTTGGAGTACATGCGTCACGCTGTCCGGTACTGTCTTCTGTGGAGACCGATCAGATACTGGAACGGGTTTCCGGCTGGGAATGGACGGAAGAGGCAATGAGAAGACGGCTGGAAACCGGAGAGGATATCCAGTTTACATATGAATGTATGAAGAAACAGTATCCGGATATCAGCAGAATCTGTGTGAAACGGCCTGATATTACGTTTATCGGAAAAATGACGTTTGATCTTGGAGATATTACCTGTATTGCAGAACACCGGGATTCTCCTCATACCAGAGATGCAGTATTTATCTATGTTCCGGAAGAAAAAATACTGATTGGCGGTGATGCCCATTATGAGGATTATTACGACAACAACAGTCAGTATGACAGGGAAAAGCTTTCTGCTTTCATTGATTATCTGGATGCCACGGACTTTGAGACATATCTGAAAGGACATGATGAACCGGGAATAACAAAGAAAGAGCTGCTCGCTTTTCTGAGAGAAAAACGCACGGAATTACCATGACCGCAAACATTCACGTAAAAATTCTGCTTTTCAATCGATACCACTTGTGCTAATATAACTAAGCACATGAGTGCTTAGCTCAGTTGGGAGAGCACTTCCTTGACGTGGAAGGGGTCATGGGTTCGAGTCCCTTAGCGCTCACGATAGAAGCCGCATATCTATGCGGTCAATGGCGTAAACCCAAATAGAATGGGAATACGCCTTTTTTTATTTGAAATCCCATCCAATCCAGAAGAGCGTAGTATAGGAATTTGATGATATACGGCTTCAAAAAGCGAATATATAGGTAATAATGTAGTATAGGAAAGGAGACCTATATGTTTGTTAAAGTAGTTCCCAACAACAAAGGAA
>JAFWEW010000028.1 GCA_017512725.1 Solobacterium sp.
GTGTTTTTAGCTCCCTTATTATTGGGGATGACACGTATAAACATAAAAAAGCCCTCCATATACTTAACTACATTATATAGGTTATAAGGCTTATTTTAAAGATTTTCGCTATATATACTTAACTACAAATGACAAGGATCCGAAGCGGACCGGTAGCCATTGAAATCCATGCATGTCGGTCAAAATGCAAAAGCGCCAACCATTCATAGGTTGACGCCATTGCGCATAAATAAGCGGTTTTTGCTTTGAAATGCAGTGTTGTTTCATGAATTATGAAAATTTGGTGAAAATTATTGGGCAATTCGTTGGGGAAATTAAAAATTTTCGCATTAAAAGGTATAGTAAACGATTCCAAAAACCAAGTATAATTATTCTGCGTGAAACGCAAAGATGTAATAGGAGGAAAGATAATGAAAAAGTTACTCGCATCTTTATTCGCAGTAGCTCTCCTTGTCGGCTGTGGTACAGCTACAAGCGAAGGCACACCTGCCACAACTGAGACAGAGACAACAACAACTGAAGCATCCGGCGATGCTAAGACTTACAACGTTGGTGTTGCGATCTATCAGTTCGACGACAACTTCATGACTCTCTATCGTAACGAGATCGAGTCCTACTTCAAGACTCTGGAAACAGACGCTGTGAAGTACAACGTTACAATCGTTGACGGTAAGAACGACATGGCTGAGCAGTCCAACCAGATTGACAACTTCATCACTCAGGGTATGGACGTAATCATCCTCAACCTCGTACAGACTTCTTCCGCTGATGCAATCATCGACAAGGTTGTCGGCGCTGGTATCCCGCTGGTTCTCATCAACCGTGAGCCGCTCGGCGAAGACGGCGATGAATCCTACAAGGGCATCCTCGACAATCCGACTGTTTGCTACGTTGGTGCTGACGCTCGTCAGTCCGGTACATTCCAGGGCGAAATCATCGCTGAACTCCCTGACAAGGGCGACCTCAATGGTGATGGCAAGGTTTCCTACATCATGATCGAAGGCGATCCTGAGAACATCGATGCTCAGTATCGTACAACTTACTCCATCAAGGCTCTTGAAGAAGCAATCGCAGTTGAGTGCCTCGACGACCAGGTTGGTAACTGGGCACAGGCTAAGGGTCAGGAAATCACAGCTAACGCTCTGTCCCAGTATGGTGACAAGATCGAAGTTGTATTCTGCAACAACGATGCTATGGCTCTCGGTGCTGCTGCTGCTATCACAGCTGCTGGCCGTAAGGTTGGCGAGAACATCTACCTCGTAGGTGTTGACGCTCTTGATGAGTGCCAGGAAATGGTTAAGAACGGCGAAATGACAGGTACCGTTCTGAACGACCACATCGGTCAGTCCCACACTGCTGTTGACGTTGCTGTTAAGGCTCTGAACGGCGAAGCAATGGACAACTACTACTGGGTTGACTACGTGAAGGTCACAAAGTAATTTCGAACATTACTTAAGACAAATTCACAGCGGGGCAGACTTCGGTCTGCCTCGTTTATTTCTGAAATGACTTCCGACAGGGAAGTCTTTTTTTTTGAACAAAACGAGGGGAAAATCCAGTCGTCAGGACAGTTATAAAAGAAACGGCATTAAACATGTATGCAGGTATATTCTCTGAAGCAATCTGTTTTGTTATCTTCCTGTCTGCTGCCTGTTTTCATCCATACAGTTTTGAAAACGGGGAACGGAATGAAGCGGGATTCGGGTCGAAAACAGACCGGCGATACAGCATGTTTTTTTATTCGAAATTTTTTTGTTTTTGAACGTCGAAAGCGGTTTCAAATGAGCCAAAAAAATATATAATAGATTTAATGTTAAAGGGAGGACAAGCATAATATGTCTGAATTTGTTTTGGAGATGAAAGACGTCTACAAAGCTTTCCCTGGTGTTGTCGCTTTAGACCATGTTCAGCTGCAGCTGAAGCCTGGAACCGTACACGCTCTGATGGGTGAGAACGGTGCCGGCAAGTCAACGCTGATGAAATGCATGTTCGGCATCTATTCAATGGATGAAGGCGAGATCTACATTGATGGCGTAAAGACAGAGATCCACAATCCGATGGATGCGCTGGAAAAAGGAATCGCCATGGTACATCAGGAATTGCAGCCGATTCCGGCGCGGACGATTGGAGAGAACATTTATCTCGGCCGTTATCCGCTGAAGAACTTCGGTCCGATCAAGACGGTCGATCATGACAAGATGTATGCGGATGCAGCCCGCGTTCTGAAAGAAGTCAAGATGGATTTTGATCCACATACGAAAGTCGGAGAACTGACCGTATCACAGATGCAGTCAGTAGAAATCGCAAAAGCGGTTTCCGCAAACTGCCGCGTTCTGATTCTCGATGAGCCGACTTCATCTCTGACGCAGAACGAAGTTGAAGCACTGTTCCGTATCGTTGAAGACCTGAAGTCCAAGGGTGTCGCAATCGTCTATATTTCTCACAAGATGGATGAAATTCTCCGCATCAGTGATGAAGTTACGATCATGCGAGACGGCCAGTACATCGGTACCTGGGACGCAAAGGGCCTGACGACAGACTTCATCATCACCAAGATGGTAGGCCGTGAACTTACCAACCTGTTCCCGCCTACGGACAATGTACCGGGCGATGTGGTATTCGAAGTAGAAGACTTTACATCCATTAACCCGAAGAGTTTCCGTCATGTAAACTTCAATGTCCGCAAGGGTGAAATCCTCGGTGTTGCCGGACTGGTCGGCGCACAGCGGACAGAGCTGATGGAAGGAATCTTCGGTATCCGTTCCAAGACTTCCGGAAAAGTGAAGTATCTCGGCAAGGAGCTGACGATTACCAAACCGAAAGATGCGATCGACAACGGCATTGCAATGCTTACAGAAGACCGCCGCGGTTCCGGTATCATGGCAGTTCTCTCAGTTGCGGATAACATCTCGATTGCTTCTCTGAACCAGTATGTGGAACACGGAATTGTTCTGAATACCAAGAAGATCGAACAGCTGGTCAAGGAAAATGTTGAGAAGATGAACACAAAGACACCTTCCAGTAAAACTCCGATCGGCTCGCTGTCCGGTGGTAACCAGCAGAAGGTTCTGATTGGCCGCTGGCTGGCAAATAATCCGGATGTACTGATTCTCGATGAACCGACACGAGGCATTGACGTCGGTGCGAAGTACGAGATCTACTGCATCATCGCGGATCTTGCAAAACAGGGCAAATCCATCATCATGATCTCTTCCGAAATGGCAGAGCTCATCGGTATGTCCGATCGTATTATGGTTATGTGTGATGGACGTGTTACCGGCTTTATCGATGGTAAAGACGCTACACAGGAAAACATCATGGAATTAGCAACACAGTTCGAATCGTAATGAGGGAATAGAAAGATATGAAAAAGGTAATTGATTATATTAAGGGTAATCCGATTGTTGCGATGCTGATCGTCGTATCCATCTTCGTCGGCCTTACCACGGACAACTTCTTCTCCTGGAGCAACCTGGGTAACCTGATCTCCAACACTGCCATTCGTTTCATTATCGCGCTGGGTGTATCCGGCTGTCTGATCACGAAAGGTACTGACCTTTCCGCTGGACGTCAGGTAGGCCTTGCCGCATGTCTCTCCGGTATTCTCGTTCAGAGAGCTGACTATGCCAGCCGTGCATATGCAAATCTTCCGGAATTCAACATGTGGCTTGCACTGATTGTTGTTGTTGTTATTGGGGCATTGATCGGTCTCTTAAACGGAACGATCGTTTCCAGACTGAAGGTTCCTCCGTTCATTACAACCCTCGGTACACAGACCATCGTATACGGTGCCTGCCTTGTCCTCACAAACGCACAGCCGATCGGCGGATTCCAGAAGGGTTATACCGAACTGATCACCGGCCGTATCGGTAACGTCGCAGGCTTCCATCTGCCGTATCTGCTCTTTGTTGCATTGGGTTTCGGTCTCTTCTTCGCATTCCTGTACAACAAGACACGTCATGGTAAATACATGTATGCAATCGGCGGAAACGAGATTGCAGCAGAAGTATCCGGTGTTAACACCGCAAAGTCTCTGACACTCATCTATGTCACAGCAGGTATCATGTATGCAACCGCAGGCTGGCTGCTCGCAGCGAAATCCGGTGGTGCATCCTCTTCCATGGGTATGGGTTATGAACTTGAAGCCATCGCCGGCTGTACAATCGGTGGTGTCTCCACAACCGGTGGTATCGGTACTGTTCCGGGCGTTCTCGTCGGTGTCCTCGTATTCGAGCTTCTGAAGATCGTTCTGCAGTTCCTCGGTGTCAACCCGTATTACAACTACATCGTTCAGGGTGTCGTCATCGTCGTCGCAGTCGCACTCGATATCCGCAAGAACATCAAGAAAAAGTAATTCGGATCATACAGACAGGGAGCCCGAAAGGGTTCCCTTTCATATGGGTTTCATATGATTGGTTGCCCAAGAAAACTTGCGTTTCCAACCATCAATGCTTTCGGAAAGGTTTTTCACCCGGAAAACCGGCAGAAATCCCGGGAAATAATTATCAAAAAATGCGATAAATATGCGGAAAACAAATATTCCGGATATTTCAAGAGTTTACTTCCGAAACAGAGGTGTTACAATGGCTTCGTCCTGGAGGTTAACGAATGGCAATCTCAAAAAACGATGAACTTGATGCACTTCTGAAAAAGCTGGAAGCGGCCGAAAAAGAATATGAAGAAAAGCTGAAAAGCACGGAGCTGACACAGCTGATCAACAAGGAAGAAATGCTTCGGAAAGACAACCGCTGATTCAGAATTTGAACGACCTAAGGCATGTGAGAAATCGCATGCTTTTTTTGTTCCGGGTATATTGACACTGCTGCTTCAGACTGTTACTATCAAAGCGGAACATATGAACAATCATTCATATGTAGGGTGAAGAATATGAGTCATGCAACATATAAATATGAACTGACCGGAATCGACTGTGCAAACTGCGCAGCGAGCCTCGAGACAAAGATTGCGGCACTGGACGGCATTTCCAATGTCTCCCTGAACTTCCTGAAGAACTCCCTTGTTTATGAGTGTGATCATGATCTTGGACCGGAAATGGAAGAAAACGTTAGGAATCTGATTCAGAAGGAAGAGCCGGATGCGGTACTGACCGCAAAAGGGCACTCCCATCATCATGAACAGGATCACCATGATGACCACGAACATCATCATGACGAATGTACAGAACACCATGGGCATTGTGAATGCGAGCATTCCCACGAACATAAACACGAACATGACCACGGGCACCATCATGAAGAAGAAACAGCAACCTATCAGTTTGAACTGACCGGGCTCGACTGTGCGAACTGTGCCGCAAGTCTTGAGACAAAGATTGCAGCACTGGACGGGATTTCCAATGTGTCCCTGAATTTCCTGAAGAACTCCCTTGTCTATGACTGTGATCATGATCTTGGATCGGAAATGGAAGAACGTGTACGGGAACTGATAAAGAAGGAAGAACCGGATGCGGTACTGACCGCAAAGGGGCATTCCCATCATCACCATGAACACAGCCATCATGAGACGGATCCGGAACCGGTTCACGGCAATCCAGCATATAAGCTGATCATCGAAGAGATTGACTGTGCAGACTGTGCGTCTTCTCTCGAACAAAAGATCAAACAGCTGCCGGGGATTTCGCATGTACGTCTGAGCTTTCTGAACAGTACACTCGTATTTGACTGTGATGACCCAAAGCAGATGGAAACCATGATCCGGGAGCTGGTCGCAAAAGAAGAACCGGATGCCGTCGTAAGAAGCGTGGAAACCGGCCGGAAAGCCGTTGAAGAGGATACGGACCGGCATGATCAGATCATGCGGATCCGTCTGATTGCAGGTGCACTGCTGTTCCTTGCCGGACTGTTTGTGTCCGGTACGCTTCAGACCGTGATTGAGATCGCCGCATATCTTGTGCTTGGCTATGATGTACTGATCAAAGCAGTAAAGGGAATCGGACGCGGACAGGTATTTGATGAGCATTTTCTGATGAGTGTTGCGACACTTGCGGCCATGTATCTGAAAGACTTCCGGGAAGCTGCCGGCGTCATGCTGTTTTATCAGATCGGTGAATACTTTCAGGAACGGGCAGTCGCTTCTTCCCGCAAGTCTATTGGGGAACTGATGGATATCCGTCCGGATTATGCGATGGTACGAACGGGAGACGACTGGAAGAAAACGGATCCGGAGATGGTAAAAGTAGGTGATGTGATCCGTGTTATTCCGGGAGAGCGGATCCCGCTGGACGGTATCATCCTTTCCGGTGCTTCGTCTCTGGATACCTCTTCCCTGACCGGGGAATCCAAGCCCAGAGATGTTGAAACAGGCGATGAAGTCATCAGCGGTTCAGTGAATAATACCGGAGTTCTTGAGATACAGGTTACGAAAGCGTATGGAGACAGTACGGTCTCAAGGATCCTGGATCTGGTAGAGAATCAGGACAGCCGAAAGGCAGAAGCTGAAAACTTCATCACAAAGTTTTCGAGATACTATACGCCGGCAGTTGTGTTCTCTGCGATTGCGGTAGCCGTGATCGTTTCAATCCTGACCAATGATATCAATACCGGTATTTACCGGGCATGTACGTTTCTGGTTATTTCCTGTCCGTGTGCACTTGTGATTTCGGTTCCGCTCTCGTTCTTTGCCGGAATCGGTGGACTTTCACGTCATGGCATTCTCGTAAAAGGTGCCAATCTGATCGAGCCGCTTTCCAAAACAAAAACGGTCGTTATGGATAAGACCGGAACGCTGACGCAGGGCGTATTCAAAGTATCGGATGTCATTCCTGCAGATCATCGGGAAGAAATACTGAAAGACGCGGCTTATGCGGAAGCAAGTTCCACGCATCCGATTGCGGTCGGCATCGTGAATGCCTACGGAAACGAAATCGATCCAGATGAATTAAGCGAGGTCAAAGAGATCGCAGGACGCGGTACCTGCGTTACACGCGGCAGCGATGTCATACTGGCCGGCAACTATAAGCTGATGAAGGAAAACGGGATCCCGTGTGAAGAAGTACATCAGGAAGGCACACTGGTATATGTCGCAAAGAACGGGGTGTTTGAAGGCTGTATTCTTCTGGAAGATCAGCTGAAGGAAGATGCCTGTGCCGCGGCAGAAGAACTGCGGAAAATGAATATCCGAAGTGCCATCGTATCCGGAGATTCCCGGTCAATTGCAGAAAAGGCAGCTGCGGAACTGAAGATAGATGATGTGCATGGGGAATGCATGCCGGAAGACAAAGTAAACCTCATTAATGAATATAAGAAACAGGGTATTACGGTATTTGTCGGAGACGGCGTCAACGATGCGCCGGTACTAGCAGCGGCAGATATCGGCATGGCGATGGGCGCACTTGGAAGTGATGCGGCAATCGAAGCAGCAGATGTGGTCATTATGGACGACAAGCCGCGCGGGATTACTCTGGCAATCACTGCCGCAAGACGCATCCTGAGGGTTGTAAACATGAATATCTGGGGTGCGATCGGCATCAAGATTCTGACACTCATCTTTGGCGCGCTGGGTATCGCAAACATGTGGTGGGCAATCTTCGCAGATACCGGTGTGGCGATGCTGTGTGTGCTGAATTCCATGCGGCTGCTGCAGATCAAAGAACAGTAACAGAAGATGTTTTGAGAAGGAGTTCTGAAAAGGACTTCTTTTTCAGTGAACATTCAATCGCCGGATGATAGAATACCCGTATGGTAAAAAAAGCAGTAATGTGTCTGTTTTCGCTTCTTCTCTGTCTGTATCCGGTACATGCGGAAGAAAATCCGAACCCGGAAACCGATGGAACGGAAGAAACCGAAGAAATCGAAGAGACGGAAGAAGAACCGGTACAGGAAGTGATCGATATCGCGTCCGACAAAGCTGTGCTGATCGATGCGGACAGCGGAAAAGTACTGTATGAGAAAAACAGCAATGAACGGGGTGATCCCGCTTCTCTGAATAAAATCATGACGGTCTATCTGGCAGCGCAGACGCTTTCTGCATCTCAGCCGCTGACCATGTCGGACAGCGCTTTCCAAAGCTATGATCATAATCAGGGTGTACTTTGGATCCAGCAGGGTGAAACCCTCTCCGCAAAAGACTGCGAATACGCTTCGTTTCTTGCCAGCGCAAACGATACTGCGGCGATGCTGGCGGAAGCGGCAGCCGGTTCTCTGAATGCGTTCGTGGAAAAAATGAATGCGGAAGCCGCAGATCTGGAACTTCAGAATACCCATTTTGACAACGTGTTCGGCGCAGCCTCTTCCGACAACTATTCCAGTGCATATGACATGGCGATGCTGACGCGGAAGGCATTGAAAAATGATGTGTTCCGGGAGATCTTCGGTGCTTCTTCCTATATGCTTTCCGGAACGAATAAACAGAACAGTACACGCATGATCGCAGCGGACTGTGAACTGATCCGCTCCGGCACCTATTCCTATGAAGATGCCTTAGGAGGCAAGATCGGTTCAACGCCGACTGGCGGGTTTGCGCTGGCGGCTGCCGCAAAGCGCGGTGCGACTTCTCTCATTGCAGTTGTATTTGGAGAAGCGACACCGGATGCGGCATATCATGACATTGTCCGGATCTTCGAATATGGTTTTGAAAGTGCACAGACGGTAACCATTACACCCGCGGATTACGGTTCGAAAACCATTGAGGTAACGGACGGCAGAAAACATATTGCAGATGTTGTGTTTACCTCAGACAGCAGTTTCAGCATTCTGATGCCGAAAGAACTGGATCCGTCTCTCGTGAAGGCAGAGATCGTGGTGAAAAATGAAGATTCTTCTGATCCGGAAGAGATCACAGCAGAAGTGATCTTTACACTGGATGGAGAAACGATCGGCAGTTCTCCAATGGAACGTACGATCATCATGGAACCGGTAGAAGAGAAGTTCAAAACCGATCATCTGCCGACGAATGTTCTGGACTGGATCTCTGTCGGGGCACTGCTGCTGGTACTTCTTCTGCCGGCACTGAACTGGTTCTTCCGCACGCTGGAACCCCCGAAGTAAACAACCCTTTCATCGAAGGTACGGACACTTTTTGTGAATTTGTGTGAAAAGAGTGCAAACCAGAAGACAAATAAAAAAAGAATGGTAAACTATCGAGTATGGGTAAATTTATAAGAGTTTGGATTGTTAATACTGTATCACTTTGGGTGATCGATTATTTCTCGTCTTATGTACAGTTTTCGGATCTGATGGCTGTTGCCGCAACCGCACTGGCACTGACGCTTTTGAACATGACGATCAAACCGATCCTGAAGGTGATTTCTCTGCCGCTGACGTTCCTGACGTTCGGCCTGTTTTCCTTTGTGATCAACGGGTTCGTTCTCTGGGCATCGTTCCAGCTCAGCAACGGTTCTACGATTTCCTCGTTTGGGGCAGCAATTGTAATTTCGATCATTCTGACAGTTCTGAATGGTCTGTTTAATAAGATTTTTCAGAATGATTAAGGTTTTGTTTGAACATGGCGAATGTAAATATTATTTATCACTCCCGCGGGGGCAATACAATGAAGGTTGCGGATGCGATTGCAGAAGTATGCGGCATCGAAGCAATCGATATCACAACCCCGCACAATATAACTTCAAGTGATCTGCTGTTTATCGGCATGGGAATCTATGCCGGCAAACCGGATCCGATTCTGCTGGATTATCTGGATCAGCTGCCGGTCAATTCGATTCTTGGAGCAGCATTGTTCAGTACCAGTGCGACGGGATCGGATCACATGGCACTGGCGGTAAATCTGCTGGAACACAAAGGGATCCAGGTGTACCCGAGGCATCTGAACCTGAAAGGGCAGTTCCTCTTCATGAATAAGGGAAAGCCCGGAGAAAAGGAAATCCGCAGAGCGCAGAATTTTGCGCAGGAAGTACTTGGAGCGTTTAACTACTGAGATGCGGCAGCTGCTGCATCTTTTTCGAAGAAAAGGGGGAAGCGGAAATGGAGTATCAGGTTTCAGGAGGCACCATCGCGGTTTTGATCTTTGATCTGATCATGGGAATTGTGATTCCGGTTGGAATGTTCGTTTATCTGAACCGGAAGAAGAAGCTGTCCGGAAAACCGTTTATGATCGGATGGCTGGGATTCCTGGTCGGAGTCATGCTGGTGGAACGGGCGTTCCACATGCTTGTGTTTGCTTCACCGATCGGAAACGTACTGAATACGAATCTGTTCCTCTATGCGCTGTATGGGGGGATTGCGGCCGGACTGTTTGAAGAGCTGACCCGGTATTTATGTTTCAAGCGGTTTCTGAAGGATCAGCTGGAAGAAGATGGTACCGCATTGATGTATGGTGCAGGTCATGGCGGCTGTGAGATGTTCAATATCTGGACGATCACAATGGTATCCAATCTGATCTATGCCCTGACTCTGAAATCACAGGGAATTGCGGCGCTGACTGCAGGCCTGGAAGGGGAAAGCCTGGCTGCGGTTGAAGCGATGGCTGCTGAGCTGTGCGGCACATCACCATGGGTGTTCCTGCTGTCGCTTGCGGAACGGCTGTTTGCCATTGTTCTTCAGATTTCTCTTTCGGTCCTGGTATTCTATGCCGTGAAAAATCCCAGGAAAGACCGGAAGCTGCTTCTGATTGCAGTTGAACTTCATGCGCTGGTTGACTTTATCTCAGCGATCGCGGCTCAGACACTGCCGGTGGCGGTAACCGAGCTGATTGTAGGAGCTATGGCAGTATTCGCCGCCTGGTTTGCAAAGCGAATCTGGAACCAGAACCACGCTGCAGTAACAGAAGCCTGAACGTAAAAAACATGCAGTCCTGTTCATACAGAGCTGCATTTTTCGTATTTGGAAAAGAGAAGAATGTAAAAACAGCCATCTGGCTGCTTACTTGGTTTTCTGGTAATACTTCTTGAGCGCCTCGAATGTTTCCGGACTGAGATCGTGTTCAACTTTGCACGCATCTCTGGCAGCGATGTCATGATCGACACCAAAAGATTCGAAGAGTTCTGTCAGAACTTTATGCCGTTCATAGATTCGTTCTGCGATTTCAAGACCTGGTTCCAGCAGGGTGATCGCACCGGAAGGATCCATGGAAACGTATCCGTTTTCACGAAGTTTTTTCATAGCCACGCTGACGCTGGCTTTGGAAAACTGGAGTTCATCGGCAATATCAACAGAACGAACATAACCTTTTCGTTCTTTGATCATAAGGATTGCTTCAAGATAATCTTCAGCACTTTCATAAATATTCATAACGGATTCTCCAGTTCGATGATTCCATTATATGGTGATTCATATATTTTTTCTAATTCGATGCACTGTATGGTCAAAACAACATCTATTTTCGATACAATGGAAGGGTGAAAAAGATTTTGATATATGGCCTTGATGAATCAGAGGCCGATAAAACACAGGCAATTCTGGAGCGAATCGGTATTGCGGCATATGTGATTGGTGATGATGTTCTGGATGAGAAAGTGGACCGGGTATTTGAAACGGAAGAAGATTTTGACGGCCGGCATCAGAAGTTTCCGCTGAGTTATATGCTGTTTGACGGATTTGATCTCAATGGTGTCGTAAGCGTGCTGGATCTTCTGCATCGAAACGGGCAGGATTTTGATGGTGTCAAAATCATGCGTACCGATACGAATTCCAGCTGGAAGATGAAAGATCTTCTGACTCATACCGCGGATTCTTATGAGGTTGGAAAAAAGACATTGATCCTTGATGAAGTCATTCGCTCCTGTCATGGTCTGGATCTCAGTGAAGCAGATGGGAAAGCCCGGGCAGAGTTTAAGAAGAGCCTTACGGAAGCTCTGAAACTGCTGCAGTCCAATGCCTATAATGCGGAACAGATCGACCGTGTAACCGTAAATCTGGTAAACGCCATGAAGAGTGCCAGAAAACTGTACAACTGAACAGAGCCGGGTGATAAAATGGCGATACGTGAGGGGAAAACATGGAAACAGTCAGAATTAATCCGGAAGTACAACAGGCCTTGAAAGAGAATCGGCCGGTTGTTGCATTGGAAAGTACCATTATTTCTCATGGAATGCCGTATCCGCAGAATGTGGAAACGGCTTTAAAAGTGGAACAGATCATACGCGATCATGGCGGTGTCCCCGCTACGATCGGAATTATAGATGGCGTCGGTGTTGTCGGCATGACAGCAGAAGAAATAGAAGAATTCGGAAAACGGGGAATGACGATTCCGAAGGTATCCCGCAGAGATCTGCCGGTGATCCGTGCCCGCAGAAGCTGGGGTGCGACAACCGTAGCGACAACTATGATCATTGCCCATATGGGCGGTGTGAAGTTTTTTGTGACAGGAGGCATCGGCGGCGTTCATCGGGGTGCGGAAACGACCTTTGATGTTTCGGCAGATCTTGAAGAGCTCGGCCGTACCGATGTCACGGTTATCTGCGCCGGCGCAAAAGCGATTCTCGATCTTCCGAAGACGCTTGAAGTGCTGGAGACAAAGGGCGTTCCGGTACTCGGGTTTCAGACCGAGGAGCTTCCGGCATTCTATACCCGCAGCAGCGGCCTGAAGGTTGACTGTGCGCTGAAGGATTATCAGGATGCGGCAGAGGTCGTCAGGGCAAAACAGGAAATGGGACTTACCGGCGGTATCCTGATTACCAATCCGATTCCGGAAGAGTATTCCCTTCCTGCTGAGAAGATCAACGGAGTGATTGATCAGGCAATTGCAGAGATGGAAGAAAAAGGAATCAAGGGAAAGGCGTGCACGCCGTTCCTGCTGGCAAGAATCGCAGAGATCACCGGCGGAGAATCCCTTGCGTCCAATATTCAGCTGGTATTCAACAACGCAGCAGTCGGAACCGAAATTGCCAAGGCTTATTGTGAACTTACAAAATGAAACATAGTAAACAGAGAAAAATCGAATCCGTTGTGACCAAAGAGGAGCTGATCAAGGCGCTGAAGTTTATTGGTCTGGGTAAGAACATGAATGTTGAGATTCATGTTTCGCTTTCTTCCCTTGGTTATGTGATCGGCGGGGCAAGAACGGTTGTTGATGCGCTGATGGAAACCATTACCGAAGGCGGTACCATTCTGATGCCGACCCAGACAACCTATAACTCCGATCCTTCATCCTGGGTAAATCCTTCGGCGAGTCCGTCTGTCTGGCAGGATATCCGTGACAACATGCCTGCATATGATCCGGAAAAGAGTGATCTTCTCATGATGGGAGCAGTCGCGGAGAATTTCCGGCAGCGTGACGGGGTAATTCGTTCCAACCATCCGACTGTATCATTCGCGGCATGGGGAAGATATTCGCGGGCGCTGTGCAACCGGCAGTCACTGCATTTCCCGCTGGCAGAAGAATCACCGATTGCCAGATTATATGAGCTGAAGGGGCATGTGCTTCTGATCGGGACGGATCTCTCAGCAGCGACCTGTCTGCATCTTGCGGAGTACCGGACCGAATGCCGGCCTATCAAACTGGAGACTGCCTGTATGATGAATGACGGAAAACGGGGCTGGAAGAGATATCTGGATCTGGACCTGGACAATTCGGATTTTGAAAAGATCCGTCCGGAACTGGTCAAGAAGAATCTGATCCGGGAAACCGTCCTGAATGACTGCAGGATCAGTCTGTTCCCGGTGAATGCGGCTGTCGATGAAGCAACGGTATTCCTGGAAAAGAATGTCGTATATGATCTGTATCGCTGAGCGGGTTTCCTGCTCAGCTTTTTGTATTAATTGACTGAAGCAGGAGTATTTTCTATACTTTTTCTGTCGGACAAGGGTGTTTCGGACTGGAAGCACTTTTGTTTCTTTTTTTCTTTAACCAAAGTGGTTTACTGCAAAGATGAAACCATGTGAACGATGAAAGGACGGCGGTTATGGCAGTGAAGTTTACGAAAATGCAGGGGCTCGGCAATGATTATCTTTACGTCTACGGGCCGGTTCCCGATCAGGTGGAAGAACTGTGCATCCGTCTCAGTGACCGGCATTTCGGTGCGGGTTCCGACGGGATGATCTTCATTTCACCTTCCGCATCTGCTGACTTCTCAATGCGTATTTTCAATGCGGACGGAAGCGAGGCAATGATGTGCGGGAACGGGATCCGATGTGTTGGAAAATATGTCTTTGACAAGGGTTATACCGACAAGACCGATCTTCGGATTGAAACCCGCTCGGGTATCCGGCACCTAACATTGTTTGTAGAAGATGGCGCGGTAAAGGAAGCAGAAGTGGATATGGGAACCGGAGTTCTGATAGAACCGCGAACCCTTTCCGTATTGGATCATGACTTCACCTGTTATCCGGTTTCCGTAGGCAATCCCCATGCGGTTATCTTTACCGCTTCGGAAGATGAGAAGGAACCGGAAACATACGGACCGCTGATTGAATGCCATGAAGCGTTTCTTCCGGATCGGACCAACGTGGAATTCGTCCGGGTTCTGGAAGATGGTGCACTTCGCATGCGTGTATGGGAACGGGGAAGCGGGATTACGATGGCCTGCGGAACCGGTGCCTGTGCCAGTGCCTTTGCGGCAGTAAAGCTGGGCTTCTGCAGTTATGACACCCCGATCCGGGTAGACCTCGACGGGGGAAGTCTTCTGATCCGTGTGCAGAAGGATGACCGCATTCTGATGCGCGGACCTGCAGCGTTTGTTTTTGAAGGAGAAGCGTGTGACGACCTGCTGTCGTCGATACGATAAAGGAGGCACTTATGGTAATACCGAATCACCATTATGCAGATTTAAAGGGATCTTATCTGTTCCGGGGAATTTCGGAACGTATTCAGGAATATCTGCGGCAGAATCCGGATGCACACCTGCTTCGGCTTGGAATCGGAGATGTTTCACTGCCGCTTTGCCCGGCTGTCATTGAAGCAATGCATAAAGCAGTGGAAGAACAGGCTCATGCGGAAACCTTTCAGGGATATCTCTCGGAATGCGGAATGGATCCGCTGCGGGAAACCATCGCAGAGTATTACAGGTCCCGCGGAATTGCCATTGATGCGGATGAAGTGTTTGTCTCAAGCGGCGCCAGCGATGAACTTGGAGATATCCTTCATCTGTTTGACCGCTCCACAGTCTCGCTGATCATGGAACCAGCCTATCCGGCCTATACGGATGCCAATATCATGGACGGAAGACCGGTGCAATATCTTTCTGCCTCCAGCGAAAACGGCTTCCTGCCGCTTCCGGATGAATCTGTTCATGCCGGGTTGATCTATCTCTGCTCACCGAACAATCCGACCGGAGCAGTTTACAGCCATGATCAGCTGAAGCTCTGGATAGATTATGCAAAACGGAATCAGGCAGTGATCCTGTTTGATGCGGCGTATGAGGCATTCGTACGGGATCCGTCCCTTCCCAGATCGATCTTTGAAGTTCCGGGGGCAGAGACCTGTGCGATTGAAATCTGTTCTCTGTCAAAGACCGCCGGGTTTACCGGAACCCGGCTTGGGTATACGGTGCTTCCGAAAACACTGTGTGCAGACGGGATGAACTTTCATGATATGTGGATCCGCAACCGGACGACCCGTACAAACGGTGTTTCCTGCATTATTCAGAAAGCAGGACTTGCAGTCTTTTCTCCGGAAGGACAGAAACAGATTCAGGATAATCTGGAAGTATACCGGAAAAATGCAGAATGCCTGATGCGTGCGCTGGATGAAGCGGGCATATGGTACTGCGGCGGAAAGAACTCCCCCTACATCTGGATGAAATGTCTTTCGGGATGTACCAGCTGGGAATTCTTTGACCGGCTTTTGAACGAGATCCAGGTCATCGGCACACCCGGCAGCGGATTTGGACCGTGCGGAGAAGGATACTTCCGGCTGTCTGCGTTTGGGGATGCCGGAGAAATTGCTGAGGCATCCAGCCGGCTGAAACAGTTTCTCCTGCGATAACAGGAAAAGGAGCTTTGCATAACCCCGGACTGTGAAAACAGTATGGGTGAGAAAGCTCCTTTTTCTGAAGTTTTAAGAATGATAACAATACAGAACCTTGCGATGTTCCGATAACGATCTTTCCGAAAGCAATCAGGCAGTCCATCCGCAGGTGATCCATACGTCTGTGATCAGCTCTGCAAGACGGTTGAAGATATCTGCAGTGTCCTGGTCAAAGCGGTCTGGCTCGGGCGAATCGAGATCGATTTCCAGAACACAGTCTCCGTTTACCAGAACCGGTACGCAGAGCTCACTGCGGCTCGCGCTGTCACAGGCAATGTGATCCTTTACTGCATGTACATCCGGTACGATCTGAGTACTCCGTGTCCGATAGGTCAGACCGCATACTCCTTTATCAAATGGAATATGCGTGCATGCGACTTTCCCCTGGAAGGGACCAAGCACAAGTTCGCCGTTTTTCACGAAATAGAATCCGGCCCAGTTCAGACGGTCAAAGGTTTCATTGATGAGCGCACTGAGATTGGAGAGTGCGGCAATCATATCCGGTTCTTCCAGAAGTGCTTTTGACTGTTCAATAAATATATTTTCCATATTCAGTAATCTACCATAACTCCCGATGTTATAATAGCGATGTGAACAGGGGTGCCGGAAGGCTGAGAATAACCCTTATCACCTGATCTAGTTAATGCTAGCGTAGGGAGTTCAAGCAGTTGATTCCTTACGCCTTCAGAATTCGGAGGTGTATTTTTTATGTCTGACAAGAAACGCATTCACTTAATTACCTATCTCGCACTGTATGTTGCCATGTATGTTGTCCTGAAGTATATCGGAGATCTGATTCCGATCTTCAAAATGCCCAATGGCGGAAGTGTGGAAGTGGAGCTGATCGCAGTGTGCCTGGCTTCGTATCATCTCGGCTGGAAAGCCGGAGCGATGACCGGCCTGCTTTCCTGGCTCATTACGATCGTTCTGGGATTCGTGATGTACTTCGTTCATCCGGTTCAGATCGCACTTGATTATGCGC
The DNA here is from genome assembly GCA_017512725.1 of Solobacterium sp. Classification (GTDB taxonomy): domain Bacteria; phylum Bacillota_I; class Bacilli_A; order Erysipelotrichales; family Erysipelotrichaceae; genus Bulleidia. The sequence continues at coordinate 16,862 of JAFWEW010000028.1, forward strand.
TGCCGCTGGTCGTGTGCGGGCTGGCATCCCTGTTTGGCAATTATGTGGACCGCGGCCGGAAGGAGCAGGGGCTTCTGTCTGCTGCACGGGCATTGTTTATCTTCGGCGGAATCGTACTGAGTTTTGGCTATTCCATGCATGTGATTGTAATAGCTTCTGTGATTGCGGTTGCGGTGTTTGGAGTTTCCTTCTGGTACATTACCAATAACACCTATTTCGGAATTGTTTCTTCTTTCTTCTTAAAATACTTCTTTACCGTATTATCCGGTGCGTATTTCTGGGCAGAAGGGGCAGCGGCCGGAAGCGCTGCGGCCTGGTCATTCTCATTAATGTATAATCTCGGATACAACCTGGTATCGATGATTGTATGTGCCATTGCGGTGCCGCTGATGGCAGACCGGATCATTAAAGCTGCAAAGATTTAGAACAGAAAGGCCGCACAGGTCTTTTTGTTTATCGTCCGTTGAAGTAGTAGAATGGAAGCCATGTCAACCAATAAAAATGATTACAGTATAATGCCTCAAATCAATACTGAGGTTTTTGTGCAGAGCTATAAACATAACGGAAGTCTGCACCGTACCTGGTGCAAGGCGCATGTACTGGAAGTGACAGATGAATGGATCGTTGCAGTTACCAACAAGGCATGGGTAATTGAGTCCGACGGCAGAAAGTGGCTGACACGCGAGCCGGCAGTATGTTTCTTCTGGAAGCACCGCTGGTATAACGTGATTGCCATGCTCAGGAAGAACGGGATTTACTATTACTGCAATCTGGCATCGCCTAGTCTCTATGACGGAGAAGCGATCAAGAATATTGATTATGATCTTGATGTAAAGCTTTACCCGGATCTCTCCTATCAGATTCTGGATGAAAACGAGTACAACATGCATGCAAGGGAAATGCGTTACCCCGAAAAAGTCATGAAGATTGTGGAACGGTCCGTGAATGAACTGATCGATGAGATGGATCTGGCGAACGATCCGTTTAATCCGGAATGTGTTGAAAAGTACTATTCCATCTATCAGAAAGTGACCGCAGCCTGAACCGATGAAAAGGGCGGAAAACAACACTTAATGAAAGATAAATGAAATTGCGTGAATTTTTTGAAAAAAAGTGTTGACACGAGGGACTGGAAGAAGTAATATCCTAGAGCACGCTCAAAAAGAGAGCGGGGCAGAAGCCGGACGGCGCCAGGAACAAAGATCGAAAAAATTTCGAAAAAAGTTGTTGACAAAGTCTGGACAGGATGGTAACA
>JAFWEW010000029.1 GCA_017512725.1 Solobacterium sp.
AAAAAACCTTAATTTGCAGACGCGTGGTAATGAATGGTTCAACTCACTGTATAATGGCAGTGTCCGAGAAAGGGACACCAGGAGATTTCTAGGAGTTGATTAACGCTGGACTTGGCGGTTCCGTTAGTCAATTCCTAGAAATTCCGAACCGCCAATATATGAAGAATAAATCCAAGCATCATTCCCCGTGGGGAACTTCTTTACGTATTCTTCCTTGGGACAAACAGGAAGATGAAGAACCAACCCTGACAGAAAAACTGATATCCAGTACAGTTACAGAGTGGTATGAAGCCAAACATAGAGAGCCTTCGGAAGAAGAGATCAGTCTGATCAATAGTATTGAAATCACAGAATGCCCTGCCTGTGGAAAAACATCCTTCGTAAAATTTGGTTTCAGTCATGGAGGAATACAGCAGTATAAGTGTAAAGAATGCAATGTGAGATTCACCGCGTTAACAAACACGATTTTTCAAGACAGGAAGATCCCGATTTCTGAGTGGATCGAATACCTTATGCATTTATTTGAGTTTCATTCTATCGCTACTAGCGCAAGGGATAACAGAAACGCAAGTTCTACCGGTACTTATTGGCTTCATAAGGTATTCACAGTACTTGAAGATATCCAGAAGGATGTTGTTCTTGAAGGAAATGTCTATATTGATGAAATGTTTTTTCCGGTCATCAAAAACAAGACAGTCTTGAAAGACGGAAAGAAACTCAGAGGAATCTCGAGAAACAAGATCTGCGTTGGATGCGGCTACGATGACAAAGGTCATGTGCTGCTTATTGTTGAGAATACTTCCAAACCTTCAGATCGAAGTACCTGGAATGCATATGGCACTCATATTAAACCGGAATCCACGCTTCATCATGATGGGGAAAAATCGCATGGCATCTTGATCAGCAACCTCAATCTAACCAGTATCGTTTATACAAGCGAGGAAACAAAAGGTCTTAAAGATGAAGATAATCCTTTGGATCCAATAAATGATCTGCATGGTCTTGCCAAGCGCTTTATGAGAGAGCATGGCGGATATGACAGAAGTAATCTTCAGGGTTGGATGAACTTGATATGGTTCATACTGTCAGAGCCTTATAACCGCTTTGAGAAGATCAGGAATTTTATAGAAATTGCCATTTCTACACATAAAGTGGTGAAATATCGGGATGTTTTTCGCAAAAAAGGCCGTAGGAATCGCAAAAATCACCACGCATCTGCAAATTAAGGTTTTCCGGAAAAGATCAGATCCACAAAGAAAAGACCAGCTGTGAGCTGATCTCCCGCAGATACTGATCCTCCTGTCCCGGTCTTTCCTCTGGGGCTGAAAGCATCTGTTCCATGATGTGTGTTTCAGAATCCTGTTTTTTACAGCAGGCTCTTTCTGTATTTCGCAAAGACATCCGGATCCTTTTCTTCTTCCGGCACGTAGGAAAGGCTGACCGGAAACGGAATTCCTTCCCTGAGAATGATCTGATTCAGAAACATCTCAACGGCGGTCTCAAGAGGAATCCCGAGCTTTTCCAGCACCGCTTCGGCATCTCTCTTCAGCTGTGCGTCTACCTTCAGGTTCACTTCTTCCTTCTTTTCCATACCTTGCTTCCTCAAAGCACGCTGCTTCTCTTACGAGGTCCGTTTCCGGACCGGCAGGTCATGAATGCATGGATTACGTCCCGGGATAAAATTTTCTTCCCTGCGGAAAGGGATCAGGAATCCGGAACGGTTCCCCTTGTCTTCCTGTCACTTCATACCGTTTATAAATTCGTGCGCTGCGGTCTTTGATGTGACATGGCTGTCGTCTGAGTGATTCTCTGCCTTTAAATGGGCTGGTTCAAAGTCTCATTCTTCGGTGACATTTTTTCCGCTGATCTGTTCCGGCACCAGTGCAAACAAGAGAGTGCCCAGGCCGGACCGCTCGATCTCCCGGTCGATATGCGCCTCATCATCCGTAAACTTGTAACTCAGCCTGCGGGCGATGTCATAGATCATATCTCTGTCTTCAATGAATTCGATCTTTCCAAAGACGATCACACTGTGAAAGCGGAGCGCCCAGCTGTCTTCCTTTTTTGTACCGCTGTCAAAGACAATGAACGATGCCTTTTCATACTTCTTCATCGCATCGATTTTATGCCCTGTTTTTCCGCTGTGAAAATACAGCTTCCCGTCTTCTTCATTGTAATAGTGGTTGAGCGGAATTCCATAGGGATATCCCTCATCCCCAAGCACGGAAAGAACACCTCGTTTTTCTTCTTTCAGTATCTTCAGACAGTCTTCCGCAGACATCTGCTGTTTGATTCTCTGCATCGGCCGAAACATCTCTGAACCTCCTTCTGCCTCTGCTTTGATTGTACGTCAATCACAAAAGAAAAAGACTGTCCAACCGGAACAGCCCCATATTTTCCAACTCTCTTATTCACTCTTTTCGGATTTGTCATCGGAATTCTGAGTGCTTTCCGTGACATCCCCGTTCAGCTGCCGGGAATATTCCGCAGCTGCGTTTCTCACTTCATTCATCGTTCTGTTGATGCTTTTTCTTGTTTCCTCGACCACATTCTCGATATATTTGGCAGTCATACCGAAGACGATGAAATCAACACCGCACTGGATGAACCAGAGACCGACGAGAATACCGACGCTGGAAGCTGCCACATTGGGATAGATGAACGAGAAGATACCGAGCACCGCGCTGAGAAGACCGGTAACGAATCCATAGATCCAGTGATCGTTGAAGAACCGCGTCTTGACGGAGTAGTAGACGCTGACGCATCCCTTGACGAGAAACCAGGCCGCAACCATAAACAGGACAATGCGGTCAAGCCCCGCCATCGTGCCCGGTTCAACGTTGTTTCCGGGACGGAACAGATAGACAAAGCCGACGATCACCGCGAGAATACTGACGATGAATTCCGGAACAAGCGACTGCCTCTTAAAGAAGCGGATGATGCCAAAGATACCGTAGACAAACATCATCGCCGCAAACAGCGACATGATCGTCATGAATGTATCTACCGGAGCGGTCATGCAGAAGATACCGCCGGCGATAAACACAATCCCCAAAATAATACTAGCTATAGCCATAAATACTCCCTTTCTATTAATCAGTTTCCCATTGTAGCACTCTGCCGCAATTGCGGCACAAAGAAAATCATGCCCCGCAGGCGGGGCAGAAAGAAGATTCGCTCAGCGATTCAGGACCGGAGAGACTACCGGTTTTCCTTCCCGGTCCAGAAGCGGCGTGAGCCCTCCTGCATATCCGCTCAGATGAAATACATAATTGACGCCGGTTTCCTTATCCACCCAGATCTCCGTAACATTCAGTGTTCCCTGCGAATAAACTTTTTCAAATCTGTCGTTTGCCATGTTCAAACCTCCCTGTTCAGGATTCATTTTACACTCTCATCTTTGACAGACCCGGTACATGTGAAATGCGGAGAAAGCTGATATTTACAGGCTTTCCCCGCATTCTTGCTTTTGTAGCTGTTTTGCGTAGATTCTATTTTTTCGTAACAGATGTGTGAGTCTTGGTGCCCTTAAT
>JAFWEW010000030.1 GCA_017512725.1 Solobacterium sp.
AATCTCAGGAGAAAGAACTTTTCTTCTGTACTTGACAGACCATACCATATGGTAATTGATATTGCATACAGAAGTTCTGTAATGAACAAGATTCTGTTTCATACATATAGTATAGCAATAAAAGGGTATAAAAGATAGAGAATAGAAGAAAAAGACTAGTAAAAATGACTTTCTGAGGTGCGCTTTCATCTCGGTAATTGAATTACCGAGGATTCCCGCTTAGTGTTCTAAAAAAAAGAATGAACGAGACGCAAAACTGAGACCCTATCTTGAAGCGATACCGGTGATCGTAAAATATCAGGTCATTACAAAGCTTGTATTAGGTGTGTGGCTGTATCTGCTTGGCCGCCTGTTCCGTGTTCTTCTGAACAGTACGGGAAGAGTTGCTGTTTCTACGGGAGACTTCACGTTCCTGTTTGGAACCTGGCAGGGAGTCCTGATTATTCTGATCGCTCTGGTTTCCCTGTTTGTTTATATTGCACTGGATCTGAACACCAAGATTTTCATGAGCTATAACCTGCTGACGGGGAAAGCAGTTTCCATCTGGAACAGCATCTCGAAAGCGCTGGAAGGAGTTCTTCGTTTCTTCAATCTGAAAGGCATCCTCGTCTGCCTCTACCTTGTTCTGATTGCCCCGATCCTTGGAATCGGATTTTCCATTTCCCTTACCAAAGGATTTTATATTCCAACGTTTATTTCTTCTGTGATTGCCTCAACACCGCTGTATCTGGTTTTAACAATCATTGCAGTATTTCTTTTCCTGTCACTTGGAATCGCAAACATTTTTATCATTCACGGCGTTGTACTCGACAAAATGCCGATCGATGAAGCGAGCAGACAGTCCCGAACGCTCATTCATAAAAACTGGAAAGACTATCTGAAACAGAATATCCTCTTCATCCTTGTTATGTCTGCTGTTATCCTTCTTGTCGCTGCAGTTGTACTTGGAATTCCGCTGTTTCTGGTCGATGTGATCCAAATGTCCGATTCCCTGAAACGAATGCTGAATGTATTCTTTGTGCTGAACGGAATCATTCTTTCCGGTGCTACCGATCTGCTGTCTACACCGTTCTATACCATGAAGCTCACTCAGCTTTACTATGAATACAAAACCGGTGAGCCGATTCATTATCAGGAACATCCGTTCAAGTTAAATGCGATCGATAAATACGGTATTATCGGTCTCGCCGCAGTTGTACTGATCGGAACCGTCTTCTTGAACAACCATTTCGATGATATCTTCCCGCTCGATCCCGGTGTCCGGATCATTGCGCATCGTGCCGGCGGCGCAGAAGGTGCCGAAAATACAGTTTCCGGCATGGAGACCGCCTGGGAACTGGGCGCGTATGGGAGTGAGATCGACATTCAGCGGACAAAGGACGGGTATTACATTCTCAATCATGACGGAAACTTTAAACGGGTTGCCGGAGACAGCCGGAAACCGGAAGAAATGACACTGGAAGAGATCCGTCAGCTTTCGGTAGACGGGTATCCGATTCCAACGTATGAGGAAATGCTGGATGCCTGCAAAGGCAAGGTGATTCTCTTTACCGAACTGAAGGGAGAAACGGCAGATATTCAGATGGCAGATGATGCGGTAAAGATCGTCAAGGAGCGCGGGATGGAAGAGGAAGTGGTTTTCATCTCCCTGAAATATGACCTGATTGACTATATCGAAACGAATTATCCGGAAATGCAGACAGGATTCCTGACATTTGCCTCGTTCGGTGATACCGAAAAACTCAACTGCGATTACATTGGTCCTGAAGAAGAATCCGCGACTGCGGATGCGATCGATACGATTCACAGCCAGGGAAAAAAGGTCCTGGTCTGGACCGCGAATAAACGGAACTCCCAGAGGCACTTCCTTTGTTCTCACGCGGATGGTCTGATCACAGACAACGTCAAACAGGCAAACGACGTATTGTATGAAATCCGGAACCGTTCGGATCTGAGCAGAATGCTGGACAAGGCAAAGGAACTGTTCAGCTGAATGAAAAATGAAAACCGTCTGAAGAAATGAACTCAGGCGGTTTTATTAATCAGGAACTGTTCTGTTTCAGCGATCCATTTCTGCGGTTCATAACAGGCAAGCTGTGCATGTGCATAGCCTTCAAAGCAGCGGATGACGGTCTGAGGATTTTTCTCCTTCAGACGAAGCGCTGCTTTTTTCGACACCGCTTCATTCCCTTTTGTACCATGCAGGAAGAGAATCCGCATCTCATTTTCATAAGGCACAAATTCAAACTCCGAAAAGACCGAATCAATGATATTTGCAATCGATGTATCTTCCATACGGTCAGCGATCTGAAGAAACGGCTCCAAATAGTTTTCCGGAAGAAAGTCTTTTTTGAAGCTTTCCAGGACCCTGGGATCCCGTTTTCGGGATTTCTGAATGATGTTCTGGTAACTGTGTTTCATGATGGTTTTAGCCACACCCGGAAGTTTTATCAGCGGTGCACCATCCAGAACCAGCACGTCGGTATGAAGCTGCGGATCTTTGACTGCTTCCGCTGCGATCCGGCCGCCCATGGACAGTCCGCAGATCATAAGCGTTCTGCCGCCAAACGACTGTTTGAGATACGCCGCCAGTTTTTCCGCCTCGTCCGTAATCGACTGAAACGCAGACGCTGTTTCTTCCGTATGGGCATCGAGTTCCGGGACAACGACACAAAAGCGTTCGGAATAATGCTTTACTGCTTCCTCCCAGATCTGCCATGGTGTCAGCATCCCATGGATCAGAACGATCACCGGATCAGTCGGATTTCCAAATGTATGAAACTCCATATCTTCTTGCCTCCTCATCGAAAAACAGGAACGGTTCTGCGGTTCCTGTGAATCGTTATTCTTCAGTTTCTTCAAACAGAATTCTGCCGTTCTCCAGAGAAGAAATCCGTACCAGTGTTTCCACTTCATAACCAAGTTCCAGAATGCGTTTTCTACCCGGCTGATAGCTTTTTTCCACGACGGCTCCGCAGCCCTCGATCACTGCACCAGCCTGCTCTGCCAGCGCAATCAGTGCAGTCATTGCTTCTCCGTTGGCAAGAAAGTCATCAATAATCAGCACATGATCTTCCCTGTTCAGATACTCTTTGGAGATCCGTACAACATAGTCACTCTGCCTGGTATAGGAATGTGCTCCCATGGCAAACGTATCTTCATCCATGTTTGCCGCATATCCCTTTTTTCCATAAACTACCGGAAGATAGCCAAACGCTCTGGCAGTTTCGCAGGCAAAAATAATCCCGCCGGATTCGATTGTCAGAATCTTGGTGACTGGCCGGTCCCTGAAGCGGTGATAAAACGCATTCCCGATTTCTTCGGCAGTCTTTACATCAATCTGATGATTCAGAAAACTGTCGACCTTAAGAATATCTCCGGGCAGACTTTTCCCTTCTCTCAGAATTCGTTCTTTCAGCTTTTCCATTTTTCAAATCATATCACAGGATGTTCTTCACTTGCCTTCAGGACATTCAGCAAAAGTGTTACAGAGGCAATCATCATAATCAGTTCCGTAAGCGGCTGTGCCCAGATCATTCCGTTGAATCCAAAGATCCGGTTCAGAACCATGACAAACATGCCTGCGATCAGCGGAACCCCAAAATGGATTACTGCCCGGGCCGGTTTCTCTTCACTCAGGATATAAATTCGTTCGTCTTCAGGCGGCTGTTTCATACCTTCCGATCATAATACGAACCCTTCATTTTTTGAATGGTATCATTCTGTTCTCTGGTTCAGACCTGCAGAAAAAATCCGGTTCTGGATGACCGGATTCATTCGGTTTCAAGACTGCTCAGCACGTGATGGAAATAGTCTGTCTGCAGAACCCCTCTGCAGTAGCTGATCTTATTGCGGACGATTTTCCGCATTGTTTCAATATAACTGTCCGTCACCGTAACGCCTTCATTCGGCACAAAGGTTCCGCTTCCCGCATAGAACCGTCCCCGTTCGGTCTTCCAGTCATAATTCAGCGTAAAGACCAGCGGTGCCCGGTTGGAGAACACATCTCTTCCCGGCAGCAGCCGGCTGTCCCATTCAATGCCGAACAGATTCAGCAGCGTCGGCAGGATATCCAGGCTGGAAGTCGGTGTATCAATCGTTACCGGTGCTTTCTTTTCAAGACATCCGCTCCAGATGATCAGACGGTTATGGTCCCGGTCAAGATAATCCGTTACGTTGTATCCGTAAAGATTTGAAAGATTATCGCTCTCTCCAAGCCCTTCTCCGTAATCCAGTCCATACGGGAAGTGGTCTGCCGCGATTACGATGACGGTATCATCGGCAATTCCCGCTTTCTCCAGCCGGTCTACCAGATAGGTGACCGCATCTTCCAGTTCCAGATTTGCCGCAAGATAACACTTTACGGAATCGTTGTACTGTTCCAGATCCTTCACCTCATCCCAGTGTTTGGCAGACATCTTGTTTGAAGGATTATAAAGACTGTGGCCGCTGACACTCATGTAATAAACATTAAACGGCTGCTGATCGATATACATATCAACCGTTCCCTGCATCATTTCCAGATCGCTCTCCGGAAACTGGTTTTCTACAAATTCTTCCATTCCGTTTCCGTATCCCATAAACCCGTTGGAATAGCCAAGATTGTTATGGGTGATATGACGGTCATAGAACATGTAGTCATTGTTGTGAAATGCCCAGCCGTTATAGCCTTTCCGGTTCAGCTGACTGCCCATGATCATATCGTTATGAAAATGCGAGGTGATCTTGAAGGAAGAGCCTCCTTCTGTGGGCAGCAGACCGAAGATATTCTCATATTCTCCTCCGGTCGTTCCGGCACTTGCCGGCTGATAGTAATCCGTGAACCGGAACCCCTTCTCCGCAAGGCGGTATAAGGTTGGTGTCCGCTGGGGATCAATCACTTCCCTGGAAAACGCTTCGGCGCTGATGAAGATCAGATTCTTTCCCGCGAAGAGACCTGTATATTCGTTTTTCCTGGACGGGATCTGTTCAGCAACATAGGAATCGAGTGTTTTCTCAAGCGCCGTATCGGTTTCATACAGTGCTTCAAAGTCAATATCCAATGCATTGTCGCCATAGATTACAGGCTGGCTGACCGTTTCTTCCGGCTGCTCTGTTTCATCTTCTTCCGCATCCATGACTTCAAATTCCATTGGTGCTTCCGTTCGGTCCAGCAGATGTTCCGCATCCAGCCTTATCCCGCTCAGAAACCCAAAATCCGAAACTGCAGTCTGAAAGGAATACTCACTGGTATAAACCCCGAACATGACATGGCTGAAGGAGATTGCCAGCACCCCGCCGACATAGAACATGATAAAGCTGGCCCCAAGCACAAACGGTTCCATGCCGGAGAGCCGTTCTCCTTTATCCATTTTCCAGGAAACCAGCAGATAGATCAGAACCGGAAGAAAGAACAGTCCGATATGGATCATGCCGGTACGGCTGAAAACCATCTTTACCGCATCCTCCGTAAACCCGGTCAGTGCATCGGTTCCGCCGGAAAACACCGTTCGCAGGTCATAAAACATTTTGAAGGTTTTGTAGATGAAGTAGTACGCACTGTAGCAGGCCGCAAGCAGAATCAGCAGAAAGCTTCGTGCAGTCCGGTTGACCCATCTCCTTTTGCTCAACGACGTTAATACAAACAGAAGAATTCCATAGGAAACCGAAAACAGCATTGTAAACAGAATCGTGATATCCCATGGACCGTTCAGCGTTGACCATTTAAATAACAGTTCTTCAACACACAGAAAAAAGGATGGAAAGCAGGCCGCGATGATCCGCAGCCGGTGTTCAGCACGCTGCTTCTTTTCCCGTTCCAGTTTCTTTTTTCCTGCCATAACAGTTTCCAATTATACCGCACATCCCTGTTTGCGTTAATCTGCTATAATCCCTACAGAAAAGAGGACATTTTACGATGGATCTTAATGAAGAACTGATTCATTTTCTGAATACATGCCCCACTGCATATCATGTCGTGGCCGACATCCGGGACCGGCTGAAGGAGAACGGGTTTACTGCACTGTCCGAACACGATGCCTGGAACCTGGAACCCGGGAACAGCTATGTCGTTACACGCAGTGACTCTGCCCTGATTGCCTTCCGGCTGCCAAAGAAAAAACTGACCGGATTCATGATCGGGGCAAGCCACGCAGACAGCCCGGCACTCAAGATCAAGCCAAATCCCGAAATGGAAACGGATGGTCTGGTCCGCCTGAATGCAGAAGGCTATGGCGGACTGATCCGGTATCCCTGGTTTGACCGTCCGCTCTCGATTGCCGGCCGGGTCTGTGTCCGGGAGAAAAACGGCATCCGTACACGGCTTCTCCATATTGACCGTGGTGTCTGCATCATTCCGAGCCTTGCGATTCATATGGACCGCAGCATCAACACGGAAGGACATGTGTTTTCCGTCCAGAAGGAACTGCAGCCGGTGTTCCGGGCTGCCGATGATCCGACAACCTTCCAGACGATGCTTGCAAAGGAGCTCGGGGTAAAGGAATCCGATATTCTGGCTCACGATCTGTTCCTGTCCCCGCATATGCCGGCAGCCCTGGTCGGGGCAGACCAGTCCTTCGTTTCTTCTCCTCATCTGGATGATCTGCAGTGCACGTTCGCCAATATGAAAGGATTCCTGGAGGCGAAGAGTCCGAAATCGACTCCTGTACTGGCAGTATTCGACAATGAAGAAGTCGGTTCCTCCTCTCTGCAGGGAGCCAACGGCACCTTCCTGGAAGATACCCTGGATCGGATCCGGGAATGCCTGAAGATGTCAGACAATGCGTTTCTTGCCTGCTGTGCAAATTCCTTTATGCTGAGCATGGACAATTCTCACGCAGCTCACCCCAACTACCCGGAAAAGGCCGATCCGACAAACCGTCCAAGACTGAACGGCGGCATTGTCATCAAGCAGGCAGCACCGATGACCTATCTTACCGATGCCCGTTCTTCCGCACTGGTTCAGCAGCTCTGCAAAAAGACGAACATTCCGTACCAGTTTTTTACCAATCATTCCGATATCCGCGGCGGCAGCACACTGGCGCACTACTTCTGCGAACATCTCAGCGTCCTGACTGCAGATATCGGCCTTGCGCAGCTGGCAATGCATTCTTCGTTTGAAACTGCCGGTGCAAGGGATACCGCATATATGAAGAATCTGACGGCAGCCTTCTATGGGGCTGCACTGAAAAGAACAGGCGATGACCTGTTCTCCATTCAGCTTTGATTCATCCTGACAGCCTTCGGGCTGTTTTTTTCTTATTCCCGAAGGGTCCGTTCCTTTTCCAGTGCTTCAATTTTTCCGTGGATCCTTCCAAGACCATACATCAGAAAAGTCGCACAGAGAAGGTTGATCCATCCGAATCTGGAATTGGTGCCAAGTGAGTTTACGATGCCGATCAGAAGGTTTCCGATTCCAATCATCAGCAATGTGTATCCGATTCTCTTCAGATGCTCGATCCTGGAATCAATATCGGAAAACAGTTCGAATGCCCCAAGGGATGCGTCCTTCCGGAAATAGATCCAGTTCACCATCCTGCCGATATATTCCGCACCGGTATCTTTAATAAACTGAATATAATCCCTGCCATTCTTATCCATCTGCATGCGAATGACATAAGCATCCGGTTCACAGCGTTCAAACTCATATCTGCAGAAACCGACTCCGACAAGTGCCCAGCCCTGGGATGCCATTTCATTCAGCCACTGCTCTTCCTTTTCAAAATCCCATACAAAGAACCACTTCCAGATTGTTTTTCTCTCCATACTCAGTACGCTCCTTTCAGTACCTCATCTCCGCATGCGGCCAGTTCTTTCAGCCGCTTTGTTTCATTGATCAGAATCTCAAGTCCAAGATCCGTCAGACTATATTCTTTTTTCCGGCTGCCACTCTCTGCCGGCAGCTGTTCGATCCAGCCCTTCTCGACCATATTGTTAAGTGCTCCATAGAGTGTTCCTGCCGCAAGCCGGACACGGCCGTTTGACATCTCTTCCGCCTTCAGCATAATTCCGTACCCATGGTTCGGCTGAACCAGTGCCAGCAGGATAAAATAGGTCGCTTCGGTAAGCGTAATATTCTCTGCCATCCCATCACCTCTTTTATTTCGCTTCCCGTTATATCGTCATCCGATATATCGTATTTCCAATATATCGCCTCCCGATATAAAAATCAACCCTTTCGCACGAAAAAAGAGGATTATCTCCTCTTTCAGTGCTTGTAGTAGTTAATGAGGCATCCGCTTGCCAGGATCTCCCGTTCTCCCGCTTCCAGAGAACCAAGTTCAACTGCAAACGGCAGAACCGTTCCGTCCGGTCTGATGATCCATGCCTGCACGGGTTTGTCTTCCAGAAGCGCTGTCCGGACCCCCTTCAGGAAGACCCAGTCATTCCGTTCCAGCTTTTCGGATTCGGCAGTCACAAACGGCAGGATTCCCCAGTTGATCAGATTGGAGCGGTACCGTTTCGTCGCATATTCTTTCGCGAAGTTGGCGCTTCCGCCCAGCACTCTCTGGCAGGATGCCGCCTGTTCTCTCGCACTCCCGTCCCCCGGTTTATGTGCGTAGATGGAAGATCCGACGAGTGTTCTGGAGAGATCCGCTTCCATGCCTGCCTGTTTCAGGGCATCGATCACTTCCTGCAGTTCTGCAGCGATCGTTCCGTTTCTGCGCTGCTCTTCCAGTTTCTTTACCGCTTTTGCGTTCGGCACATACTCCGGGTCTTTGCGGGACAGTGTGAATTCCGCAAGCCGCAGCGGATTGGAGCGGAAGCTGGAGGTTTCGCCGCTTGGGATCAGCTCATCGGTTGTTGTGACCGGATCGGTGATATAGGAAATATTCTTTACCAGCAGATCCTCGCTGAGTTCCGGCTGTTCCGGCCAGTCTTTGATATTCGGTCCGAACCGCAGTTCATACTCCGGTTCCGGATGACCCCACCCGTTATAAACTCTCTGCTTATATATATTCGCATTAAACTGCGCTGCCGGAATCACAACCGGTTCACTGAGCACTTCATCTCCTGCAGTCAGAACACCCTGGTTCTTTGCGGTGGCAGCGATCGAGCGGGCATCCATCAGTGCCACGCCGGCGATCTGTCCTTCACCCGGCTTTGAACCTTCCCGGTTCGGGAAATTCCGGGTGCTGTGGCGGATCGAGAACTCTCCGTTTGCCGGGGTATCGCCGGCACCGAAACACGGGCCGCAGAACGCTTCCCGAATGATTGTACCGCTGCTGACCAGCCGGCTCACAGCGCCGTTGTTTACGAGTTCCTGGTATACCGGCATACTGTCGGGATAGATGCTGAGACGGAATTCTCCGTTTCCGCAACTGCTGTCCTTCAGGATCTCTGCCGCAGTCATGATGTTTTCATAAATGCCGCCGGAGCAGCCTGCGATCACACCCTGATCGACATGAACCGTTCCGTCCGCATCGATCTTTGAGACGAGATCCATGGTGACCTTCCCGCCAAGCTGCTGGTTGGACCGGTCCTGTGCTTCCTGAAGATACTTCTTCGGATCTGCCTTTAGTTCTTTAATCGACACTGCATAGCTTGGATGCATCGGAAGTGCGATCATACATTCGACTTCGGAAAGATCCAGTTCAATGCACGCATCATAGTATGCCCCTTCCAGCGGTTCGATCTTTTTGTAATCCTGCGGGCGGCCGTGAACGCTGTAATACTCCTCCGTAACCGCATCGGTTTCCCAGATGGAAGACCAGCAGGTCGTTTCCGTTGTCATAACATCGATGCCGTTCCGTTCATCCTGCGACAGGGAGGCTATACCGGGGCCGGCAAATTCCATGACTTTGTTCTTCACAAAGCCGCTTTCATAAGTCGCTGCCACAAGGCTCAGTGCTACGTCCTGCGGGCCGACACCCGGGCGCAGTTTTCCGGTCAGGTATACAAGAACCACCTGCGGGCGCTCCATGTCATACGTACGCTTTACCAGCTGTTTTGCCAGCTCGCCGCCGCCTTCACCGACTCCCATGGTGCCAAGTGCACCATAACGGGTATGGGAATCCGATCCCAGGATCATCCTGCCGACTCCGCTCATGCATTCCCGGTTATAGCTGTGAATGACTGCCATGCACGGCGGAACAAAAATACCTCCGTATTTATGCGCTGCAGAAAGTGCAAACTGATGATCATCTTCATTGATCGTTCCGCCTACAGCACAGAGTGTGTTGTGGCAGTTGGTCATGACATACGGCATCGGGAACTCCTTCATGCCGGAAGCTCTCGCCGTCTGGATGATGCCGACATAGGTAATGTCGTGACTCGTCAGAGAGTCAAATGTAATATGCAGAACATCCGGATCGCTGTGATTGTCGTGAGCATCCAGGATCCGGTATGCCATGGTCTTCTGTTTTCCTTCTTCCCTGGAACATCCGCTGATATATTCTGCCGGACTTCCGTTTGCGTAGAATACGCCGTTCTTTCTCAGTTTCATAGGTCTTCTCCACCGGCAGGAGCCCCCTGCCGCAATACTGCAATCATACAACCTTTTCTCCGGGAATGTGTATCTGCCTGCTGAAATGTTGTTCTTCAGAGAACGGATCTTTTCTCCGATTTTCTCCGGTCATACATGCAAAGATTTCAATTTTGGCTATAATGTTACGTAATGTCTGAAACGGAGGGATAGAGTATGGCTGATTTTTTCCCGGAAGTCGCCAAGCTGGAATCTGATGATCTGAAACTGCTTTGTGATACCTTTCACCGCAACAACACGATCGACGTGGAAACATCCGAACGTCTTGGAGTCAAAAGGGGACTCCGTAACCCCGACGGCACCGGTGTGCTTGCCGGACTGACCAATATCTGTGATGTTACCGGTTATACCAGGAATCCGGATGGTTCCGTTGTCCCGGCGGAAGGAAAACTCATTTACCGTGGCATTGATGTCGAACGCATCGTTGAAGAAGCGATGCAGAAAGACCGGTTTCTCTTTGAGGAAGTTGCCTGGCTCCTGATGTTTGGTGATCTGCCAAATGAAGAGAATCTGAAACGATTTACAGATATCCTTGATACACACCGTGAACTGCCGCCGGGATTTCCGCAGACGATGATCCTCAACGCACCGAGCCCGAATATCATGAACAAGATCGCACGGTCGGTCCTGTCCATGTACAGCTATGATGATGACGCAGAAGATACTTCTCTCGAAAGCATCATCCGGCAGTCCATCAACATGATTGCCTCGCTGCCGACCATGATGATCTACTCGTACATCGCAAAGATCCATGTCTATGATCATGGCACGCTTTATTACCACTACCCTGTCAGAGGGCTGAGCACCGCAGAACATATCCTGTCGATCTACCGGCAGGATCAGAAATACACGCACGAAGAAGCCAAGCTTCTGGATCTGTGCATGGTCGTTCATGCGGATCACGGCGGAGGTAACTGTTCTACCTTCGCAGACCGTGTTCTCTCTTCTGCCGGCACGGATACTTACAGTGCAATCGCTGCTGCGATCGGCTGTCTGAAAGGTCCCAAGCACGGCGGCGCCAATCTGAAAGTCATGAACCAGCTTGACTTCATTCTCAATAACGTCAAAGATCCGGATGATGAAGCAGAAATACTCGCCCTGCTGGAGAAGATTCTGAAGAAAGAAGCAGGAGACGGAAGCGGTCTGATCTATGGTATCGGCCATGCCGTCTATACGATCAGTGACCCGAGAGCGCAGATGCTCAAGAACTACTCGAAGGATCTGGCATTCGAAAAAGGCTATGGGAAAGACTGGAAGATGCTGTGCATGATCGAAAAGATGGCTCCGGTCGCATTTGCCAATGTCAAAGGCAATACAAAGCAGGTCTGTGCAAACTTCGACCTGTTCTCCGGACTGGTCTACCGGATCCTCGGAATTTCCGAAGAACTGTTTACCCCGATGTTCGCAATTGCCCGCTGTCCGGGCTGGTGCGCGCATCGAATGGAAGAAATTGAGTTTGCCAACCGGATCATCCGCCCGGCTTATAAATATGTCGGCAGTAATCAGGAATACGTCCCGATTGAAGAACGTTGAAGTCCGGTTTAATTTGGCATAGAATGGAACTGCGTTGAACGGATGCGGATATATGCATAAGAACGTCCGGAACAAGAGAGGCGGCGAATGGTGAAATGCCGCTGCGGACCGGCATATAGTGGAGTCCCGGAGCATCTTCCTGTAATCGGAAGCGGCGAAAACCGTTATCCCGCTAAGGTGATTCAGCAGACGCTGAATAAACCGGGTGGTACCGCGCATTCAGGCGTCCCGTTTTGGGACGCTTTTCTTTTCACCAGAAGGAGAAATCAGAGTATGAAACGTATGTTAAGCGGCATTAAGCCGACCGGCCAGCTGCATCTGGGCAATTACATCGGAGCCCTCAGCAAATTTGTGTCCTATCAGGACGAATATGAAATGATTGCGTTTATCGCAAATCTGCACTGCATTACGGTTCCGCAGGATCCGGCGGAACTGCAGAAGAACCTGCAGGACTGTGTTGCCCTCTACCTTGCCTGCGGTCTGGATCCGAAGAAGAGCACCATCTTCCTGCAGACCGATGTCAAAGAACATGCCCAGCTTGGTTATATCATGTGCTGCCACACTTATATGGGCGAACTGAACCGCATGACCCAGTTCAAGGACAAGCAGGCCCATGGCGAGAAGAATCTCTCCGGCGGACTCTACACCTATCCATCTCTGATGGCTGCCGATATTCTGATCTATGACCCGGACTATGTTCCGGTCGGAGAAGATCAGAAACAGCATGTCGAACTGACACGTGACATTGCGATCCGAATGAACAACCGCTATGGCAGACTGTTCAAGATTCCGGAACCGCTGGTACCGAAGGTCGGCGCAAGAATCATGTCATTAACCGATCCTTCCAAGAAGATGTCCAAGTCCGATGAGACCAACAAGGGATGTATCTATCTGCTGGATGATCTCAAGACAGCCCGCAAAAAGATCATGGGTGCCAAGACAGACTCCCTCGGCATCATCAAATACGATCCGGAAAATCAGCCGGGCGTTGCGAACCTCATGCAGATACTGTCTTCCCTTTCAGACAACCGGCCGATGGCCGAGATTGAGGCAGAATTTGCCGGCAAGGGCTATGGCGACTTCAAACGCGCAGTCGCAGACAAAGTATGCGAAGAACTCGAAATGATCCAGGGCAGATACAATGAGATCATTGCCTCAGGCATGATCGAGGATGTACTGAATGAAGGTGCCGCAAAAGCACGGGCACTTGCAGCACCAAAACTCGAAACCGTACAGCGTGCGATCGGCATGGAGATCATCTCCAAGTAAGATTCAGCGGAAGCCAATGTGCTCCGCTTTTTCTTTGAAAACATTTTCAGAAAAAAGTAGTGTGCAATTTCAGAAAATCGTTCTATAATTTTTTCTCGTAAGAGGCAAGGGGGAAACTTACTATGAGTGATTATGTAGATCGAGTGATCGCCGCAACAAAAGCGAAGAATGCACAGGAACCGGAATTCCTTCAGACGGTGGAAGAGGTTCTGTCTTCTCTCAAACCGGTTATCGAACAGCATCCGGAGTATGAAAAGGCAGCGCTTCTGGAACGGATGGTAGAACCGGAGCGTGTCATCGAATTCCGTGTCGTCTGGACAGATGACGAAGGAAATGCTCAGGTAAACCGCGGTTACCGTGTTCAGTTCAATGGAGCAATTGGTCCGTACAAGGGAGGCCTTCGCTTTCACAGAACGGTCAACCTGGGAATTCTGAAATTTCTCGGTTTTGAACAGATCTTCAAGAACAGCCTGACAACTCTGCCGATCGGCGGCGGAAAAGGCGGTTCGGATTTTGATCCTCATGGCAAGAGCGATGCGGAAGTCATGCGCTTCTGCCAGGCATTTATGACAGAACTGCAGCGCCACATCGGCCCTGATACAGACGTTCCTGCCGGTGACATCGGTGTCGGCGGACGTGAAATCGGTTACCTGTTTGGCCAGTACCGCCGTATCCGCGATTCCTTTGACAACGGCGTTCTCACCGGCAAAGGTCTCACCTACGGCGGAAGCCTGATCCGTCCGGAAGCTACCGGCTTTGGCGGAATCTACTATGCACAGCAGGTTTTCGAACATGAAAACGATACGATCAAAGGCAAAACCTTCGTTCTTTCCGGCTACGGAAATGTTACCTGGGGTGCTGCTACGAAGATCACGGAACTCGGCGGCAAGGTCGTGACCATCTCCGGTCATAATGGCTATGTCTATGATCCGGACGGAATCAACACAAAGGAAAAGCTGGACTACCTGCTTGAGATCCGCGCCAGCCGCAATGCCAACGTCAAGATGTACGCAGACAAGTTCGGTCTGGAATTCCACGAGGGTGAAAAGCCTTGGGGCGTCAAGGGCGATGTCTATATTCCGTGCGCGACACAGAATGAAGTCGGTCTCGAAGAGGCTAAGATGATCGCTGCCAGCGGTGCGAAGTATTACTTCGAGCTTTCCAACATGCCTACCAGCAATGAAGCCATTGCCTATCTCATGGAACAGGGCATGATCGTTGCGCCTGCCAAGGCAGTCAATGCCGGCGGTGTCGCAGTCAGTGCACTTGAAATGTCGCAGAACAGCATGCGCTACAGCTGGTCAAAGGAAGAAGTTGACGAGAAGCTTTATCAGATCATGAAATCCATCCATGACAACAGCGCGAAAGCAGCTGAAGATTACGGTCTTGGATACAACCTGGTCGCAGGCGCCAACATTGCCGGCTTCCTGAAGGTTGCCGAGGCAATGCTCGCACAGGGTCTGTTCTGATTCGATTGTGTTTCCAGGCACTCCGGAAGGAGTGCTTTTTCTTTTCCCTTCCATACTCCATCTGAATTCCCAAAAAAAGCGGCTGTTTCTGAGCCGCTGATTTATACTTCACCTGGTTCGGATACAATAATTCAGGAGTTCAGTACAGCTGACAGATCAGATCTGCACACTTCTCAATTCCCAGTTCCCCGCTGTCCAGACAGATCTGGTAATTATAAACGTCTCCCCACTTCCTGCCGGTGTAATACCGATAGTATTCCATTCTCTGCTTATCTTTCTCTTTCACCCGGTGTTCCGGAGTATCCTCACGTTCTCCATACTGTTTCACGATCCGTGCCATCCGCTTTTCCACACTCGCATGGATAAATACATTCAGGCAGTTCTCCCGCTCCTCCAGGATGTAATCGGCACAGCGTCCGATGAAAATACAGGAACCTTTTTCTGCCAGTTCCGTGATAATGCGGCACTGTATCGTCCAGAGTTTGTCCTGATTCGTCAGTCCCATTGAACGATCCGCAAACAAAGCAGAAAACAATCCTCCATTTAAGGATTCGGTCTCTTCTTTGACATAATCTGCCGCATAACCGCTTTGTTCCGCAATCTGTTCAATCAGTTCTTTGTCGTAACATGGAATTCCCAGTTTTTCCGCTGCCCGTTTGCCGATCGTACGGCCTCCGCTTCCAAATTCACGGCTGATGGTGATGATTCTTTCCGGCATATAACATTTCCTCCTGATGATATTCCTTATATCGATTCCGTAACGTTCTGAAACCGTACTCATTCCCATTCCAGTGTATAGCTGTCTTCCGAAACACACAGTTTTGCCTTACTCCCAAACAGAAGCGGGTAATGAATGGAACTGTGCCCTGCCGGGAAGCCAAACGCTGCCGGGACATTCAGATCACTCAGAAACTGACGGCTGATCATGTCCGCAACACTTTTAAATTCGCCACCGCGGGAACTGCCGCTGTATGTCAAGCACTTTGCCGGCCGGTCGGTCCATTCTCCAAACAGGAGTCCAGCCGCTTTCTTCAGAATCCCCAAATGCTTTAATACCGTAAGGTACCGATAAAGATGTTCCATATCTTCTTCCGTCTCTTCGAGAAACAGAATATACGGTTCTTTCAGCGTTGTCGGATCATAATCGGTTGACACGACGGTGAGAAGCACGGAAAGATTGCCTCCGATCAGAATTCCTTCTGCAGTTCCCTTCCGGTCATAAGAACTTCCTTCACAGCGATAGGAAGGGATTTCTCCCTTCATCATCTGTTTCTGAACTGCTGCACTTTCTTCCGAAAGATCTGTAAATGCACTGGCCATTGCGGCATGGATTGACGGATAGCCGCAGATGGTCCAGGCAGAGAGAAAGGTCACGATATCACTGAAGCCAATAATCAGTTTTTTACCGGAATAAATCGGGGCCAGCCCCATGTAGTCAAGATCTTCTGAGGATCCTGTGCCGCCCCTGACACAGTAAATCGCTTTGATTTCCGGGTCTTCCAGTGCCCATTTCAGATCCTCTGTCACATTCTCGATCGTACGCATGGTTCCGACGGTATACCTGCCTTCTGTCGGAACATATCCAAGTCCCTCAAGGCCCTTCATGACCGCATCCCGCTGTTCTTCACCCGGATAGGCTGACGGAGAAATCACCGCAATCCTGTCTCCTTCTCTGAGAAAATAGGAATGCTTATATGCATGGGAATGATACGCTGTGACTTCACATACCGTATCCACACCCTCATTTACCGTCGGTTTCGTTTCCATTGTTCCACGTTCCTTATTTGCTGCACAGCAGTGAACTTAAACAATTTCATCTGGATTTCAGAATCCGGCAATATCTGTCCTTTGCCGAAGACATACAGAGCCCCGCATCAGTGACGCCGCAAGGACGGTTCCCTTTCCGGATACAGCAGATTCGTGCTGTCCGCTGCCCGTACAACATCAGAACCCCATAAACTGTGCAATACAATTCTACACTACGGATCCGATGTTTCCGGTTCAATATTCCGACGATTGATTTTCCGATGCGATATAAAAAAGCCTGTAATGAACTTTACAGACTTTTTACAGCAGAACACCTGTACTGTTCTGCAGGAATTGTTCAAGCTGGGGTGGCGGGATTCGAACCCACGCATGAGGGAGTCAAAGTCCCCTGCCTTACCGCTTGGCTACACCCCAAGAAGCCATCGGACAGCAGCACTTACCGTCTGCATAACAGTTCTCATGACCGTTATTGAAGACATGCCGTCTGCGGATTGCGATTCGGACTTTATCCGGGTCATCAAAAGTCCGTACAGATTATACAAAAAAGCCGAATTTGAAACAACTGCGTAAGCGCAGGATTCATCTTCTTTTTCATCCCGTCCCGTGATATCCGGATCCGTTCAGATAAACCCGAAATGCTTCATCGCATTGAAAATGCCGTCTTCTTCAATATCATCCGTCACATAATCCGACAGCTGCTTGATACTGTCCGCCGCATTGCCCATCGCGATACCTGTGCCGCATGCCTTAAGCATCTCAAGATCATTTTCGGAATCCCCGAATCCATAGGAATCCGAAATATCCGCATGAAGATACTGCAGCAGTTCCCGGATGCCGGTGCCTTTGTTTACGCCTTCGGCCGTAATTTCACAGCCCGATCCAATTCCGACATCCCGGAGCAGTTTGCAGACTTCCAGCCCGCTCGGAACTTCTTTCAGCATCGCAAGCGCATGTTCCAGATCCGGAAAAAAATAATCCAGTTTGAATATCGTTTCTCCGTGATACGTCTCCAGCCTGTGGATATGGAGCCGCCTGATATAGGATTCCCGTTTCTGCCCATGCCGGATAATATCCAGTACATTGTCACTCAGCCAGCTGCAGTCTTCTCCCTGCATGGAAAGACCGGATTCATGGATCTTTGCCAGTTCGATCAGATGAAAGATCACGCTGTCCGGAATCGGATGCGAGGCGACGATCTGATTTTTCCAGACCAGATTCCCACCGCTGCTGCAGACCGCACCGTCAAACAGTTCCGGATCATAAAAATCCACGATTCCCGAAAACCCTCTGCCGCTGCAGAGCACAAGATAATGCCCGTTTTCTTTTGCCTTGTGCAAAGCCTCCATGGCGCTTTTCGGAATTGTGAAAGTACGATGGGAAAACAGCGTGTTGTCGATATCAAAAAACAGAATACTCATATAAGAAAACCTCATAAACAAAGGGCCTTTCCGTGCCCTTTGCGTGTCATACTACAGATCTTTGCAGTCGGAGATTTTCCTTTTAACGCCGTTGAGAACGACATAACCGATCTCCGGATCATCGTGAACGATGTAGCGCGGACCATATTCCTTCTCCTCCGCTGCGGATCGCTTCAAATGGATATGTCCTTCTCTTCCCTCACAGGTAATGTCCTTCTCGGGAGGAATCACGTGGCCGTCTGCCGCAATCGTCTGCCTTCTTTTCTTAACTCCGGATGCCATTCTGACCCATACTCCGACAATGATGACCCAGATCAGCACCGAAAGGATCACAAACAGGAATTCCATTATCTGGTTGCTTCCTTAACGCCTTCCACAAGACCGGCAATCTTCTGAATATCCGAAGGAATGATGATCTTGGTAGCCTGTCCGTTGGCAACCTTCTCAAGTGCCTCAAGGCTCTTGAGTTTGACAACCGCCGCGTCTGCACCGGCTTCGCGGATCATACGGATACCATCGGCAGTCGCCTGCTGAACCTTGCGGATCGCCTCAGACTGACCTTCTGCCTCAAGAATCTGCTTTTCTTTTTCTGCTTCCGCATTCAGCACTGCGGATTCCTTGCGGCCTTCCGCTTCAAGGATCATCGCCTGTTTCTGGCCTTCCGCAGTCAGGATCGCAGCACGCTTTTCACGCTCTGCCTTCATCTGTTTTTCCATGGATTCCCGGATCGCAGTCGGCGGCTGAATGTTCTTCAGCTCAACACGGGTAACTTTGATACCCCAGGGATCGGTTGCGGCATCGATTGTCGCAAGCATCTTGGAGTTGATCGCCTCACGGGAAGTGAGTGTCGCATCCAGTTCCATATCACCGATGATATTACGCAGTGTGGTCGCAGTCAGGTTCTCCATGGCCATAATCGGATTTTCTACGCCGTATGCATACAGTTTCGGATCAAAAATCAGAAAGTAAACAACGGAGTCGATCATCATGGTTACATTATCCTTTGTGATAACCGGCTGCGGTGCAAAGTCTGCTACCTGTTCCTTTAGCAGAACTTTACGTGCAACTCTGTCCAGTACCGGAAGCTTGAAGTGAACACCCGGCTGCCAGGTAGCGTTATAGCGTCCAAGACGCTCCACAACAAACGCACTTCCCTGAGGAACGATCTTCAGGCATGCGCCGAGAATCAGGATCACAAGGATCGCAATCACAAGAATATCGAAGAATAATGGCATAATAATCTACCTCCATTCGTAATACGATGATTATAGCACGAGCCTGGTTTCTGCAATACAGCCGCGCTTTCGTCTATCGCCTGCAGAACTGCCAAAAACACCTTATAAATAAGCATTTTCCCCGTAACCGGTTACATTTCCCTTTCCTCTTCCATCTTCTTCGTTTCGTGCTAGAATTCCTTGCATGTAAGGAGGAAGCGGATATGAAACCAAGAAAACACTGGTGGATCTGGCTGCTTGTTGCCGCATACATCTGGTTTATTTTTTCGAATTCTCTTATGGTCGCAGATGCCTCTTCCAGAATGAGCACCAAAGTCACCTGGTATCTGATCAATCATCTGCAGCGCTTCGGCCTGTATGCGGATTTTTATACGTTTCATCACTATGTACGCAAACTGGCACATTTCTCAGAATTTGCCGGACTGGGATTTCTGGTCACGCTGGCCATGCATATCTGTCCGCTGTTCAAGAGCCGGTTTTTGAACTTTACACTGTTCCTGGTTGCCATTCCGATCGCAGACGAAACCATTCAGCGGTTTGTGGAAGGCAGAAGCAGTGAATATTTTGATATGCTGATTGACGGAGGCGGATTTCTCGCAGGAGGGTTCTGCTGTTATGTACTGATCCTGATCCTTCTGGATATCTTCAAAAGGAAACCAAAATATGCCTGAGGGGAACGAGATTCTGGACCTGCTCGGGGAATGCGGGATCCCCTATGAACTGAGTGAACACCCGGCGGTATTCAATATCGAAGAGATACGGAAGATCGATCTTCCCTATCCCGACCGGATCGCCAAAAACCTGTTCGTACGGGATGACAAAAAGAGGAGCTACTTTCTTCTGACCGTTATGGGTCATCAGCGCGTTGACCTGAAGGAATTCCGGAAGGCTCATGGAACACGTGCACTGTCATTTGCCTCTTCGGAAGATCTGTTTACGTATCTGAAAGTGACACCCGGAGCGGTCACACCGCTTGGTCTTCTGAACGATACCGATCACCGTGTCATACTGTTTCTGGATGCGGGCTTTCTTGAAGGAAACGGAATGATCGGCGTTCATCCAAACGACAATACGGCAACGGTGTGGCTCAGCACGAACGATCTGATCCGCCTGCTGGGCAGAAAAGGCACCATCGTAAAGACGGTTCCGTTCTGAATCAGCGGTCTCAAAGGAGTATATGTATGAAATCATCCAGACAGATTCTTGAAAACTATCGGAAAATCGGCGCCGCAAAATGTTCTTTATCTGCCGGGAAAATGATTCTCAGCGGAGCCTTTGCGGGAATGTTCATCGCATTTGGTGCCTTTGGTTCCCAGATTGTCGGTGCTTCCGTGCAGGATCCGGGTCTTGCAAAACTGCTTGGCGCTCTGGTATTCCCGGTTGGACTGACATTGGTACTGTGTGTCGGAACCGAGCTGTTTACCGGCAACAGCCTGCTCGCAATCCCGCTGCTGGAAAAAAAGAGCACTGCCGGGGGAATGCTGAAAAACTGGCTGCTGGTCTATCTCGGCAATCTGATTGGATCCCTGATCGCAGCTGTGCTGGCAGTGTATTCCAATCTGCCTTCGATGTTTGGCGGAAATCTGGCAGCTGTCATGGTCAGTGCTGCGGTTTCAAAATGTGCGCTGACATTCGGCGAAGCGCTGATGCGTGGAATTCTCTGCAATGTACTCGTATGTCTTGCGGTATGGATTTCCTTTGCGGCAGATGAACAGGCCGGTAAGATTCTCGGCCTTTACCTTCCGACGATGCTGTTTGTGCTCTGCGGATTTGAGCACTGTGTTGCGAACATGTATTTCATTCCGGCAGGCATGATGGCCTCATCCCATTTTTCCATCGCAGCAGAAGGCGTATCGATTGCTTCGTTTCTCATCGGCAATCTGGTTCCGGTTACGATCGGTAATCTGATTGGCGGAGCGGTACTTGTCGGCGGCGGATTCTTTGTGTTATTTGGAGATCATGAACGTTCCTGACTGGCTTCGTGAAATACTGTTCTGGACCGCCTGGCCGATGGAAGCCCCGGCGATGTTCGGAACCTTTCATCTTTTCATGCTGGTGCTGTGTACGGCTGTGCCCTATTTCCTTGCGAAACGAAGTCCTGTTAAAAACAGACAGCTGCTGGTAAAACGGCTGTCTGCCTGCGGATGGATCCTTGCGGGCACGGAAGTCTATAAGCAGCTGTTTTATTATTGTGTGGTCAATGGCATGCATTATGACTTCTGGTTTTTCCCGTTTCAGCTGTGTTCCGTTGCCATGTATCTCTGCATTCTGCTGCCGCTGTTTCGCGGAAGAACGCAGAACGCCATGATCACATTCCTGTATTCCTTTTCGCTTCCCGGTGCGCTTTTAGCACTTGTTTTCCCTGAAGACATGCTGAGAAGCTGGTGGACGATGACCATTCATGGTTTTTTCTGGCATGCGATGCTGGTATACATTGCCTTTACGGTATTCTTCTCGGGGCAGATGGATGATTCTGACCGGGGCTTCCGGAATTCCGCACTGCTGTACATCCTGCTTGGTTCCATTGCAGTTGTGCTGAACCTCGTATTGCGGCCGTTTGCGGTATATGGTGCGAAACCGAATCTGTTCTACCTTTCTCCATATGAAAAGTCCGGTCAGTTTTTCTTTTCGCTGATTACGGAACGCTTCGGCATACCGGCAGAACTGATTCTCTATGTTCTGCTGTATCTTCTGCTCTGTTACGCGTTCCATCTCATCGCCCGAAAAACCGGCCGGACCTGAAATACTGTCTATGCTGAGACGATCATCCGATCGTCTTTTAATTCTTCCTTCATATCCATCGTCACGCCGTTGACCTTGTACTTCCTTAGCACAAACATCGTCACGGTGGACGTTACGCCTTCGATCGGCGCAAGCTTTGAACCGACAAAGTCCGCGACTTCCCGCATGGTCTTTGCATTGAGACTGACCATGAATTCAGAAGTACCGCTCAGAAGATAGAGACTTGCCACTTCCGGAAACTTCGCGATCCGCTCTGCAATCCGGTCATAGCCGGTATCCCGTTCCGGCTTTGCACTGACGCCGATAAATGCATCAACGTGCTCAATATTCGTTTTATCCCAGTTAATTACCGTATGATAGCCGCAGAGAATCTTTTTCTGCTCGAGCTCATTCATTCCCTTCTCGACATTCTCTTCACTCTCGCCGAGAATATCCGCCAGATCCCGGACCGTTGCCCGCGGATCATCCGCCAAGAGATTCAATAACTGCATTGTATCCATATCGTTTATTCTCCTTTATGTTCTTCCAGGAATTCCCTGATTCTCTTAAATGCTTCCCGCAGATGGTCCAGGCTGTACGCGTAACTGATTCGAGCAAACCCTTCCCCTGCAGCGCCAAACGCCGTGCCCGGCACGATCGCCACATGTTTTTCCTGCAGCAGTTTCTCACAGAATTCCTCGCTGCTCATCCCGCTGGAAGTAATGTTGGGGAAGACATAGAACGCGCCTTTCGGCTCGAATGTCTTCAGACCCATCTCATTCAGCTTGCGCACACAGTACTTTCTTCTGAGATCATACTGCTTGCGCATTTCTTCCACATCATCATCACAGTCTCTCAGAGCTGTAATCGCCGCATACTGTGAGGTGGTAGGCGCTGCCATGATGCAGCTCTGATGGATCTTCAGCATTGCCTTGATCAGCACCAGCGGTCCGCAGGCATAGCCAAGGCGCCATCCGGTCATTGAGAATGTTTTGGAAAAGCCGCCGACCAGGACCGTTCGTTCCCGCATGCCTTCAAATGCCGCAATGGATTCATGTTTGATCCCGTAAACCAGTTCCGCATAGATCTCATCGGAAAGAACCGTCACATTGGTACCGCGCAGTACTTCTGCAATTGCTTCAAGATCTTCATGACGGAGCGCCGCTCCGGTCGGATTATTCGGGAACCCGAGTACCAGGATCTTCGTCCGTGGAGTAAGCGCCGCCCTGATCTGCTCCGCTGTGATCCGGAACTCATTTTCCTCAAGACACGGCACCGGAACCGGAACGCCTCCGGTCAGGGTCGTGATCGGATCATAACTGACATAGCAAGGCTCCGGAATGATTACCTCGTCCCCCGGTTCAATCAACGCACGGATCGCAAGATCAATCGCTTCAGAACCGCCGACCGTCACAATGATCTCCTCTTCGTTATAGGAAAGACCGTATTTGCGGCCGACATACTCTCCGATGCCGGTACGCAGTTCCTTAAGACCGGAATTGGCGGTATATTTCGTATGCCCGATCTCCAGAGAATGAATTGCCGCATCCCGGATATCCCAGGGTGTCGGAAAATCCGGTTCGCCGACACCAAGTGAAATGCACTCCGGCATTTCCGCAGCCAGATCAAAGAATTTCCGGATTCCGGAAGGACGCATCTTTCTCGTATTTTCAGAAATCAGTGTTTCATAATCCATATTTTTTCACCTGTATTTTCCTATTATACAGAAAAAGGGAGTTCAGTGCTCCTCCCTTGTGATCATTGCCATATTTGCGTGAATCAGTCCGCATAGTTCCTGGGGATCCACTTCGATCTGCAGTCCGACCTTCCCGCCGGAAACACAGATCGTATCAAACAGGATGGCGGTCTCATCGATCCAGGTCGCAAACAGTTTCTTCATTCCGACCGGGGAACAACCGCCGTGAATATATCCGGTCAGTCCCAGAAGTTCCTTCTGCGGAATCATCTCTATGGACTTCACACCTGCTTCCTTTGCGGCTTTCTTGAGATCCAGCTTCTCCCGGACCGGCACAACAAATACGTAGTGGTTCCCATCACTCCCGACCGATACCAGCGTTTTGAATACCCGTTCGGGATCCTGTCCGCATTTTTCCGCCACCGACACACCGTCGATCTTTCCGTCCTCCGTGTCGTATTCATGGACCTGATACGGAATTCCGGCACTGTCGAGCAGCCGCATCGCGTTGGTTTTTGTTTCCTTTGCCTTTGCCATGTCACTCACTCAGAAGGATCCGGTCATTGTCGAATTCCTTCCCGGCATGTTCTTTGAACAGGTTCATCAGATCCTGAATCGTCAGACCATCCCGTTCCGTTCCCTTCAGATCCACAACGATATCACCGCCGGCCATCATCAGGGTCCGGTTGCCGATACTGACTGCCTGCTTCAGGTTGTGCGTAACCATCAGACAGGTCGTATGGTTTTCTTCTGTGATTTCCCGGGTCAGTTTCATGATCTTTTCGGCTGCCTGCGGGTCAAGCGCTGCCGTATGTTCATCCAGAAGAAGGATCTTTGGCGGCACCAGTGTTGCCATCAGCAGCGTCAGCGCCTGCCGCTGCCCGCCGGAAAGTGTTCCTACCGGTGTATTCATCCGGTCTTCCAGTCCCATGTCCAGCATCTTCAGCCGTTCATGAAACAGTTCTTTTTCTTTTCGGGTGATGCGGCTGAACGGATTGGAATTCTTTTCTGCCCGCAGATATGCCAGCGCAAGATTTTCTTCAATCGTCATGTGCGGAGCAGTTCCTTTCAGGGGATCCTGAAACATTCTTCCGATATACCGTGAGCGCACATAATCCGGCTGAAATGTGATGTTTTCGCCATCCAGAATAATCTTCCCGCTGTCTGCGAGAAATACGCCGGAGATCGCATTGAACAGTGTGCTCTTTCCGGCCCCGTTTGATCCGACAACGGTAATGAAGTCTCCGTCTTCTACCTTCAGAGACAACCCGTTCAGGGCAACCTTTTCGTTGACTGTGCCCGGATTGAATACTTTGGAAATGTTCTGTATATCAAGCATCGTCTCTCAGCTCCCTTCTCGCACGCTTTCTTACTTCCAGGGAAGCACGGACATACGGTGCTGCGATGGCTGCCGCTACGATAATCGCAGTCATCAGTTTCAGGCCTTCAATCGGAATGATTCTGGTCTGCAGGACGATCGCATAGATAAAGCGATAGATGATATTACCGACAAGACACGCAAGAATGTTCCGGCCAATTGATTTTCTGCCGTTGATCACGGTTTCACCGATGATCAGCGTCGCAAGACCGATGACAACGATTCCGGTACCGGCGTTGATATCCGCACTCTTCTGAAGCTGACCTGCGACTGCACCGGAAAGACCGGTAAAGCAGTTAGACATAAACAGTCCGACGGTAATCATAAACTTCGGATTGATGGAAGAAGCACTGACCATATCACGGTTGTCACCGGTTGCCCGGATCGAAAGGCCAAGCCGGGTCTTCAGAAACTCCCGCATGATGAACATACAGATAAACGAAATCGCAGCCGACAGGATAATCGCATACCAGCTGCCGCCGATGCCGGTAGCCCGGAACATCGTAAAGATCGTTTCCTGTTTGATCAGACTGACATTGGAGCTCCAGCCCATTGCCATCAGATTGATCGTATAAAGCCCCGTATTGGTAATGATGCCGGCGATAATCGAAGGCACGCCAAGCCGGGTCTGCAGGATAGCCGTAACAATTCCTGCACAGCCGCCCGCAAGGATCGCAAGAAACAGTCCCATAATGGGATGCCCTGCCGCGGCAGAAGAAACGGAAACAGCCATTCCGAGTACGAAACAGCCGTCTGTCGTGAGATCCGCAATATCAAGAACCCGGTAGCTCAGGAACAGGGCCAGAGCTACCAGGCTGTAAATACATCCGAGTGATAAAGCAGTTTGTGCAATGTGAAGCATTCGTTTCTCCGTTTAGTCTTCGGTTGTCACAACTTCCGCAAGTGTACCGAACGCACTCAGTGCGGAATAGTCGAGACCAAGGGTTTCTGCTGTTTCGGTATTGACGGTTACAATACCGCCGTCCATCAGATAGTAATCCTCCAGAGATCCCTTACCGCCGTTGACAAGTACTTCGTATGCGTAGTCCGCAGTTTTCTTGCCCAGTTCGGTGTAGTTGACACCGCAGGTCGCAAATGCGCCGTTGCGTACAAAGCTGTCTGCACCTGCATAATGCGGAATGCCGGCAGCTGCGAAATCCGCAGCGATCGTGAGTTCTGCCGCCATAACAACATTATCCGTCGGTGTGAATACCGCATCAACACCCTGACCGATCAGAGAAGAAGCTGCCTGAATGACTTCGTCATTGGTATTTCCGGTTGCCTCAACCGGAACGATGCCTTTTTCTTTGCTGAGATATGCTTTGGCTTCTTCGATGGATTTTGCGGAATTGGCTTCCGATTTGGAATACAGAAGGCCAACGGACTTAATATCCGGGTTCTGTGCAATCATCATGTCCATAATCACCTTGGTGTTCAGGGCATCGCTGGTGCCTGTTACATAATCGATACCGGTAAGCTCAGCTGCTTCCGGATCCGAAATCGCCGCATAGACGATCGGTGTCTTTGTGTCCGCTGCTGCAGCAGTCATCGTCTGAGCCGCAAGTGTCGCAATCGGGATGATTACATCCACACCGTCCGCAATTGCCTGTGAGCCGATCTGCTGAAGTGTTGTCTGATCATTCTGTCCGGAATAGATATCTCCGTATTCAATCACAACACCGTTCTTTTCTGCCAGCGCATCCAGTTCAGATGCGATCGCATTGGCGATTTCATCAAGGGAAGCGTGATCAAGCTGTTTGACGATCGCTACCTTGTAGACTGTCTTTTCTCCGTCTGCTTCGGCAGTAGCGGTCGGTTCGGATGTGCCTGTTGTGCCTGCACAGGCTGTGAGGGTCAGGGCGAGAATTGCGCTGAGCGCTGTTTTCAGTGTGAAGTGTTTCATTTCTTTCCTCCTTCTGGGTGATAGATGTTCCACGGCGCCAATCTCCGATGGATAAAAGGCTCCCGTCCCTACATGGGACAGGAGCCTTGTTAACTTCTGCGATACCACCCAACTTGACGTTCATACCAAACGTCCACTCGCTTTGCGTACCATCATACGCATCTGATTGATAACGGGTGAGATTCCCGTCCTTCCTACTTGGTCATCCCGTTCAGTCGGCCCTGATGAAGTCCATTCCTTCAGTTTCAGCCCATGTCCTTTCCACCTTCCGGACACTCTCTTGGAACCTCTCTCAGAAGTACTCGTCTTCGTCTTCGGTTTCTGTGTATACCAAAATTATTTCTGAAATCGCAGGATGTGTCAACAATTTTCAAAGATGTTTTCAGAAAATATTCTCAATTCTGAAATTATTTTCACGCACAGAGCTTGTCTTTATATTATCATTAATACTGTTTGAAACATGCAAGGAGGTTCGCCATGTATCAGATCATGCATAAGAGGGAACTGAATTCTTCAGTTACCGAAATGGAAATTCATGCCCCGCTGGTTGCCAGGAAGGCAAAGCCGGGACAGTTCATCATCCTGAGAGTTGATGAAAACGGGGAACGGATCCCGCTGACCGTTGCGGGAACGAATCCGCTGGAAGGTTCCGTCAAGATCATCTTCCAGGTTGTCGGCGGCACAACCATGGCGCTGAATGCCAAAGCGGAAGGAGATTCCATACAGGATTTCACAGGTCCGCTTGGTACTGCTACTGATATTGAAGGAAAAAAGAAAGTCTGCGTCATCGGCGGCGGTGTCGGATGTGCAATCGCAATGCCGGTCGCAAAAGCGCTCCATGATCAGGGCACGGAAGTCACCAGCATCATCGGTTTCCGAAACAAAGACATTCTGATTCTGGAAGACGAATTCCGTTCCTTCTCGGACCGCCTGATCGTCACAACCGACGACGGTTCCTATGGGTTCCACGGCAACGTTACGGTACCGCTTAAGGAGATGCTGGATGCGGGAGAACCGTTTGATGAGATCATTGCAATCGGACCGCTTATCATGATGAAATTTGTCACTGCGACAGCCCGTCCCTACAATATCCCCGTTACCGTATCCATGAATCCGATCATGATTGACGGCACCGGAATGTGCGGGTGCTGCCGTCTGACACTGAATCAGGACGGCAAGCGCGTCACGAAGTTTGCCTGTGTTGACGGACCGGATTTCAATGGTTATGAGGTGGATTTCGATGAAGCGATGTCCCGCAACCGCATGTATACAGACTTTGAAGCACACAAGCGGGATGAAGCCTGCAATCTTCTGAAAAAGGAGGCTCAGTAATATGGCACTCGATCCGAAAAAACATGAAATGCCTACGCAGGAACCACAGGTTCGTGCGCATAACTTCAATGAGGTAGCACTTGGCTATGATGAAGCGACAGCGATCGCAGAAGCTTCCAGATGCCTTTCCTGCAAAAATCAGCCCTGTGTATCCGGCTGTCCGGTCAACATTCACATTCCGGAATTCCTGAAACAGGTTAAGGAAGGCAATTTTGAAGAAGCTTACCAGATCATCAGTCAGACCTCTTCCCTTCCCGCCGTATGCGGACGGGTGTGCCCGCAGGAAAGTCAGTGTGAATGCAAGTGCACGCTCGGCATCAAGTTTGAACCGGTCGGTATCGGCAGAGTCGAGCGGTTTGTCGCAGATTATCACAATACACATAACACCGAACCGGCAAAGGCTCCGGAGCCAAACGGCCATAAGGTCGCAGTGATCGGATCCGGTCCCAGCGGTCTTACCTGTGCAGGCGATCTGGCGAAGAAGGGTTACAAAGTAACCGTGTTTGAGGCGCTGCACCAGGCCGGCGGCGTACTTGTCTACGGCATTCCGGAATTCCGTCTTCCGAAATCGATCGTTGCCAAGGAAGTTGATACACTGAAGCAGCTGGGTGTCGATGTAGAGACCAATATCGTCATCGGCAAGACCCTTACGGTTGATGAGCTGTTCGAGATGGGTTATGAAGCGGTCTTTATCGGCTCCGGTGCCGGACTTCCGAACTTCATGAATATTCCGGGCGAGGCATTAAAAGGCGTCTATTCCGCGAATGAATTCCTGACCCGCTCCAATCTTATGAAATCCTATCTGGATGATCCCACCACCCCGATCATGAAAGGCGGAAACGTCGCGGTCGTCGGAGGCGGAAATGTCGCAATGGATGCCGCACGCACTGCGCTTCGTCTTGGGGCGGAAAAAGTATCCATTGTCTACCGCAGGTCCATGGAAGAACTTCCTGCCCGTAAGGAAGAAGTAGAACATGCCCAGGAAGAAGGAATTGAATTCCTGCTGCTGCA
This sequence comes from Solobacterium sp., assembly GCA_017512725.1. Classification (GTDB taxonomy): domain Bacteria; phylum Bacillota_I; class Bacilli_A; order Erysipelotrichales; family Erysipelotrichaceae; genus Bulleidia. The sequence goes on from JAFWEW010000030.1 coordinate 29,195, forward strand.
CAATCCGGTGGAGATCCTCGGCTATCAGAATCCCGATGATCCAAGAGATCCGAAAAACGGATTCGTTACCGGGATGAAATGCATCAAGATGGAACTTGGCGAGCCGGATGAAAAAGGCAGACGCCGTCCGATTCCGATTGAAGGCAGTGAGTTTACAATCGATGTCGACTGTGTGATCATGGCAATCGGTACTTCGCCCAATCCGCTGATCAAGAATACAACCGATGGTCTTGAAGTCAACAAACGCGGCGGAATAATCGTTAACGAAGACGGTCTCACTTCCAGAAACGGCGTTTATGCCGGAGGCGATGCCGTAACCGGTGCCGCAACCGTCATATCTGCTATGGGAGCCGGAAAACTGGCAGCCAAAAGCATTGACGAATATCTCTCAGACAAGGCATAACCAAACGAAAGGATCCGCGAGGATCCTTTTAACATGCATTATTTTTTGTTCTGCTCAATCAGATCGGTCTGATACTGGCGGGAAGCAGCCATCAGTGCTTCATACCAGCTGCGGAAGTAGAGTCTCAGGTGTTCCGGGAGTTCTGCCTCTCTGGCACGGATCAGTTCTGCCTCCCGTTTCCGGTCCAGTACCGGAAGGCCGTTTTCCATCTTGTACTGTACAATCCCTTCCACTGCCGCAAACCGTTTTTCAAACAGTTTTGTCAGCTCACGGTCCACTTCATTGATGACCGCCCGGTTTTCTTCCAGCTTTGTCATGGATCAGCCGTTCTCCGCAATGTTTTCAACCGTTCCGCCGCTGATCAGTTCGATCGGATAGACACTCGGAATGCGGTTGGCTGTTTTGGGATTCTCAATCAGAGAGATCAGCCGCTGCGCGGCGGTCTTGCCGATCAGGTCGGTGCTTTGACGGATCGTTGTCAGTTTCGGAGACATCGACTGCAGAAGCGGAATACCGTCATATCCCATGAACGAAATATCTGCAGGAACCCGAAGCTCCAGATCATGTGCCGCTTCTCTTGCGCCGAAGTAGCAGATATCATCCGGCAGCAGGATACAGGTCGGACGTTCCGGCAGCTTCAGCAGTTCCGCTACGATCCTGCGTGTCAGTCTGACATCATCGTATTTTCCTTCCCGGATATATCCTTCCGGGATCGGGAGTTTATAGTACTTCATCACATTGCAGAACTGCGTGATACGGGTCTTTGTCACGACAGAGTTATTCTGTCCGGACACGAATGCGATCTTTTTATGCCCGCTGTTAACTGCATATTCCACCAGTTTCTGCATGCCGGTCTCATTATCGGACATGACGGCAGGAATCTTTTTATACATATGGTCAACTGTGACACACGGAATGCCGCTCTCCGCAAATTCGCGGATCTTGGGAGATTCAAATTCCGCACAGACAATGCATACGCCGTCCAGGTGCTTCTTGCGGCAGTGCTCAATATAGTTTTCCTCTCCCTCATTCTGATTCAGCGACAAAAACATAATGTCATATCCATGCGCTTCCGCCTCGATTTTGAATTCATTCAGGATCAGCGAAAAGAACGGATGCGTAAGTCCCCTTCCGCCTTCTTCCTCATAAATGATCCCTAACGTATAAGTACGTTCGGAAGATTCCTTGATAATTGTGTCTGTCATGACTGTTCCTCCAGAGAGTTCCAAAATGATTTCTGTTCTCATTATACCGACAACAGACTGTTTCTCCTAGAAGGTTCTGTGCCGGAGCTTAATTCCAAAAATCAGGATCTCCATTTGAAAACTGCTTTGCCCAGCTGTCATTACATTTCAATTTTAAGCATCAACAGTCACTGCAAATGCTAACTGCCGCAAGGAACATCAGCCGCCTGCCATACAAAAAAACACCCATTGCTGAGTGCTCTTAGCCTAATTAAATGCACCTTATCACACAGGTGCATTTCATCTCTCACAAACTGCTGGAGAATCTAAACATACTTCTGTATCAGATCAATAATATCATCCTTGGTAATACAGAAATTCGTTAAAGGATTATACAGTCCGGCGATACCGGTATAACAAAACGGTTTGGGAATTGGAGTTACCCAGAAATTATTTACATACTTCTTCACAGTTTCTCTGCTGTTATCTGGAATATTGATACTATGAAAGAAATCTGCAAATTCTTTTGCAAGTTTATTTGCCTGCTCTGCTTTGGGCTCAGGGATCCAGCCTCCAGCAGTTGCCTCTAACTCTTCGGAACTTAGTGTTTCCTTTTCAGAAAGTTGCTTTACATTTTTGTTATCCATTCTTCAGACCTCCGTATGTATCTGGGCTTCAAACTATTAGATCGGATGTTATCTCCAGCTTTCAGTTGCACGAATCACATTACCGCACTTACATTTAAATGCATTATTCATGTAGGTACTATAAGCCTGATCTACATCGTAATCCCGAATTACCGTTCTCAGCTGACGGCCGCAGAAATTGCAACGTACATTGCCATAGTGGTCAATCCACCATTTTTTCCAGGCCTCAGCCCATTCCTGCCACTCTTTTTCATATTGACCACCACTGATTTTTTCTAAATCATGTTCATCAAGATTCATTTTCATAATAGTTAAATCTCCTTATTGCAACTTCATTTATTTATACGATTCTTTACATTACATTCTATGTTGTTACGAAGGTGCCTTAACTGCAAGTAAGCCCTGCGCCGTAACAGCAGCCATAAAAAAACCGTTTCCCGGCTGAACTGCAGTCCAGAGAGAAACGGTTTTCATCCGATGTTTTGAAGTATCCTTCTTAAATCAGGAAGTATTTGAGAACGAACAGGATGCTCAGAATGTAGAGCAGAACGTTCAGATCCTTGTACTTGCCTGTCAGAAGCTTGAGGATCGTGTAGCTGATGATACCGAATGCAATACCATCGGAGATGGAGTATGCAAAGCCCATCATGGTAATGCAGCAGAAGCACGGAATCGCTTCAGTAAGATCATTCCAGTCGATCTTGGTAACCTGCTGCATCATCAGGAATCCGACAACGATCAGAGCCGGTGCGGTCGCAAAGCTCGGAATCGTCAGGAACAGCGGGCTGAAGAACAGCGCAAGCAGGAAGAGAATACCGGTTGTGACACTGGTAAGACCGGTACGGCCGCCTTCGGAAATACCGGAGGAAGACTCAACGAATGTTGTAACGGCGGAAGTATCGAGCATAGCACCAACGGTTGTACCGATCGCATCTGCAAGAAGAACACCCTTAATGCCATCGAGCTGTCCGTTTTCATCCAGCATATCCGCCTTGGCAGCACATCCGATGATGGTTCCCAGTGTATCGAAGACATCAACGAACAGGAATGCGAATACAACGACGACAAAGTCAAGTACATGGGTTGTAACAAACGCAAAGTCCAGCTTCATGAATGTCGGCGCAAGCGATGCCGGTGCAGAGAAAATTGAAGTCGGGATCACGGAGTAGAAACCAAGCTCCGGATTCGGTACATAAAGACCAACGAGCTGGCAGACAATTCCGATTGCCCAGGTAATCAGGATTCCATACAGCATGTATCCCTTGACACCCTTGACCAGAAGCGCAGCGGTAATGACAACACCAACCAGCGCAAGAATAACGGTGATTCCCTGGGTGGTGAATGTGCCGTTGGCAATGGAAGCGTTGAAACCGAACAGTGTGACCAGCGTGGAACCGTCAACGATCAGGCCTGCATTCTGAACACCGATAAAGGTAATGAACAGACCGATACCAACGGAAACCGCAACTTTCAGGCTGGACGGAATCGCATTGAAGATCGCTTCACGGACATTGGTCAGAGAAAGCAGAATGAAGATAAGACCTTCTACAAAGACTGCTGTCAGCGCAACCTGCCAGGTATAGCCCATACCAATACATACGGTATATGCGAAGTAAGCATTCAGACCAAGACCGGCAGACAGTGCAAACGGCTTGTTGGAGAATGCGGCCATACAGAAACATGCGATGGCAGAGGCGACCGCAGTAGCTGTGATGATCGCACCGCGGTCCATTCCGGAAGCTTCCAGAATGTTCGGATTGACGGCCAGAATGTAGACCATGGTCATGAATGTCGTAATACCGGCAATGACCTCAGTTCTGACATTTGTTCCGTGTTCCTCGAGCTTAAAAAACTTTTCGAACATAAAAATGTCCCCCTTCTCTTTTCCCACATATCGGCTTCGACAGCTCCTGGATTCTATCCCATAAGCAGAAGCACCTGAAAAGAAGTATCGTAGTCCTGCAGTTATGGCCGCGGGGTAGAAACACTTCCGCCAGATTCGAAAGCATATACGATATGTGGAGACAACGGAATTATATCTTATTGCCCTGTCATTTCAAGGCTGATAATCGGAAAAAATGGCACTTTTCCAATTGTTAGCGCTTACAGATTTTCACCCTTGTTTCAAACATGTTATGATTTCTAGGTTAATTGAAAGGTGGATTTGTTATGGCTAATTTTGTCTTTATTTCACCAAATTTCCCCCGAACCTATTATCAATTCCCGAAGGCATGGAAAGAGGTCGGCGGAACATCACTCTGTATCGGTGAAGATCCGTATGATTCCCTGCCCCAGGAGCTTAAAGATTCGATGGATGAGTATTATCAGGTCGGATCCATGATGGATTATGACCAGATGTATCGTGCAGTCGCATGGTTTGCCCACAAGCATGGGAAAATCGACTGGCTCGAAAGCAATAATGAGTTCTGGCTGGAACAGGATGCCCGTCTGCGCACCGATTTCAACATCACGACCGGTGACAAGAGCGATTCGGTCATGCGTTATAAGACCAAGTCCAACATGAAGGCCTTCTATGAAAAGGCCGGTGTTCCAGTCGCCCGCTATCATCTGGTATCGACACCGGAAGCGGGAAAGAAGTTTGTTCAGGAAGTCGGTTTTCCGGTCATTGTAAAACCGGACGGCGGCGTTGGTGCCAACGCGACCTGGAAAATTTCCAACAGCCAGCAGCTGGATGACTTTTATAAGCAGAAGCTGATGGTTCAATATATTATGGAGGAATTTGTTCCGGGATATATCGTCAGTTTTGACGGCATTACCGATCAGGACGGAAATATTATCTTCCGTACTTCTCACGTCTTCCCGGATCCGATCATGGACATCGTCAATACGAAAGGCGAATGTTTCTATTACAGCGTGCGGGAAGTCCCGGAGGATCTTGAGAAAATGGGCACCGCCGTCATCAAGGCATTCGGAATCAAGGGCCGGTTCTTCCATACCGAATATTTCCGCCTTACCGAAGACAAAGAAGGACTCGGCAAAAAAGGAGATCTTGTAGGTCTTGAGGTCAACATGCGTCCGCCCGGAGGATTCACGCCGGATATGATGAACTTTGCCAATGACATCAATGTTTACCGAATCTATGCGAACATGGCGATGTTCAACAAAGGGCTCTATGATACGGATCGTCCGTATTACTGCGTCTATGTCGGAAAACGGGATTATATCAACTATCAGTACTCCATGGCTGATATCTACCGGAAATACGGCCAGTCCATCTGCATGCATGAGCGCATGCCGGCAATTCTCGGCATCGCCATGGGAGATGAAGCTTACGTTGCCCGCTTCAAGGAAGAAAAGGAAATCTTTGAATTCATGAAGTTTGCCTACGAACGCAAGCCGTCCGTTGAACGCCGGCCGGAAGACGCGCCGAAACCAAAGAAGGCTAAGACCAAATGAAAACAGAGTATTTCAAGGAATACAGCAGCAATCTGAACCGTGACATGGAATTTAAGGTCTATGGTCATGCCGGAAAGCCGATTCTGGTTTTTCCGTCACAGGACGGCCGGTTCTTCGATTTCGAAAATCAGGGCATGATTGCCTGCGCGCAGGAATATATCGATGCCGGGAGGATCCAGATGTTCTGCTGTGACTCCAATGACGTTAATTCCTGGTCTTCCAAAAGCTGGGACAACCGGGCCCGCATCCAGAGTCAGGAAGATTATGTGAGATATATCTGCGACGAACTGTGCCCGCGCATCTTCGATATCAATAAGGATGCCAACGGCGGTCACTATGCCGCAGGCATCATGACAACCGGATGCTCCATGGGCGGAACGCACGCACTGAACTTCATGCTCAGGAGACCGGATATCTTTTCTGGCTGTATCGCGCTTTCCGGAGCGTACAATGCAAGACTGTTCTTCGGAGACTACTTCGATGATCTGGTCTATGCGAATTCCCCCGTCGATTACATCAACGGCATGCCGTATGATCATCCGTATGTTGAGATGTACCGTCACCGTGACATCATTCTCTGCTGCGGAAGAGGTGCCTGGGAACATCCGATGCAGGAAGACAGCGCCCGCATGAAGGAACTGTTTGAATACAAAAATATACCTGCATGGGTGGATTTCTGGGGAGAGGATGTTGCACATGACTGGCCATGGTGGCGTCAGCAGCTCCCCTACTACCTCAATTACGTGTGTTAGACAGGAGACAGGAGTTTCGTTCCTGTCTTTTTTTATATTATGGTAAAATTCATATAATATTGGAGGTTCTCCAGATGAGTGAAAACAAAGAAAATATGACCATGGATGATCATGAGATTCTCATGCGCCTTGCCAAGCAACAGAAGACCGCTGCGCTGCACCGGGGGATTATTGCCTATGTCGAAGTACTGATTCTGATCCTGCTTGTAGCGATGGTTCTGATCGTTGGCCCAAAGCTTCTCTCACTGACCAATGAAATAGCAGCTACCCTTGAACGAATCAACCATCTGATTGATCAGACCGAGCCGGCTGTAGAGGGACTGTCAAAGCTGGACTATGACGGACTGAACACATCGATTACCAGTCTGACACAGTCGGTTGACAAGTTTGCCGGCTTTATGGATAAGTTTTCAGGTCTCGGCGGGCTGTTCCGCTGATCCGATATCATTTACAGGGAGGTATATATGAGCACAGAAAAGAAAACGGCCGAGAAGGAAAAAAAGTCTTCTGCAGAGCCGGAAAAGAAAGAACCGTCACAGACTCCGGAGAAAAAAACACAGTCTGAAACTACGACGACGTATAACGATACAAACATCGCTGACCTCGCCAAACTGACTGCCCTGAATTCCCGCGGTGACCATATGCAGTTTTCCATGGGAGACAAGACGGATATCTGTTATGGGGAAACATCGGATGTCGTTAATGGAAAGTTGACGCTCGACAATGGCATTCTCGGAGTTCCGCAGTTCCGGATCACACTTGACAGAAGCCCTCTGGAAGGAAAGAAATGGCACCTGACTTCCATTAATCTGAAAAATCACACCTATATTAATAAGAAGGAAATCACGGACTCCGAACCGGTTGAGCTTCATGACGGTGATCTGATCCGGATCATGGAAGGAAACAAATCGCAGGTATTCGTTTTTGAAGATTCCTATAATCCCAATGTGGAATGGAAATCCCACCTGCTGCGCAATAAGAAAAAGCCGATTACCATCTATTCTTCCGAAGCGCTTCGCCAGATGAGCTCTGCGACGGTCGAACGCAAGGACAAGAGCGAATATCCGCATGCGGAATTCGTTAACTCCAACGGTCAGTGGATGGTTAAGGATGTCAACATCAACCGCGGCATCACGATTAACGGTGAAAAAATCTCCGGTGAAGCAAATATCAGCCTGTATGATGTGATCCGGATTGGTCAGACAATATTTGTCTACCTTCCCGGACGGCTCGTATACAACCTCGCCAGCGGAACACGCAAGAATCTGATCATCAGTATTGCCGACCGCACGATCAAGACGTCCTGGCACAAGAAGAAAACCCTTCTGAAAGATATCTCCCTGACCATCGAACCAGGACAGCTGGTTCTTCTGCTGGGCGGTTCCGGTGCAGGTAAAACGACCTTCATCAATGCCGTTACCGGATATGAACCTGCCAATGCGAAAGTACTGAATGGCGGTGTAGACGTTTATGAGAACTACAAGGACATGAAGTACGAGATCGGCGTTGTTCCGCAGCTGGATCTACTGCGCGGTACCGACTCCGTATTCATGACGCTGTTCAATGCCGCAGAGCTGCGTCTTCCGGAATGTTATTCTCCTCGTGAACTTCATCAGCGTGTAAACGAGGTTCTGGCAGATTTCGGTCTTACTTCCCAGAAAAACAGTCTGGTCAAAGATCTTTCCGGCGGCCAGCGCAAACGTCTGTCGATTGCCTGTGAATATATCGGTGATCCATCCCTCTTCATCCTTGATGAACCGGATTCCGGACTGGATGGCGTCATCGCCCGTGACCTGATGGAACGTCTGCGCAGAATCGCTGACAGCGGGAAAATCGTCATCGTTATCACCCATACACCGGATCGGGTTGTTGATCTGTTTGATCACATCATCGTTCTGGCAAAGGACTCCTCCAAGACCGGACGTCTTGCCTACTATGGAACGATCGACGGCGCAAGGAAGTTCTTCGGAAAAGAAAAGATGGAAGACATCGTCAAATCCGTCAACACCCCTGAAGAAGGCGGTGAAGGCCGTGCGGATGAACTGATCGCCGCATATGATGAAATGAGAAAAAAGGAGGAATCTGAAAATGCCTAGTTTCTCGGAAGAAAATCTTGAAAATCAGAAACACACCGGTCGAATCGGTCAGATCTGGATCTATCTTGGGAAGCTGTTCCGCATCTTTCTCCACGAACGGGGCTGGAAAGTATTCCCGATGGCTGCGATCGTATCCCTGATCGTTGCCTCTGTCTGCAATAACGTATTCGTTAACATGGAAGGAACCCAGGTCGGTGCTCTGGCATTTGCCTGCGTATGTATCTGGAACGGTTTCTTCAACAGTATTCAGTCGATCTGTAAAGAACGTCCGATCATCAAGCGGGAACATCGTGCAGGCATGCACATCAGTTCGTACATCGCTGCCCACATGATCTATCAGGCATTCCTCTGCTTTGGTCAGACACTGATCCAGCTGGGAATTTACAAACTCTGCGGGTTCCCGTTCCCGGAAGCCGGTCCGGTATCCGGAAACTTCATCGTCGATTTTGGCGTAACCCTGTTTATCATCACTTACGCATCGGATCTTCTGGCACTGATGGTATCCTGCATCGTCAAGGACACCACTACTGCCATGACGGTTGTCCCCTTCCTGCTCATTCTGCAGCTGATCTTCTCCGGTGTCGCATTTGAACTCTCCGGCATTACCGATAAGATCTCTCAGTTCATGATCAGCCGCTGGGGCATCCGTACGATCTGTACCGTCGCCAACTTCAATTCCCTGCATTCCATTTCCCTTTACGCAGCGGTCAACAAGCTGACAACCGTAAAGGAAGTATCCCTGATCTACAAATATATCCGCAACTCCGAGATGTGGACCATTATTGGTGAAACTTCTACCAAGAACATGATGAATACCGCTTATGAATTCACCGCATCCAACATGTGGCTGGAATGGGGCGTACTGCTTGGAATGGGACTGCTGTTCGTAATCGTTGGAACACTCTTCCTCGAAGGAATCGACAAGGACAGCCGCTGATCGCTCACAACACGTGCTATAATCTTATGGCACGTGTTTTTTGCGCCTGTGGTGGAACTGGCAGACACGATAGATTTAGGATCTATTGCTTCGGCGTGCAGGTTCAAGTCCTGTCAGGCGCATGCCACACCTAATTCAAGGGTTCCGATCCTTTCACATTTCAGGATCGGAACCCTTTTTGCTTATGTATTAGTTTCTTTCCGGATTTGCCCCTGCCGAGCCAATGGATGAAAGATCTCTCCGAATGGAAACTGATATGTCATTTCTCATTCCTGCCCGGAAAGGATGGATTCCGGCTGATAACGGTATTTTTCACAGGCGCGCTCGACCATGGCAGGACTATTCATATTCGTATGAGCCAGTTCCATTGTGAGAAGTCCGCCGTTTTCCAGAGTCTCTTTTTGGAAACAAGGAACTGTCACATTCACATGATAGTCTTCCGTCTTATATGGTTCTCCGCCAATCGAATAGCTTCCCCGACAGGTCAGCTCACAGCTCTTCGTCGGAATAATCACGGTTTCAATTCGATAGGTATCATCTACGAGCGGTGTGTTATCTCCGGTCACAAAACGCAGTTCGGTCGGAGGGTTATCGACATCGAGCAGGGCATACAGCGTGATGCTCGGGTATTCTTCGTAATTTCCACCATAATCCGCAACGATGGAATCCCCATCTGGATCATACATAAAGAACAGTGTAAAGCCGCTGCTCTTTCCTTCGCAGTTACAGCTGAGACAGAAGTAATACAGCACTTGCATATACTGCATATCCTGCTGACGTGCCCACTCAAGCAGTTCGGAAAAATCAACGGTTGTTCTAAGCAGTTCAGCCGCACTGCCGCTTTCAACGGAAACGGACGTGGAGCCGTTCAGACGCCCCTCAAAGGCGGGAAACGAAGGAACTCCAGCCTCCGGTTCGAGGTGCCACTCAGCGCTCACGATTTCGGCCTTTCCCCAGCCGTCGTTAAACGCAAACGCTGTCAGGGTATTATCTTCCAGAAGCACTCCGTCCGCACGGATGACAGGCGTTTCCACTGGTGTCAGTTCATCGATCTCACAGGCGATCTTTTCCACAAACACCGATTCTTCGGATGGATTTTTGATAAAACTCAGCAGGGAGAATGCCCTGTCATACTCAGGAAGATCGTATTCACTTTCCTGTGCGGACTGTACGGTGGCATAGCTGCCGGTTTCATAGAACGGAAGCACTTCGGAGTAATACACCGATGCAGCCTGAGTTGCCTGCTGTGTCTGCGGTTCAGCAGGTTTTCGAGTAAAGAAATATGCCGCTAAACCGGTGAGCAGTGTGATGATGGCAAGGCCAGCAATGATCCAGGGGACATTGTTGTTCTTTTTGACGACCTTGATTTCCACTCTTGCGGTGCTGTCCTGTCCAAGCACCTCACGGATATCCTTTACTACCCGCTGCAAAGCCGACTCTTCATCCTTCCAGGCAAACACCTGCTGCATTGTACTCATGGAGAATGCAAACTCATCTTCCAATGGACAGTCCTGAATGACATACGGGATGACAAGCTTTTCCTTACTGATTGCTTGGGAAAACTCATTCTTGACCCATGTGGAGTGCTGAGACTTCTCTGATACCAGTACAATCATTGCCTTGCAGTTTTCAATTGCCTGGGGTATCTGTTTCATATAGTTGGATCCGACGGGGATACTGTCCGGTGCCATCCAGCAGGAAATCCCGTTCTGTTCGAGAACATTCCTTACCCGCTTGGCGTATTCTTCCTCATCTGATTTGTAGCTGATAAACACATCTGCGCACATGATGATTCTCCTGTCTTTTCGAAACGAAGGATTCGTTCCAGAAACTGTCAATCTTTGCACTATCATTATCACAGGATTCCCCTGTTTCCAATAGTGATTTCGGGATGCCTGTACTGCGCCAGTCAGTGTAATGCCGTTCTTTCAAGGATTTCCTTTTTTCCGCTATAGCCCGCTTCCCGCTTTTACATATGCTTCTGAAATACTTCTCTGAGTTCTATGCAAGCTTCCCTGCCATCACTGATCGCCTCATACGTTGCATCGTGCCGCTTATACTGCTCTTCCGGAGCAGCATAGGAAAAATCTCCACCTTCAAATGTCCAATGAACCCAATTGATACCCAATTCATCACAGGTGGAAAGTACGTCCTCATAAAATTGCTTCGCACATTCAATGTCCGTATAAACCGTGTCTCCAAACTCCTGCAGCATCACCTGGGTTCCTGTCTCATTTGAAAAATCCACATAGCGTTTGAAACGCTCCTCAAACAGGGATTTACCAACGTTGTATTTTGCGGCTTCCGGGTTGTTGACAGTCACGATTCCACGCTCATCTATGGATATATCTGTTCCAGGCAGATCGTCCAGCACACCCTCGATCCACTGTGATACCAGTTTGGCCTTATAATCCGCGGTTTCAATCGTAAGGGTATCCATATCCATCCATGCGGAACTGTCATCCAGAGAAAGAGAAATCCCTGTGGTGTCATGGTCAAGTTCGCATTCCAGATAAATCAGATTTCCTGTGTTATCCTCATATGCCGAATAGATGTGATTCGGCTCAAGAACTTCATGGCCCTCCGCATTTATCATTTCTTTATCAAAGGTTTCGGAATAAAAAGTGTTTCCGTCGGCATCCTTCACATTCAGAGTCACATCTGCCTGGCAGCCAGAGATTGCCATCTTAAACTTCGTGCCGGATTTGAAATCTCCGGAGACCCTATATCCCTTATGGATTCCGGCATAGATTGCCGGCAGAGGATAGGTAATTTTCTCTCTGTGCTCACTTCTCCGGTTCTCCTCCCCGGCCTCATAATCCATGTTATCGAATCCTGAGTTCGTAAAATTATACGGCTCATAACAATGGAATGTCTGTACGATATGTTCATCTTCCAGTCCGTATACAGGTTCTGTAGCATACTTAAGCATATCAACAAAGATCACACGGTCTGGATTTGCCGGTGTCGCAACCTTCAGCGTATTTTTGATAAACCGCACATACTGCTCCTGTTCCAAAAACTCCGGAGGCTCATTGTACAGATTAAAGGACAATGCGTTCGGTGAAATATCCGCATATCGCTGTGAGAAAAACTCCCAGAAGTCAAAGAAGTACTGCTCTTCCGGGCTTCCCTCCGTAAAAAGAAGTCTCCGACTGGCTTCTTCGTCTCCACCGATCATATATCCGCCGGGTGTCGTGTGCACATCAAAGCAGACATGAATGCCATTATCTATGCACCAGGAAATCAGTTCATCCACATTTTTCAGTTCCTTTGTGTTGACCTGAGTGCTGTCGCCGTTGAAGTATTCTCCGGGGTCGCCCGTCATGCTTGTATAAAAGACGCGGGTATCCAAAGGAACTCTGACAAAATTAAATCCCTCATTTGCCACATCCTTTATCAATGCTTCCGTGTATTGAGCCGTGACCACAGGCCAGCCATACTCCATCTTATTTACCAAGGTTGTGCCATTCCAATCCGGAAGTTTCTGGCAGGATACCACAGGCATTGCCTTAGCCTTTTCTTTTATTTCATCGGAAATGGTATTCGTCACAGCATCTTTGCTCAGACGATCCACCATCAGCGTCACGGAACTTCCTTCCGGTTTCCCTGTCGTTTCTGCAGCGGGTTCGCTGTTTTCCGTTTTGTCTTCTTTAGCCTTGCCACAGGCTGTAATGCAAAAGATAAAACACATACACAGTGCAACAATCAAAATGGTTTTTTTCATGTGATTTCCCTTCTCTGATATTAGTGATGTCTGAATCATTATTATCTTCTTCAATTCCATAAACATATTATAAATTTCTTTTAATATGTTTTTATAGCCCACAGACCATAATGCAACATAATCATCAGAGAAAAAACAACGCACTAAATCATCAATCAGACTCTTATTTCAATCGTATGGATCCCTGCCGCGCATGAGAAACCAGTCACATGGTAAAGTAGTACATGACGATTGGAAATGACTATGCCTGAGAACGAGAAACGAGTATCTTTATTCCTCTGCGGTGATGCAGTGATCCACGAATCGGTTTATATGGACGCAAAGCGGAAAGATAACCGCTTTGATTTTGACCATCAGCTCCATTACATCCGGAAAATGATTTCCGGATATGACCTGAAATACTATAATCAGGAAACTGTTCTCGGTGGAACAGAACTGGGGCTTTCCGGCTATCCGACCTTTAACTCTCCCATTGAATTCGGAGAATATATGACCGACATCGGATTCAATCTCATTTCAACTGCGACGAACCACTGCATTGATATGGGAATGAAAGGCATTCAGAACAGTTCCGCGTTTTTCCATTCAAAGTCAGGTGTTCTCACAGACGGAACTGCGGCTTCCTGGGAAGAAAAAAACACAATTTCCTCCATGGTAATCAATGGAGTAACCGTTGCGTTTCTTTCCTGGTGTGAATACCTGAACGGAAACATACCCGAAACCCCTTTTGAAGTGAATTTCTTTCCCGGGCATGAAGAAGAAATGCTGGCATGCATACGGCGCGCCAGGGAAACCAGTGACATTGTTATTCTTGCCCTCCACTGGGGCAGGGAATACACTCATACACCAGAGCAATGGCAGAGATCTCTAGCGGAACGCTGCATACAGGCAGGTGCCGATGTCATTATTGGAAACCATGTACATGTAATCCAGCCATTTGAACGGATTCACGGCGTGCCTGTCTTTTATGCAATGGGAAATCTCATTTCTTCTCAGCTGAACACTGAGAATCTCATAAGCATGGTGGCCGGTATGGATCTGATTCTCAAAGAGGAAAACGGTACAAAACAGGTCCGTATTCAAAATCTCCGTTGCGATTTTCTTTATACTTCAATGCAGGGAACCTATCCTGCACTGCGGACAAACATTGAAGTACTGCCCTTTTCAAAGCTGAATGATTCCATTCTTCCAGGATACAGGGAGATCCAGAACGCATTGGCAGCGCATGTACAGTCACTGAAAAGTCCGATCACGATCGGCGGTGTCGGACTGTCAAAATGAAAAATCTTCGTTGATAGAAAAATCAGTTGTTCAGATAAAACGCATCAATAAACTGAACGTTAACCCCTGCCGGATCCCGTACATAGAAAAACCGTACACCGGGAATTGGTGTTATAAACGGCGTCGGATCCAATCCTGCAGAAATAAGCTTCTCCCGTATGGAATCCAGATCATCCGTGTGAAAGCCAATGGACAGATACGTATTTTCATATTCCGGTGCTTCCTGATTGTGTATGATCTCCAGCATGGTTGATTCGTTTCGGTTCCCCAGAAATACAAGTTCTTTCCCGACCGAACGCATATCCCGCTGGATTGAAAGACCTGCATACGTCTCATAAAACGCTATCTCTTCTTCAAATCCTGGGGTCTGAATTGTAATGTGTACCATCTCCATAACGCTGTCCTCCGAATGATTATTCAGCACTGACAGATTTTTATAGATCTGTTTCTTTATCATCAACCGTCTCAGTCAAGATCTTCTCCGTTAGAGAGAATGCATTTCTTATACCAGTAATAGGAATCTTTCAGTGATCTTTTGAATGTTCCCTGTCCATAGTTATCCGCATCCACATAGATCTGGCCATAACGCTTTGCCATCTCACCTTCCCCGTTGCTGACCATATCTACACAGCCCCAGTAGAGATATCCCATCAGCGGAATGCCGTCCTGTTCAACCGCATCCTTCATGGACTGGATGTTTGCCCGCATATAATCAATGCGGTAATCATCATGGACCGTTCCGTTCTCCATCACATCATTCCAGCCGATTCCGTTTTCGACACAGAACAGATCACAGTGATAGCGGTCAAACAGCGTATTCAAGGTAATGCGCAGACACTGCGGATCGGTTGCCCAGCCCCAGGCATTTGTTTTGAGGTACGGGTTTTTCACCATATGCGCCTGAGTCCCGCCGTTGCCTTCTCCTGCTTCTGCGTTTTCATCATGGCATGTTACAACATGGGAACCGTAAACACTGAAGCTGAGAAAATCACACGGATATAATGCGATTGTTTCAAGATCTCCATCTTCCAGCGGAAGTGTAATTCCGTTCCGTTCATATTCTTTCAGCTTGTAATCCGGATAGCGTCCAAGCATCTGCACATCTGAATAGAACAGGGTCTGATTGTTCGCCTGCAGGGCAAGCAGCTGATCTGCCGGATCAGCCGTAGCCGCATAGACCGGTCCGCAGGCCAGCATCATGCCGACACTGATATCCGGGTAATTCTCATGTGCTTCCTTTACCGTCAGTGCAGTCGCAAGAAACTGATGAAATGCCGCATTCGCGATATTCTGCGGATCGGCATGAATCAGTCCGGCGGTAACGTAGGGTGCCGCATCAATACAGTTGATCTCATTAAACGTCAGATAATACTTCACGAGCCCGTCAAACCGTTCAAAACAGGTTTTTGCATATCGGACATACGCATCCACAAGATAACGGCTGTCCCAACCGTTATACTTCTGAGCAAATGCCAGCGGATTCTCATAGTGCAGCAACGTTACTACCGGTTCAATCCCTTTTTTTTTGCATTCTTCAAAGATTTCCCGGTAAAAACGAACACCTTCTTCATTTACCGTCTCATCATCGCCGTTCGGAAACAGGCGGGACCATTTCACAGAGAACCGCAGACAGTTGAAGCCCTCTTCTGCACAAAGACGGATATCTTCTTTCCAGTGATGATAAAAATCGGATGCGATATGGGAAGGATAATAATACTTCTTATCCTCCAGCTGTACCGGTATTGCCCCCTCCGGAAGATGCCGTTCGGCACTCCCAAAACACAACGGTGTAGAACCGGTCTCTCCGTTTTCCTTTCTCCATGTCACCTGACGCCTCACTGTATGGGAGCCATTGGTCATGACATCAGCCGTTGAAAGTCCGGCGCCGCCTTCAAAAACGCCGCCTTCATACTGATTGGCGGCAGTTGCACCGCCCCATAAGAAATCCTTCGTAAATGACATATTTCCACCTCTTCCAGTCTTATTCCGGTTTCAGGAATTCCATGCAGTGATCATACAGATACCTGCCGACTCCGTCTTCCGTACATTTATATTCCGTAATCGCATCTGCCATGGATTTGCAGTACGGACTGCCGTCGTTCAGACAGACACCCCATCCCGCTTCCCTCAGCATCGGTGCATCATTGTCGTTATCTCCGAATGCCATGATATTCTCAAGCTTCAGTCCTGCTTTTTCGGCATAATTCTTTAATCCATCGCCTTTATTGACGCGGGGATCCATAAATTCAAGACATCCCGGTGCCGTCCGTATCCCGATATAGCGGTCGTTGGAGATTGCTTCTGCATGTTTCAGAACTTTTTCTTCATCTTCCGGATCATAACGGAATAAGACATTATTGTTTGGACGTATATAAAGCCGTGCTTCATCGCCGTTGGTAACAATGACCTGCGTATTGTTGCGCTTCATGGATGCTTCCTGAAACATATCCATTCTTGTCGCTACCATATGCTCATCTTCATAAATGACCGCATTGAGGTTCATCGGACGCATCCGTTCAATGATCTCCTTCAGGGATTCACGGGAAAGCAGATGGTAGTTTTCAACATATGGATCTTCTTTTGTCCAGAGCTGGCCGCCATTCATTCCGATGATGAAATCAAAGTCAAAGGAAAGGCCCCAGTAATCCTTCATTGTGAAAACTCTCTGATTGATGGCGCGCCCGGTGCCAAGTCCGAACAATACGCCGCGCTGATGAAGTGCTTCAACTGCCTCTCTGGTGAGCGGATACAGCTGTCCTCCTTTTTCGCAGAGCGTACCGTCAATATCAGCACAAACTGCGCTCAGATTTTTAATCATAATGAAAACTCCTGATTTCCGCTTATTATATCTGTATTTTGAATTTCGCTCAAAGCAGAATGACCGGAATACTGCGTCTGTAACTGGATTTTGCATTCAACACCGGTTTAGCATAGACTGATGATACAGACAACGGAACATCTGCTTAATAGTGTGTTCCGCGCTGTTTCACACGATCAAATAAAGGAGACTATGATTTATGAGCAGATATGAAACAGATTTTGACAAAATGGAATTTGCGACCAGAGCAGTAAAGAGCGGAGAAGGCCCCGATCCGGTTACGCGGGCACTGAATACACCGATTTACGAGACTTCTACTTACGGGTATGAAACCGCAGAACAGTATGATGAAATGCTTGCCCGCGGTGCCAAGTGGGAACAGGATCTCTATATATACAGCCGTACAACGAATCCAACAACCAATGCGCTGGAAAAGAAAGTCATGGCACTTGAAAATGCGGAAGATGCAGTGATTTGTGCCTGCGGCATGGCTGCCATCAGCAATGCGCTTCTTTCCAACCTGAACGCCGGTGACCATGTAATCTGTTCCGACGACACCTTCATGTGCACCTCCAGCATGTTTGCGGATATCCTCCCGGCAAAGGGAATCGAGACTTCCCGCGTAGAAGTGCTGGAACTCTCCAATATTGAAAAAGAAATTCGCCCGAATACAAAAGTAATCTATCTGGAGGCACTCTCCAATCCGCAGCTCAAGCTGGCAGATATTCCGGCAATCGCCGAAATCGCACACAGTCATGGCTGCAAATTCATTGTCGACAATACGTTCCTATCCCCCTGTGTTATGAGGCCGCTTGACTGGGGTGCAGATATCGTTGTTCATTCCGGTACCAAGTACTATGTCGGTCATGGCGATGCACTCTGCGGAATCGTTGCAGGAAGAAAGGAAGATATGGACCGGGTCCGTTACTACTATGACAACCTGGGATCCCATATCAGCCCGTATGATGCATGGCTTGCCCTTCGCAGCGTACGTACGATGCCGCTGCGTCTCCGCCAGCAGTCTGAAAATGCCATGGCGCTTGCAAAATGGTTCGAAGCCCGCCCGGAAGTTGACTTCGTCACCTATCCAGGTCTGGAGAGCCACCGCCAGCATGAACTTGCAAAGAAACTGTTTGTAAACGGGCTGTATGGAGGAATGCTTTGTGTTCATCTCAAAGGCGGATATGAAGAGATGTGCCGTTTCGCAGATGCGACAAAAATCCCTCCAATCGCTACCAGCCTCGGAGATGTCGTAACCCTGATGTTCCCGAAGAGCGCATATAACAATCTGATCCGTATTTCGACCGGATGTGAAGACGTAAAGGACCTGATCGCAGACTTTGAGCAGGCGTTTACGAAACTGTAATAATTAAAGAAAAAAGAGGAGGTTCATTATGCAGGAAGTATTTGATTTTTTGACAAAGGCAGGTGTCTGGTTTCTCGCAACGGATGATAACGGACAGCCGCGGGTAAGACCGTTTGGTGCACAGAACATCTTCGAAGGCAAGCTTTACATCCAGACCGGACTCGTAAAGAATGTCGCAAAGCAGATGCTGAAAAACCCGAAAATTGAACTCTGTGCATTCTCAGAAGGAAAATGGCTGAGGGTTGCGGCTGAGGCGGTTCTCGATGAGCGTATCGAAGCACAGGAAGCGATGCTGGATGCTAACCCGATGTTGAAGAAGATGTATGCGGCAGGAGACGGAAACACTGCTGTATTCTATCTGAAAAATGCAACAGCAACGTTCAGCAGCTTTACCGAGGAACCGCGCACGGTTCAGTTCTGAACACGCGTCAACATTCAATCAATCATCACTGATCCTGTTCTGCGGTAAGGCAGAATAGGATTTTTTATAATTCTGTTAACGGATATTACCAAAAAGATGCCCTCACTGAACATCTTTTTGAATACTTAATTCAGATTTCGTAAATGATGTTTAATACGCACTTTCATCCAGCCAGGTGCCGATTTCCTTTACAACCTCTTTCAGACAGCCGTCTTCAAACGGAACTTTGAGATTTGCGTTTCGTACCAGTTCTGTAAAAGGCTTTGTTCCGCCTGCCCTGCACAAAGAGATATAATCCTTCCAGGCTTCCGGATCCTTCTGATGATTGCGCACCCAGAACTGCAGGGCGCAAACCTGTGCCAGTGTGTAATCGATGTAGTAAAACGGAACCTCAAAGATGTGACCCTGCTGGTACCACCAGCAGCCTTTTTCCAGAATCGGTGCTCCTTCATAATCCAGATACGGCTCGTACATCTGTTCCAGCTTTCGCCAGCACTGTTTCCTCTCCTGCGGTGTCCAGTCCGGATGATCATAGATTTCATGCTGGAAATGATCAACAAGAACGCCATATGGCAGAAACTTCAGAGCTCCGGAAAGATGGAGAAACTGATATTTTCCGGTATCTTCCTTAAAGAAATGGTGGAGCCAAGGCCAGGCATTAAACTCCATTGACATGGAGGCAATTTCTGCAGACTCCATAGTCGGCCACTGTACATCAAGTACCGGAATCGAACGGGACATATAATACTGGAACGCGTGTCCTGCTTCATGCGTCAGAACATTTACATCCCCGCTGGTTCCGTTGAAGTTGGCAAAAATAAACGGAACTTCATAATCGGCAATACTGGTGCAGTAGCCTCCCATCTCCTTTCCGTCTTTTGACTTGAGGTCCCAAAGGTCATTATCGATCATGATATCGATGAATTCACCGGTCTCACTGCTCATTTCGTGATACATTGTTCCGGCTGCGGCAATCAGTTCTTCATAGGTGCCTTTGGGTGTCGGGTTGCCATCCGGGAAGTCCATTGTTTTGTCATAATATCTTACTGTCGAAGTCCCAAGACGCTTAGCCTGCCGCTCATACAGTTTTGTAACTTCCGGAACAATATCTTCCAGAATCTGCCTCCGGTAATTCGCCACCATATCACGGTCATAATCAAGACGTGTCATTCGCTGGTAAGCAAGTTCGGTAAACGAGGAGTAACCCAGCTGACGCGCGATTTCCGTACGTACTTTTACAAGTTCGTCATAGATCCGGTCAAACTCTGCTTCATTTTGTTCATAAAAGCTCAGTCTGGCATCCATTGCACCTTTACGGACATTGGAATCAGGGTCTTCCGCCTTCACAGAGATGGTAGAAAGATTATAGGTTTCTCCATCAAATTCAATCTGTGCAGAAGCCTTAAGTTTTCCATACTCACTGGCGAGTTTATTCTCCTGCTGCAGAAGCGGAATCACCTCTTCTGAAAAACTCTTCAATGCGCATTCTGCCAGCTGGAAGAATGTTTTTGGAATATAGCTATATAGTTCTTCCTGAAACGGACACTCGACACAGATCCTGCTCAGACGGTTGTCATAGGCTTCATACAGCGGTCTGTTTTCATCCCAGTAATCATTTTCCTGATCATAGAACGGATCTTTCGTATCGATTGAATGACGGATTTCACAGAGGTTGGACATTGTGGAGATCCGGCTCCGCAGCGTATTGATCTTCGAAAATACTGCGGCAAAGCTTTCTGCATCTTCTGCATCCTGCAGATCTTTCAAAAGTGCTTCATACTGACCGGATATTTCCTTAAAATCCGGACGTTCATATTTCATTTCACTGAATTTCATAACTCCTCCAAAACAGCATGTCTATTGTCGCATTGCGAGCGTTTTTTCTCAAACAAAAGACGAAAGCTTTTACAGCCTTCGTCCGGTTTGTTTTCGGTTTTGTATGCAGACTACTCGGGGTTATACGCTTCCCGTGCAATCACATCATAAGAAGAAATCACTGCAATCGATGCGGATTCAAAGGTCAGCTTTCCGCCAAGTGAGAACGGCTGTCTCGTTCCCGGGGACAGTTTACCGATATAATCATGTGCTGCAGAGTCGGCCCGTTCATCGTTATCGTAATAAATGATATAAAGCTGAATATTCGGATAATCATGATCGGTATCGTTGGTAACATAACCAAGCGCAGACGGTTTTCCGTTTTCATCATTCACCGACACGATCTCTACCGGGTAGTCATGCAGTGTTCCTTTCGCCTCCTGAGGCCGAATCTCGCCGCCGAGCTCATATTCATAGCCGGTGAAGTATCCGCCAGGAAGTTCAATCCCTTTCCGTGTCACATAATATCCGTATTCTCCAGGCAGGATCACTTCCGGGATCAGATCGATATTTCCTTTGGAACAGGAAGCGATGATATCGCCGCTTTCGTTGTAGATATCAAAATACGTATCATCATTCAGCCAGATCGGTACATCTCCTGTGTTATGAATCTCAAGCATTGCATCACAGGCAACCGTTCCGTCATTCTGTTCATAACATTTGAGTGTGTAATCCGACTGCTCATACGTCATCTTGCCGGATGAAAAAACCGGTGCCTGAGAGTCTTCGGTCGAGAAGGAAGGATCCGTTGCAATACGGACCGTATCCCAGATTTCCTCAAACTCCGTTCCATAATCGACATCCCCTTTTTTCAGCTGGGAAAACATCATACGCGTGACCTGTGACGGTCCGGCAATGATCATCATGTCACAGACTCTCGCACCGGCATCCGTATCCGTATCAAACTCTACCTGATAGCCTTCCGCACTGCCCACTTCAATCGGATTGGAGAACGTTACCGTTGCGCCCTCCGGAATCGACTGTTTTGCGATATACTCCAGCGCAGCCGCCTTTGACGTAAAATTTCCATAGTTTGCGGTATTGGCATCCGCAAGAATAAACGCCTCATAGTTCCCGGCTTTGTCAAAATACCGATAGTAACAGGCAGCCCCATTTTGATCTTCTCTGGTCCAGAGAGAACTGATTTCAAAGCTTACCTCTCCGATCGTCTCTGTCCGATAGGTTACGCCTGCGTTCTGTGTATCCGATACTGCGCTGTCCGTTTCCGTGCCCGAACCCGTATTGGTTCCTTCGGCCGGCTTCTTTGTACCGCATCCCGCCAGCAGGATTATGCTCATTAATACAGCCATCTGTTTTCTGATCATAGGTATTGTGATCCTCCTTTTTGTTGTATTGCACTGCTATAAGTTCATGGTACAGTAATTTCCGTTTTACAATCATTTTCCGGAATTGCCAATCACGGTAACTTTGCGATCTCCCGGTTGATCGTATTCAGTACCCGTTTCTTGTTGCGGATCCAGTCTGGTCCAATCAGCAGTTTTCCAGGGCCGTCTCCGCTCATGCGATGAATGACCGTGTTCTCTGGCAGAATACGGATACTCTCTTTTACCAATTCCGCGTATTTCTCCAGCGTCAGCAGCGGGAAAGGATTTTGAAGATACTCCTCTGCCATCTTTGTTCCCCTGAGGATATTCAGCATCTGTATCTTGATTCCATCCAGTTCCGGCTCCAGTTCAGACAAATACTGTATAGTCTTCAGCATATCATCTCTGCTTTCCCAGGGAAGCCCGAAGATCACATGTACGATGACGGTAATTCCTTCTGCTTTCAGTTTACGATAAGCTTCCTCAAATACGGAAAGCGGATATTGTCGGTTGATGCGTTCAGCTGTTTTTTTATGAATTGTCTGAAGTCCAAGCTCCACCCATACCGGTTTGATCCGATTCAGGTTCCGCAGCATCTCCATTACTTCTTCACCAAGACAGTCCGGTCTTGTGCCAAGGGACAGGATCACGATGTCTTCCCTTCGGATTGTCTCTTCATATAAATCTGACAGACGCTTCACATCCCCATAGGTATTGGTAAAGGACTGAAAATAGGCAATGAATTTCTTTGCGTCTGTTTTTCCTGCAATCCGCTTTTTCGCTTCTTCAATCTGCTGCTCCACAGAAGCATAGTCTGCGGCAAACTCACCTGATCCTCCCTCGGAACAGAATGTACAGCCTCCATAGGAAAGCGAACCATCCCGGTTTGGACAGGTGCAGCCGGAAGAGAGGGTCAGACGGTAAACCTTTTCTCCATATTCTTCTTTCAGTACCTCTGACAGTCTTCGCATGGATCACCGTATAAAATTGGTTCGGATTGTCGGTTCGTATACGGGAGCCGCGATCCCGGCAGCCCTTCCGGCTTCAATGCATTTCAGGAGCCATGCCATATTCACCGCGAGCGTACGCATTGTCTGAAGTCCTTCCGCATCCTGCAAAGCTTCTTCTCTCGTATTGCCGTGGATCTGATTCCAGTACATCGAAGTCACTACCGGCATACTGTTCATCTCAAAGTATTTGTTCAGGCGTTCAAAACTGGCAGTTGCCCCGCCCCTTCGGCATGAAACAACGGCAGCACCCGGTTTTGTTTTCATCGCATCATGCGCACTGTAGAAGAGCCGGTCGAGAAACGCGGTCAGCTGAGCGCACGGGCCACCGTAATAGACCGGGCATCCGACGATAATACCATCGATCTCATTCAGCCGTTCTGCCACCCGGTTCACTTCATCATCAAAAACGCATTTTCCCTGCTTTCTGCATTTTCCGCAGGCAATGCATCCCTGGACTCCCTTTGTGCCAAGCCAGAGGAGTTCGGTTTCGATTCCGTTCTGATTCAGTGTCTTCATGCACTCTTCCAGTGCAGTAAACGTACATCCATTTTCATGCGGACTTCCGTTAATCAGCAATACCTTCATGTTTCAGACATCTCCTGACAATAATATAATTGCTTTCCGTCCCAAAGTCATTTCAGCTGCTGATCCAGCCTTCAGTATAATGACCCTGTAATGACCCTGAAAAAAACAGGGCCATTTTTCGAATTATTAAAACCAGCCAAACCATAAGAAAAACCGCATAGATATGCGGCCAATGGCGTAAACCCAAAAATGGGTGAGCGCTTTTTTTTAAATGAGAAGTCAATGAAAAAAAGAACAGGCAGAAGAGCGCAAAAGAACAATGCACAGTCAAAAACTGTACGGTTGATTATCAATAGGTATTGAACTTGAGG
>JAFWEW010000031.1 GCA_017512725.1 Solobacterium sp.
AACCGGAAATGAGATCGGGATCGACCTTGGTCTTCATGATTTCGCTGTTCTTTCCGATGGAAGGAAGGAAAACAACCCAAAGTATTTCCAGAAACTGGAAAAGAAGCTTCATAAGGAACAGAAGATCCTTTCAAGACGGATTTAGTCATCGGAAGCAGTCAGAGATGTGATCAGCTTAAACGGAACTGCTGCGAAGTGCCGCTGTGACCTTGTCGGCCAGATCACCCATTCGGGCGTACATCCAGTCTCCCGGACAGCTTTTGTCTTCAAACCAGCGGTGAACCGTCAGGATCATCTCATCCGGAGCAGGGGTGTAAGCCAGCGTCTTTTCCCTGTCGCCCAGCCAAAGAAGTTTTTTCTTTCTGTTGCGCCGGCAGATGTCTGCACAGAGCCGGATGAGCGTCTGGTAAACAACATTCCGGAAGGCATAGGGCTCCGTAGTGTCAGAGGCGCATTCGATGGTAATGGCACGCTGGTCATTGGCGCTGGAGGAAGAGCACCATGAACGATTCTTCTCCTCCACGTACAGACCGACGCGGCCATTGCGGTCAATGCCATAGTTGGAAGAAGCCTTCAGGCTGGGTTCTGCAAACCAGTTCCCAATTCTTTCTGCCGTCCACTGGCCGACCACGCAGTGAGGTGTGATCCGGTCAATCGAATGCGTACGCCGCCCGGAGTGATTCGGACTCAGCTTTGTATAAACGGTCATAGGACTGTTCGCGTATCTCATTCTTCGTCCTCCTCTTTCTGTGGTCATGAAGCCGAGCCAGTTCAGCCAGCTGTCCTGAAGTATTCATTTAGAGATATCCTTCTTCTTACTATTATCGTTCACAGCGGAAGGATCTGTCACAACAATCAGGCGAGGAAGCCCGTCACTTCACTGACTACTCCCGACGACTGAAGGCGCGGGGTTCTGAAGGCTGAACATACGGCTTTCGCTTCTCAAGGAAAAGATTGTAAGACCATGGAGGAATAACTAATTGAAAAAGTATATATAGGCGTATATACTTACTAAAAAAGGAGGGAAATCTTATGGAAACGGCAAAACTGTTTACTAATGGAGGATCGCAGGCTGTAAGACTGCCAAAGAACTGCCGCTTTGATGATGATGAAGTATTAGTCAACAGAGTCGGCAATGCAGTCATCCTACTTCCCAAAAATGATCCCTGGAGCACTGCAATGATAGGACTTTCTATGTTTACGGACGATTTCATGGAAGACTATGAAAAACTTCCTGTACAGGAAAGAGAGTCGCTATGAGGTACATGCTTGATACAAACATCATCGTCTATGCTAAGAACGCCAGACCGGAGATTGTATTAAAAAGGTTTCAGCAATACAATCCTGGAGATCTTTGTATTTCGGCAATTACAATGGCCGAATTGGAATACGGAGTTTGTAACAGTTCCAAACCCAAACAGAACAGATTGGCCTTATTGACGTTTCTTTCCAATATTGAGGTCATTCCTTTTGATATGGAAGCTGCAAAAGTATATGGGCAGATTCGTCATGATCTAAAAGAAAAAGGGGAGTTGATTGGAGCAAACGATATGCTGATTGCGGCTCATGCAAAATCGCTTGGCTTTACTCTAATTACAAATAACACGAGAGAATTTGGAAGAGTGGAAGGGCTCAAGTTAAATAACTGGGCGTAACGAAAAGCAACATAGCACATTAGATATTCCTATATCTATACCACGTCGCTCTGCTGATTTCCAGTTCTTCCCAGGGAACACCTTTCCTGATCTGCTTGATTATTTCAGGCGTGATCTGTTTCGGACGGCCTTCTTTATAGCCTGGCTTTTGCCGGGCTATTGCTTTGCTTGCAGTTGTGCGTTTTTTAATCATTTCACGTTCAAACCCGTACCCCCACAACGTCCTGCTGAGTTATAAACAATAGAATGAAAACATATGTAGTAATGGTAATTGTATCTTCGAGGGGAACAGATGAGTACGGCACAATCGTTTCCGGAAGGATTGCGTGCGTTTTTTCGCAGAACTGACACTGGACCCGAAGCACAAGAAGCCTGAAATACCCGCTTTTCTCTTTGACTGGACGATCATAGTAACAGTGGACTTTAGTGCCAGTATGATTACAGTGAGGGCATTCCAATTGAATGAGATCGATCTGTTTTATTAATCTATCGTAATTTTCCTGCGATACTTCATTGACCTCATCGCAATGAATGATTATCATAAAAATGTTCTCGTAAGGAACAGGCAGAATCAGCTTGTCAGGGCTTTGGGTTCTGCTTTTTCTTTACTTCTCTCCTATACCGCTCATAATAATAGACTGCAGGTAACTTGAATAGAATTCATTCAAATCACTGCAGTCGTGATTGTATTTATTGTGACTGGATCTATGGCACTGCCCGGGAGATAGCGGGACATTCTACAACCTGGCATGAGCTGTCCGCAGCAGCGGACTGAGTGCTGATGCCTAAGTAGCCTGCTCAATATGGACAACCGCTGTATATCAGAGCTTCATAGCTGGTATTCAAGTATATCCAGTTCGCAGGAATTTCCCACTTCTACGTACTATGTGCGTAAGTGGGGGAGGTTCAATAATCCGATTGTTTCAGGGATACTGTCAGGAATTACGCACCCCAGGATCACGATAAACGAAATCATTGTGAAACTATCATTGAACGTCGATATATGAGGGGTATATAATGATTCCGGAATCAAGAGGCAGAGGGGTGACATCTATGGGAAAATCAAAAGAACCGAGACAGTATATTATTGATTTATCTGAGAAAGACCCTGATATCGGGGAAGAATTTGACATTGATTTTACATACGAATTATTTCAACTGGCACTGGAAGCTTCTGAAAAACGGAAACATCTGGATGAGATCGAAGACGAGGATGAACGGCTTCAGGCATTAAAGGAAGCGGAACTCCTTGACCGTGAGATCATAGCCAGTATTAATGCAGGCAAAAAGAGCAAGCATCCGGAAAAGCTCAACTGAAATCCGGCATCATTCCGGATCTTGCAGAAATATGCTGAATCAGAATTGGAAATAAGGGAAAGCAGATACGTACACCTGTGTTTTAACTGCGTTCCTTCCTTTTCCGTATTCGGCAGAACCAGAGAAAAAGCGGCAGTATCGATTCATACAGCCGCCTGGAAGAACCATCATGGTTCTGCATTTGTTTTTTCGTCTGCCCGTTCGTCTTGGTCGTAGGTTCCTTTCCGATAGCGCCAGTAGCTGTTTACCAGACTGTGGTAGCCGAGCTTCTGGATGGTTTTATAGCGCAGGTTATAGGCTTTCTTTGAATAGTTGCCGGCAGCGATATACCGCATGCACTGAACGGAATAATCATCGATCTCTGCGAGCCGGTCATCTTCTGTAAGTAATGGAAAATACCAGCGGGCCCAGGTGATCTCTCCATGGATGTGATTGCTGTAGAACTTCCGGTTCAGGTACTTCACAAAGGCTTTGACTGCCCTGATATCTTCTGCATCTTTCTTCTGTTTCCACCGGTACAGGGCACGTGCTTTCCGGTGCAGCTTTCCTTTGATCTTTTCTACGGAGATCCGGGCAAGATTCACAGACCGGTTATGGAATTCAAATCCGAGGAATTCGATCGTTTCACCCGGTACCGTATGAACGACCTTGCGTTCATTGATCTCCAGGCCTTCCCGGTCAAGAAATGCATGAATGACGGTTTCGTATTCCCGGATTTCTTCTTCGGTTCTGGCAAAGACGATCACATCATCGGAATAACGGATATACGGTATTGCATGTTCTGCGAACCAGCGGTCCATACCGGTGAGATAGAGATTTGCGAAAAACCCGGACAGGGGCATCCCTGCCATGATGCCTTTGCGCCATTCCGTGACTTCATCATTCCTTATCACATACGGGTCATTCAGTACATTCTCAAACAGATGGATAAACTGCGGTTCTTCCGGCATGGCTTCCTTCAGCAATGCGATCATTTTCTCCGGATCGATGGTATTGAAATAATCATGGATATCCGCTTTGTAGGAATACGTATTACGGAAATCAACCCGGCGGCGGATATAGGAAATGCCCTGTTTGACCCCGCGGCTGAACCGGAAGGAAAACAGGTTCTCTTCAAAGAGACCGTCATAGGTTCTGGAAGCGAGATACGCCAGCAGTTTCAGCACGAAGTTTTCTTCTTCTGAAAACCGGAAGACGATCCGTTTCTTATCCGTTCCGATCTTGTTGATTTCAAGCAGTTCCGGCGTGGAAAGACGGCCGTCTTCTTTGATGCGGGTAACGACCGGTACATACTGCTTTTCTTCGACAAACTGTTTCAGTGCCGCAAGTTCATTCCGGGGCATGCTGTTTTGTTCGGTCTTATATGCGAGAAACTCGTTCCAGCAGTCTTCCCGGCAGATTGTTTCCATTAATTCCATACTTCTTATATTTCCTGCATCTGTTACATCGGAACAAGCGTTTCTCATCCGGCAGGGGTGTCAACAAACTGATTATACCAATGTACAGGAACAGTGCCGCAGGAGAAACATGGCCGGGGTATCGCTTACCCTGAAACAGTTTCTGCGTTCGTTCTGGATTGTTAGTCCGCTTTCTCAGATAATTTGAGGGGATTCTTTCATTTGTGTATATAAGATTACAGGGGGTTTAACTCACCGGGGGAAGGAGGAAACAAACATGATATCTCTGCTGTTAGCGATTCTTTGCAGCAGCGCACTTGCGCTGATTCTCAAAGCCGCTGATTCGGAAGGCAACCGGTATGGGATTCTGCTTGGCAACTATATCGTCTGTGCAGTCATTGCACTTCTTTCCTGCCGCTTTCAGATTGTCCTTTCTCCAATCACCGCTGCCCTTGGCATTACCGGCGGAATCCTGTTTCTGTTTGGTCTGCTGGCAATGCAGAAAAGCATTTCCGTCAATGGGGCTTCCCTGACTTCTGCTTTTTCAAAGCTTGGAATGACGGTATCTCTGTTCATCAGCGTTGTCTTCTTTCACGAAACGCTCCGTCCCGTTCCGCTTGCCGGTATTTTCCTTTCGATCCTGGCGATCTTCATCATTCACCATGGCACAAACGATGCTGCCGGCACGAAGTTCAGCCTGCTTCTGCTGACCCTGCTTGGAAACGGCCTTGCCGACTCCATGGCAAGAGTCTTTCAGGCGTTCGGTTCCCCGGAACAGGAAGAGAGCTATCTGTTTGTATTGTTTGCGACTGCCGGCATCCTGACATTTATCCTTGCGTTACGGGAATGGCACAGAACCAACGCCCCTGTTACGCCGCGCAGTCTTCTGTATGGCGCCATGGCCGGTATTCCGAATTATTTCAGCTCGCTGTTTCTGATTCACGCCCTTGCGGTACTGCCGGCGGTGATTGTATATCCCGTATTCAGCGGCGGTACGATTCTTACGGTCATAACCGCAAGCGCACTGCTGTTTCAGGAACGGATTGACCGGATTCAGAAAGCAGGGCTGGTGCTTGTCCTTGCCGCCCTGGTACTTTTGAATCTCTGAATTACTGTTCTGCGATTCCAGTTACAACATTGCGCAGCGAAAATCCCTGACTTCCATCATGGGAGGAAAGGGGCAGTGCTGTAATGCATTTTCGGATGTATGTGAAACAGGTATGTACTTAACACGTATGTGTTAAATCATCCCGAGTTTTCTCAGATCCGGCCTGTGATCGAGATCCGGGTTCTTCCGGATTTCTCCGACAAAGTCATACAGGGATGCATAATCTTCGTTCAGAAGAAGGCGGAGGCCTTCTTTTTTATAGTCTGCCAGCGTAAAGCGGTCGATCCGTTCCGGCAGGTATGCGGTGAATGCAAACCCGTGCATATCCCGGAAGATTGCGATCGCTTTTTCCTTTTCGTATGTACGGTTTGTCTTCAGCAGGATCTCCCACATCACGGAACCATAGTTTTCCACGAGCAGTTCATAATATGGCGTACGGTCATAGCCGGTGCGCTTTAAAAACTCCAGCATCGGCGGGTAGGTATACTGCAGGGTGTAATGTTCGTTTTCATGGGTGCGCAGCGTGATCGAAGAGAGATTCGTGCGGTACCGATACAGAACATGCGAGAGATACCAGAAGGTCTTTGCATTTTCAAACAGCTGGATGCTCATGAGCTTGTCTTCCATGAGATATCGCTTTCCGTTGTCGCTGCGGTCGGTATCTTCGGTAAACAGTTCGCGCTTTACGACCTTGAGCGGAAGGCCGTTCAGACGCTGGGATGAGACAAAAACCTTTATAAGGTCATCTTTACGGACTTCACCCGTTTCAAACAGCGGCGGCCGGTCCGTCTCAAACAGATGTCCTTTATCATCGAATTTCAGCCAGCGCAGAACAATCATATCCGGATCGTATTTCTCGATCACCGAAACGATATCTTCATACCAGCTCGTTTCGACAAGGTCATCCGAGTCAAGAAAGCCGATATACCGGCCCTCAGACTCCCGGATCGCCGCATAGCGTGCAACCATATTTCCCCGGTTTTCCTCATGGAGAACCGTTACGATATCCGGATACCGTCTTCTGTATTCTTCCATGATCTTCGGACAGCCGTCGGTGCACCCGTCATCCATGATGATCACTTCTGCCCGTGCATCGAGCTGGGGAAGCAGCGATTTAAGACAGTCTCTGAAATAGGTTTCGGTATTGTATACCGGAATAATGATACTCAGCAGTTTTTCCATGGGATTGGTTTTTCCTTTCAAGAATCATATCATGCGGGGAACGCTTTCCTTTACAATGAGAAACAGGGAAAAAGATAACAGTTATGACAGTACTCGGAGTTGAAGACGGAAAAGTAAAACTCTGTCCCCATGATGAAGCGTGGGAGACCATCGCAAAGGATATGATGGAAAAAATCAGAGCGGTCATGCAGGAGGACGTCCTGGAGATCGATCATGACGGCGGTACTTCCATCCGCTGTGCCTGGGCAAAGCCGATCATCGATCTGATCGTTCTGGTACCGGATTTCAGCGTCATTCAGAAGCATCTCCCGGCGCTTTCAAAGCTCGGCATCGAATATATCGGTGAAATACTCCCTCAGCAGCATCTTGCCTTCATCCGCACCGAAGACGGAAAGGGACAGACCTTTCATATTCACTTTGCCATACCGGAGTCGGAATTCCGCAGGGAACACCTGGATATCCGGGATCTTCTGAACAGCGATCCCGTGATCGGCCGGATTTACAGTGATTCCAAGCTCAGGTATGCAAAGGGCAGCGAGGATGCACGCCTGAACTACCGGGCAGCGAAAGAAAACATGTATGCGGTGATCTGCCAGATCGGATGTTCCAGACGGGAACAGCAGGAAGGGACAAGAAAAGACCCGAGCTTTCTGGACGATCTCTTTGAGACCACGATTACCGCACTGGAAGAACCGGCAATCCGATACCAGGACGGCAGAGAGCCGTTCCTGCGGAAGGAACTTGCGGGCAATCTGGTCCGTACTGCTGCACGGCTGAAGGAGTGCGGTATTTCGAAACAGGAGCGGGTACTGATCGCAGTCGATGATATCGCAAAGCAGCTTACTTTGATCCTGGGTGCTGCCTATGCCGGCATTGCCGCAGTTCTCACGGAAGAAACGGATGCGGAAAAACTGGAAGAGCTCTGTGCCCGTACCGGAGCCCGGATGATCCTGCGGGATGATTTCTTCGAAGATTTTTACAGCCTTCGGCCGCACCAGCGGGAAGCGGTGCATCAGGAAGCGGATGAGGTGCTTCTGGTTCCGCAGGAAGACGCCTTTCATCCGGTTTCCTTCGGCGAAATCACAGCCGCAGTGGAAAGGGCTGCCGGGGAAATCCGGGAAAACCCGGAATATGCCTGCCGCAACGACCACCGTCTTACTTCCGAGGCAGAGGTTATTTCGATTCTTGCGTGCCTCTGCAGCGGCGGTACGCTCACCATCCTCTGAACGGTTCAATCCATACAAAACCTTCCTCTTCCGTCATCACGGTATTCATTGTTCTCATACTGCACAATCTCCATACCATTGGGTTACCCATGGACAGCGAAATGCCCAGTCTTTGGAAGGACTGGGTTTCGTTCTGTTTGCCGGGCAGATACACATGAAAATACCTCCGACATCGTTCGGAAAGCTTTCAAATCCTGAAATTTTTCGTTTGCGGGTGTTTCTGATATTAATATTCTTTCTTCACAAGGCAGGGAGATTATTGATAAGATTCAGGAGATATCTGTCCTTCTCAGCGCAGGCAAAGAAGAACAGCAAATAATGAGTCGAACAATTGCTGCATTTCCGGCTCTCGTTTAACCGCATACTATCGAAATGAGGAACTATATGACAGAACCTTTTACCGCGAAAGAAAATCAGAAGGAATCAATCTTCCTCAATGAATCCTTTATGGCGGCGATATGCTTCCTTGCGACTGCTACAGGTCTTGTTTTCCTGTTTCTGTGCATTTCTGACAGGGATTATTTCGGAATGTTTGAAATCGTGGTAAAGCTGACAACCGCTGTTTCCATGTTCATCGCATTCCGTTCCTATAAATGGGATGTGGCCAAAGGTCTCATGGGCGGTGTTCTTTTCTGCCTCATGTATCAGGAGGCACATCTGGCACTGGCGCAGCTTTGGAGCGAACAGGATTTCAATGTTTATCTGATGGCTGGCGTACAGGGAAGTGTTTATCTTGCGGCGGCAGGAATGTCATGTCTTATGACGGTTGTCATTACCCTCAATCACTTTTTCATTAACTACGCATCGCACGGCAATCCAAAGGAAGTGATTTTCAACCGTATTGCGCTCATCTTTAAATTCGCTGTATATCTTCTCCTTCTCACGGCAAACAGCCAGCTTGGATTCGCGCCATCCATTCTGTGGAAAAATGCGGTCCGTTATCTGACAGATATCTCACTGCTTCTTCTGCTGGTCAGTGTTGAATCACAGATCGACTCGTTCAAAACGATTCGCGGAGAACTTCTGCAGCTGAGGAAAGAAAGAAATAAACATGAGTAAACGGGAACTTCTGACCGGAATCTGGCTGATGTCCATGGCACTGCTCTCTTTGTTTACCTTTACCGTATTTTTTGTCGCGCAGATGTCTCCGGATATTCTTGACATCATATGTCCGATTCTCGCCGCAGTGCAATGCATTACGCTTGTGATCTATCTGTGGGGTCCTGAAAAACTGAAGTCCAAGCCGCTGAAACTCCTTTACAGGCTGATGTATGCAACTTCCATACTGGTGATCCCTGTTTTTGTCTTTTCATTCTCAGGGCTTGTCTCCCAGTATCATGTCCGCATTCCCGACAGTATCGATGCATCTGACATGCCGGTTCAGGAAATTCTTCCGGCAGATCGGACAACGGTTTACAATACCGGAACGGTCTATGTCATCTTTCCGGAATATTCCAATGTTGAGCTGGTATGTGAGAAGCGTCCATCCAAATCGGATACGTCCATAACCTGGTGCAGCGGAGCGGCATTCCAGCATACGATCAGTCTTGGATTTTCCCAGGAAAATGTTGAGGGGGATCATGCGGTCAACGGCACGCTGTATCAAAGCCCGTACAATCATGATGAATTTGCGGCATTTGTATTCCATGACGGAATGTACGAATTTGAATTTGAAAACCCTTCAGACGCGATTGCCCGCGCCGCAGATGCAGGCGGAAACGGATTCATGCAGTTTGGTCTGATCAAAGATGGGGTAACCGTCACAAGCTTCGGCCGGCTGAGAGCCCGCTGTTACCGGGCACTTGCAGAACTGAACGGAAACCTTTGCATCATCGATTCCGCCAATATGATGCATTTTGACGGATTTATGGATGAACTTCGACGGCTCGGTGTAACCAATGCCCTGTATCTGGATATGGGTGCGGGCTGGAATTACTCCTGGTATCGGAATACATCCGAAAAAGTAATTACACTTTTCGATCTGCCGGTGCCCTGGTCACATAACTGGGTGGTGTTCCGGAAATGACCGCCGTTAATGCGTTGCAGATTGTGAAGATAATTAAGCATGAGTCGTTTGAAAACAACTGCGATAGAGGCTGCCCTGGATGGATTCTGTGAACGATTGGACAGGTTTATTGAAAAAGCAGCAGATAAAGCAGAAGGGGATATGCACAAATATCTTGAATACCTTTTGAACTGATCTTCTTATGCAATTCATTCCGACGCAGGTATTTGGTGACTTGTGTGCAGATACTTTAAAGAAAAGTCTGAACGAGAAAAACTATTCCTTAATGCAGGCAGCGATGAATTTTGTAAATAAGTCAGATTTACTATGGAGCTCCCAAAACGGATGCGATCATTCGTTTATGGCTTATCATATCGTTCACTATCTTTCGTCCGCAAAATATGAAACCTGAATAATTCACCAAATCGTTTTGAAGCCGGTAATCTCGCATGATTATCAGCTTTTTGAATCTATGTTGCCAAACCCATTGGGTTTGTATGCATGTATAGAAAAGGTTCCTTATAATGTAATTGCTAAAGTCACAAGAAAGGAACCAATTACATGTTAGAACAGACACCGCAATTTGCTAATATCAACTTTAACGGGGGTAATCTCTCCAGCGACGGCGGAGCCATTCTCTTACTGCACTTCCTCAGCAAACTGAAGATCATGTCTCACAATTGAATCGTGTGCTGAACAAATACAGCATCTCTGACCAGTATTTCGATCTTGTCAATCTGATGGTCATGAAGCTTATCAGTAATTTCTGTTGTAAGGATAATTCCCATATTCTGTGCCTCGTGCTTACAGAATATGGCATGGTTACAGTTACAGAGCCGCTGTAACTTTTATCGTGCAGCGAATAAATCACCAATTTGCGTGAATTACATTTATTTTTTTCGTATATATTAATGAAAGAAGGAGTGAATACTTATGAACAAAGAAATAGAATTGTCTGATGAAGAACTAGAAGAAGTTTCTGGCGGAGCTTGGTCAGTTAATGGAATGAAGCGTATTGGAGAGATAACTATTAAAGGAAAGGGAATAGAGATTAAAACTCAACCTAGCAATAGCGCTAAAACAACTTTAACACTTGATTTTAGATGGTGTCCAGTATATGAAATTGAACAAAATGAAGGTTTAATTTGGTATAGAGTATCTGAAAAAATGTATGTTGCTCAACAAGCAGGTGTAACTTTCAAAATGTTAGGTTAGATTAATCAACGGAGGTCAAACAATGACAAAAGAATTAATAATTGATGATGAATTAGAAGAAATATCTGGTGGTACAGATCATAAAATAGATGGTAAAACTCCTATTGGTAAGTTAATAGTTTTAAAAGAAAATATATATTTTAGATATGAACCTGATAAATATTCTTCAGATTGGGGAACAGCGCAAACTGGTATTACATATTCAGTTTATGAAATAAAACAAAACAATGGCTTAAAATGGTATTTAGTAGATAATCATTCATGGTTTGGTGATGATGGAACGAATTGCATATTTACCTTTGGAGCAAACTAAATCATCAAACAACGAAAATTTATCAACAAATAATCCTGATTGAAGCAACATTCATCAGGGTTTTTTGTTACAGTTCCCGATCATGGCTGAATTTCTGTGTATTACTCCTCATATCTGCCGTCATACTTATACCTGAACCTGAATAATTCACCAAATCATTTTGAAACCAGTAATCACTCATGATTATCGGCTTTTTCAATATTTCTCATCAAACCTATTGGGTTTGTATGCATGCATAGAAAAGGTTCCTTATAATGTAATTGTCCAGACCACAAGAAAGGAACCAATTACATGTTAGAACATACTCCGAAGTTTTCCAATATCAATTTCAACGGAGGCAATCTCTCCAGCGATGGAGGAGCTATTCTCTTACTTCATTTCCTCAATAAATTGAAGATCATGGATAAGTTCAGACATATCCCGTTCTACGATCTTCGGGCAGTTCCCATATATTCAAACAATGAAATCCTTTCACAGTTGGTATCCAGAACTCTGCTCGGATACTTCAATCAGGATGATCAGAAAGTTCTTTTGGAAGATCCACTGCTGTCCAAGTACTTTTCTCCCTGCTCTCAGCCTACTGTATCAAGATTCTTTGACCGGGTCGTCAATCAGACCAATGTAGCACTCCGTGAACAACTGATCGAAATGGCCTGTCAGTATGTTAATAAGAACGTTCGTGATCCCATCATCGATGCGGATTCAACACTGATTGAGACATACGGAAATCAGGAAGCCAGTGCTTATATTCATCACTATGACGAAACGGGATATCATCCTTTAATGATCAATGAGTTTCATTCAAAGCTTCTTCTTTCTGCGGTACCGAGATCCCTCTGGACCGCCTGAAAACCGACGGCACTCTGAACCAGCTGTCCATTATCACGGCCCAGCGGTCCATTCTCGGAGACTGCGCCGATATTGATAACCCGAGCAACTGGATCACGATCCTGGAAGACTCCTCTCTTTCACTTTCGGTTACGAAACAGGGCACCTGTTCCATCGCATCGATGTATCCGTACTATTTCAACCGGATCGATGTTATGGATTCGCTTTCCTGTGAAATGATCGTTCCTTCCTCTTCAGCACTGGCAGAACTCTCTGCCGCCGCATCGATTGCCTCCGCTGCCGGATACCGCTATCTGTATAAATCCGATATTAACTTCCCGGTATCGTTTGGAAGTGCAGCGGAAGACATTCATAACCAGATGGTATTTGCGATTGACCCGGAGATTCAAAAGGGCACCGGATATCTTCGCCTCTCGCAGACGGAGGACAATACCATCCTTCTGGTTTCGGGAGGAGATGAAGAAGGGCTTCTCAAAGCCGTGAATCTGTTACGGAACGAGGATTATATCAAACAGTTCAGCGGCAGCGAATATACGATCGAAAGCATGGTATCCAATGAGGACCGGGAATTTTCAGCCCGGGAAGACGGCCTCTATATGCTTTCCGATTTCGGGTATTCGGATGTGAACCTGGAAGGGGCGTTCCACCAGCAGACGTCGTTTACCATCAAACAGCCGGATGCGATTGCCGGGGACCGGGGATCCAACGTTGAGATCCATTTCCGGCATAGCGATGCCCTGGTAGGAGATACGTCGCTTCTGACCGTATACTTTGACAACGTTGCGGCCGCAAGCATTCAGCTGTCTTCTGCCAATGCGGACGGGGGATCCCTGAAAGTACGGATTCCCGAAGAAAACCTGAAACGGGATGTCATAAATATCGGAATCGATGTCTACAACTATCTTGGAAAGATCGACTGTTCCAAGGACTGGTACGATGTTGCCTGGACGGTAATCGACAGTGATTCGATCATCTGTTTTGAGCCGAGTGATTACAACACCCTTGCCACACTGGATCATTTCCCTTCATTCAACGCAACGACGAGAGACCAGGAACATGTCGTTCTGGCAGTGACTCCAAAAGTGAATGAAGAAACGGCAGAGATCCTCACTTCCTTTGCGGCAAGAGCAGCCCAGAACAGCCTGAGCAGCCCCCGCTATGAAATCCGCACCGGTTTTTCCGCAGCGGAACACGAGGATCTGGTCTTCCTTGGCACAGCCGGTTCGCTTAAGATTCCGGAAGAGATCAAATCCCTTCTGTATGTGTCGTATGAAACAGACGGATACAAAATCAAAGATGATATTCATACGATACCGGAGGCACTGCAGGATCAGATCGTGATCCAGACCGTCCGTTCTCCCTATGATTACACCCGTAAGGTGTATGTGATTACCTATCCGGATGATTCTTATGAAACCGCCGTATTGAACCTTCTGAAGGATAAGAAACAGCTCAGTAAAATCGGGGGAGTGGTATCCCTTCTCAGCAAAGACGGTACCGTTTCAGTCCTGGAAACGGAAGAAACCGCAGAACGGAACATTCCGGTCACCTTTGAACGGCTGGTCAATAAGGTGGTACGAAAGACCGGAATCTCAAGAACGGGTCTGGTGATTATCGCCGTATGCCTGCTTGTGATTCTGATGATGCTGATCCTTGCCTCACGAAAGAAGAACCGTTTCTCAGAAGCGGAGAAGAAGATGAAGAAAACCAATGATTCTAACCCGGATTCTTCAGAAGAAGAGGATGAAGAAGACTTTGAACAGGATGACCGCTGAGCGGATACCGGACCGGTGAACCCTCTCCACCTGATCCAAAGAATCAGATGGAGCTTCCAAAGCTTGTGTGCTTCGGACTTCCCGACAGCTGATACAGCAGAATGTACAGACATATACTCCGAAGAAACATATATCCCATCATCCCCTAACAACAGCCGGGTGCTTTGAGATTCTCTTACGGTATACAGGATCTTCTGCCTGTATGCCGCACCATTCGCTTATGTATTTGCGAATGGTTTTTATGATACTAATCCAAGTTCTCTGTTTGCTTTCCAGAGATCAGATAACGTCCGTTTCGGTGTCGCAGGAAGAACATAGTCTTTATACTGGATGGAGATCTCCCGCAGGTAGTATCTTGCGCCGATATTGTACGAAGCAGAAAGATCACAGTTATACTGCTTTTCATTCCTAAAACAGCACACATTGTATGGCGTTGTCTTTGACACTTCCTTTCCCCGTTTAACTTCTCCGCTTCCATCAAATGCCAGCTTCGATGTTCCCCATGCACAGACATGACTGATCCGCATCCCAAGCTGATGCGCTTTATACTCCGTCAGCTTCTGAATGTCACGGTGCTTCCACAGGTGCAGCTTCTGCTTTCGGCTTCCTTTCTTCTTTCCGCTGGTATCCAGATGCTCAAATACGATTACATCTGCTTCATGTTCCACCGCAAAAGAGATGATCGCATTCGCCACCTTCCGGGAAAGCATTGTGTTGAAGTTCTGTGCATATGACCACAGGCTTCTTACGGATCTCCCTGCTTTCTGATTCTTCCGGATTCGGTTGCACAGATGGCTGATCTGGTCTTTTTCATACGCGAAGTTGATTACATTCCTCGCATAGACAGTTCCAGTCGAATCCATCATCGTACACGCCGCATCCGAACAGATACCCAGATCAACTGCACAGATTCTGCAGTCCATGCCTTCTTTATCACTCAGTTCAGCCTGTTCTTCAAAGGCCCAGGTTATGTAATACCTGCCATGAGACTTCTTTAATGCAGGACTGTACTCTTTTCTTCCTGCACAATGCCGTTCGATATAGGAAACATCATTGTTTCCAAGTACGATACTCATCCATACCCAGTCATGGTTCTTATATACCTTGAGACGATATACCAACCGGCTGTTCTTTTCGATCTCTCCTCCGGCATAAGAGGGGTTCTTCCGATAAATGGCCGGCATCCAATAATGATCAAAGGACAGTTTTGGTTCGTTCCCTTTCTTTTCTGCTTCCCAGTTCTTATGGTTCGAACGATAGGAACAGACGATTCCCATCGCTTCGGATACTGCTGATCTGCGAATACCGGAAGGAAACTTATAAAACAATCTGTCGAAATCACATATTGCGATATTGTTCCTTGTGCTGTGGATCAGATGTTCACAATAGTTATTCCGGTCTGTTCCTTTCAGATCGACCCATTCTTCATAATGATCGTTCAGAACCGAAATGATATAGGCAAGCGCATTACGGCATACGGAAAGCGTGTCATCCAGGATTCTCTTATTCAGAGAGATGATGACACCATTTTCATTCATACTGCTTTTGATCTCTGTATCATAAGCCGAAAACAGTCTCATAAAATCACTTCCTGCAATTAGTTCCATAATTCATCAAATTTACATGAATCATGTATTTATACTGGTAGAATTTTATCATTTTTATTATTGGTTCTACGATGTTGGAGGCACTTTTATGAACCTGAAAACAGACCGCAACTGCCACTCTTTATACAATCTCCAGTACCACCTCATCCTTGTCACCAAATACCGCAAAAAATGTATCAACGAAGATGTATTTGCCATCCTTAAAGATCAGATCGCCAAAGTACTTAAAATGAACGGTGCCTGCCTGGAAGAGATCAACTATGAACCGGACCACGTCCATATCCTCTTATCCGCTCCTCCTCAGGCATGCCTTGCCAAACTGATCAACTCTATAAAGACAACGACTTCCAGAAGGATCCGAAAAGAGATGCCGGATTATATTAAAGCGTTTTATTGGAAACCGTTATTCTGGAGCAGGAGCTATATGATCCTGAGTTCCGGAGGTGCACCTATCGAAGTAATAAAACAGTACATACAGGAACAGGGATCTGAAGAACACTACGGCTAAGAAGAAAAGAAAAGCGGCTTGAACCACCCAATCCATTGGTTGGATGGAGAATGCGCCGCCCGGAGGGGTTTATTCAAAAAAGCACCGGGAACAGTGCATTCCGATGAAAGAGCCTGAAAAATAACGAAAACGACCCCTGCCGCAGGCAGAGGTCATTTTCGTTGTTTTTACAAATTTCGACTGATTTAATAACCTCGGAGAGGTTACGAGATTCAACAGGGCCGGCATCCAGCAATGCCGTACATACGTGGCCATGCTTCATCCCAGGCTGGAGCGCTGAGTATTCGTATTTATGCGCATCGAAATCTGTACCGCGTACCGGAAATACGCAATACCAGTATACTGCTATTTTACGGAGAGTACAGACCTTTTCGGAAAAAACACCGGAAGTTGCCGATTACTTTATACTGAATGCAGAGAACCAGCGAGGGAATACGTCTGGTACTGCGGAGTTCCTTTTTTATGAATCAAAAACACGGTTACATGAAAAAACTGCTGCTTTGTGTGAGTCTTTTTCTGTCGTTTCTTACGGGATGCACACCGAAAACCAGTACCGGTACCTGTTATGCGGAAAAGATCCGCTTTGAAGAGATCCGTACCGGTGATCAGATCGTTATTACAGGCAATGACACGGAAACAGCACTTTCAAAGTGGGAACGCTCCTATGGAATCGAACCGGCTGTAATACGCAAGGGAACCGAAGAGGGCAGAGAAGTACTGACCTATATCTCCGACAATACCGAAGTGTTCCATGCCGAAGTATCGGATAAAGGGGTCCTGTTACAGGGCGAAAAGGGGTATCTCGGCATTGCGGACAAAGACAAGGCGGTACAGTTCCGTACGGAAGAAAATGACGGCTGTTACTGGAACAGTAACGAAGAAGGAAAGATTCATGTGCGTTCTTCCTGGAGTGACGGAAACGATGTTGATATTTATCTCGGCTATTACTATAAATACCGCGTCTATTACGGATTCTATACGAAACAGGACGGATCTGCCCCCGGGGTGGAAACATATTCTGTTTACCGTGTTACCGATGCCTGGAAGAAACGGAATACCTATGAACACGGGTATCGGTTAAAACTGTTTGAAACCTCGGATATTCACGGGGTGATCTCGTATGACGATGGGACCGACTGGCAGCTGCGCATGGCAAAGACTGCCTGGATCGTGAACCAGGAACGAAACAGAACCGGTGAAAAACGGAACGATACCGTACTGTTGCTGGATGGAGGCGATGTGTTCCAGGGGAGCCTGTTTTCCACACTGCTCGGCTGGGAACCGATGTCTGCGGTATTCGATACGATGGACTATGATGCCGTAGCAGTCGGCAACCATGAGTTTGACAAGGGCCTCGATTACGTTATGGACCCGGATGGCACCATGATGGACTATACCCGCAACGGTACCGACTACCGGAATGAAATACCGTATGTACTGTGCAATCTCTATCAGAACGGGAAGAAGGTAAAAGGACTGCGGGATTATGTGATCCTGGAAAAGACAGCGGTAAACGACAAAGGAAAGGAACTGCCGGTAAGAATCGGAGTCATCGGCTTTGCGGAAGACTATTCCGGCAGTGTCAGCAAACAATACTTCACCGAGGCAGGCTTTGCGATCCGGGAAGATTATGACGATGCGATGAACCTGGCAAAACAGCTGAAAGAAGAGGAAGGCTGCCAGGCAGTAATATTACTGGCACATGGCGACAGCGGGGGTATCGCAGAAAACCTGAAGGAAGGCTGTGCCATTGATCTTATACTTGGGGGCCATAAGCATATCCTCATAAACGGAGAAACCCCCTGGGGGCTGAAATACGCTTCTCCCGGAAACAAGGCAGACTCCATTCTGAATGCAGAGCTTGTCTTTGAACCGGAACAGGGAAAACCGGTACTGCGGGAAGTACAGAACGTACACCCGTACTACATCACGATGAATGCATCACTTCTGTACGATACCGAAGAAAACCGGAAGACCATGGATAAAGAGGTCTATGTACTGGGGAATGACTACTGGCTGTTGCTGGCAAGTATGCTCAATATCAAAATCGGCTATATTACCACCTCCGCATTACGCTATGAATACCTTCCGGGCAGCCGCAAGAGTTCTTGCACAGCCGGCAACTGGATGGCTTCCATTATCCAGAGAGCCGGGAATGCGGACATCGGCTTTGTCAACAGCGGGGGCATCCGTCAGGATGTTGTAATCCCTGAGGGCAGTGATCACCGGGATATCAATGCCGGTGATATCTATACGATGTTTCCGTTTGGGGATCATATCGATGTATTTGAACTGACGTATGAGGAGTTGGTGAAGGGGTTTGAATATGCAATCTCAGACGGGGGCTGGGGCTTATTATCAAGAATGGTAGGGATTGACTGTATCTTTGATTCGATCAGTGAACCCAGAGTAATACTGAAGCTGGTTACGTATGATGGAGAAACCATCTATGACAACGGGAACTGGAAGGAAGGCTGGAAAGACAAGAAGGTAACCGTTGCCATGCCGCAGTACAGTGCAGAAAGTGACCGGGAATCATCAACCGGATTACACAACCCGTTTGTGGAATGGATCAATACCGACCGGTTAGTAAGAGATGATATTACCGATGTTGAGGCGGCAATCACAGTCCTGTCAGAAGAAGCAGAATTAAAGAACGGTCTGCTTGAGATCGATCCCAACCCGCATATGCTGGATGTAGGCGTAGAACCGGAAAAGCCCGCAGAACAGCCGGAATAAAACAGGGTCAGACAAAATTACCATGATATATCGCAGCTGAAAGAATTGCGGATTGCCGCAAACATTTCGTTTTGCGATTCAGGTATATGATTTTTTCTTTTCGCCTGACAAAGACATCCGCTGTGGTTTTTGTCCACTGAATTAAGAGCGAGTGTCTTCGAAGTGTACTTTACGCTCGATAAGAGAAGGCAGAATACAGCGTTCTGGTCAGTCCCAGTGGGACTGTTCTTTCAGGAAGTTAAGAATGAAAGCAATTTTGCATATGTGTTATTCCACTATTTGTCCACAGAAGAGGGGTTCTGGCGTTTCGCTGCCGGCGAAGAGAATGAACTTGAAGGGATGATCTGCGGTAAATACTTTGATTACAGGTTCTTCCTCAACAGGTGCGGCACCTTCAACCATCATGATCACGGTTGCGGCCGCCGCTTCAATACCGCCTTCATCCGTTTTTATCTTTGCTTTCTGAATGATATCGGTAATATACAGTGCCATTTCTTCACTCATGCCGGAGAAATCTGCATCGGGTGTAAATGCCCGTTCGGCACCGCGTGCTTTGCAGAAATTAATTAATTCATTTTCAGAAAGAGCAGATTCTGTTTCAAACTTCGGAAGGGTAACATCAACGGTTTCAATACTTGCGGCACGAAGCTTCTCCAGAGCATTATCCTCATTTCCCAATACAAACACAGCATTTACGCCGCCCTGCATGGGAAGAGAGATCAGGGTTGTTTCATCATCTTCATAAAATGCGAATTCCCCTCTCAGGTGCATGAACTCCTTCTTTACTGTTCTTCCGTCATATGCAGTAAAGTCTCCTTCCGCGGTCAGATACTCATCGAATGCCTCTTTCCAGGCAGTGCGAAGATATACCGTATTTGCCAGAACCAGATCAGAACTGGAAAGATCGTTGCTGATCTTTGGAATAAGTCCATTGGTACTCTCATTGATCCATCCATTAACCGCATCCGTAATCTTTTCTGCTGAGACATTCTCTGCCATAGCATTGTAGTGTTCTTTCACATATGCCTTATATGTATCCGAGAGTTCACCGGAGGACTTTGTATTTCGCCAGACCGAGTTTTCAAGGCTGAACGCTCCATCCGGTGCCTTAACAGAGTCGCCAAAGTATTCCTTATTGTCTTCATATTCTTCAATCGCACCCTGCAGCCACTTATTAAAGTTGTCTTCCGAGGCAATAACGGAGGAATACCATTGATTCAGTTCCTCCATATCCGCAAATCCCATTGCGGAAAGAAGTTCAGCCTTTGTTTCGGTATCCGCACCTGCAGCCGCAAGCGCAAGAGCAGCCCGGAAAGATGTTGGAGAAATGATGTAATTCTGATTCTCATAACCGCTGGCTTCAATAAAACGTACAAGAGAAGAATAATAGTCATCCGTTACATCCACATCCGGAATAACAGCAGCAGGGTCTTCCGTTTCTTTTTCAGCAGATTGCTCTGCTGTCGGATTGGTTTCCTGTGATATCGGACGGGCAGTGCCGCATCCGCTCAGTAATGCGGCAAATAAAGACAATAACGTTACGGAAGAAAACAGTTTTTTTCTCATAATGATCTCCTTTAAGCGTAAATTGCTCCAGCAGCCGGTTCCTCTCAATAACCAGAAAAGAACTGCCGGAAACAAGCAAACCAGCAGAACGGCTTTAAGCGAAGAAGCCGGAATTACCGGAACACTTCGCAGCAAATGCCGCCTTT
This sequence comes from Solobacterium sp., assembly GCA_017512725.1. Taxonomy (GTDB): domain Bacteria; phylum Bacillota_I; class Bacilli_A; order Erysipelotrichales; family Erysipelotrichaceae; genus Bulleidia. Next base: position 20,609 of record JAFWEW010000031.1, read on the forward strand.
GTAAAGGCGGGAATTGTTATCGATGCTTAACGATAGCTCTTTTCCTGTTATTCTTCCCGATTTGACCGAACCAGTTCGGCATGGCGGACCGCCTTATCCCAGGCTGCTTTAATCTGTTCATCGCTGAGTCCGGCATCGATCATCTGGTTAATTGCGGCGCGGGACTGAAACGCTTCACGCAGCGCTTCGGTTACGGAAACACCTGCGTACTGATGCAGCATCCTGCTTGTTTCAAGTGCTTTGGAAAATGTAATTCGTTTCATGATTCGTCTTCTTTCTGTTGTTGTAGTGAAAACAAAATTATCCATTACTCTGCATATTTCCTGCAGAATCTGCGGATAGGAATCTGAATCTATTTTACTCCCTGGCTCATGATCCCGAGCATAAAAGCGATTGTCGAAGCAAAAAGAACAGCCTTAATGGATATCGGAAGAAGTATCATACAGGCTTCCGGCATGTTTACCATTAACACTGCAGGTTTCAGACCAGGTAATTATATGATTCTGTTCATTAACGGCTGCAGCAGGTACTCCGTGCAGGAAGCAGATAATAATCTGTTCAAGCCGGGCCTGGCTCCATTCCCGATCGAAACGAGAAAGGGCAAGACACAGTACGGTAATACCTGTGTATTCTTCCCACTTATGCTAATCCATCTCCCCCGAATGACTGATTTCGGATGCGCCGGCTTCCAGTAAATCGTTTTCCAGGTCTTTCTGAATAGACATCATAAAGCCTTCATCAAATGGCTCCGAACCCAGTCCAAGATCTTCGGGATAAATGGTATATCGGGTTCCATACAGACAGAATGATGTGTTCACCAGTTTTGCAGGCCATCCAGGCTTTTTGTCCCACTCGGCTTTGGCATCCCTGTATTTCTCTTTCCAGTCTTCCAGAAGCATGTGAACCGTAATATCACTGATGATTTCCATTGCAGTTCCGTAATCGATTGGTTTAAGTTCATCCATAATGGAAGTATTTCCGATTCCGTATGGAGATCCTTCAGGTTCGGAGGGATCATATCCCATGATTGCGTCACTGATCCGATTCTTAGTATCGAAAACCCATTCCCGTTTCACAAAATCATAGATCCAATAATGTAATCCACTGCCCTTGGCAAGAACGCCTCTGTCATGATCCTCATAGTAGTTCAGCCTGTTAAACTCCATATGTTTTTCTTTTGTTTCCTTCTTTTCTTTACAGAACCACCAGCCACCGCCATATTCATATCCGTACTGATCCATAAAGGGTATCAGTTTAACGTCCGGATCACTGCTGACAGATGCTTCATCATACAGGCCGGCATCTTTCGCCTGCTGTGTCACCATTTTTTCAAAGCGTTTTCTCAATGCGTACCATGACTGTTCTCTGGCATAGGCGCTTTTCCACTCATCACTGTATTCTTCATAGTCATAGACTTCATCTTCCGCAATCGGCCATTGATTATGTGCTTCAACAAACGCATCAACAAGTTCTTTTGTTTCAAGATTCTGTTTTGAAATTGCCCAGTATTCTTTCAGTTTTTCGTCTTTGACATTTCCTCCGTTTTCCTGGAATGCAAAGATTTCATAAAACTCTTCGGGTGTCAGAATCACATCGTTTGATGCGGCAGCTGCAGATACGGTTGCATTACCAAGTCTTCCGATTGTTTTCTCATCCAGATGAACGGTAACTGGAAACGGTGAATTCAGAATATCCTCTTCTGTAAATCCATTACTTACACGAAATCCGATTGCCTTAAGAAATTTCATCAATTCCATTCGTTCTTCCTTTGAAGCATTAACATAGTGCTGGTTCCGGTTTAGTTCACTGTAGTCATTTCTCATCTGTACGTTCCTTCCTTTCTTTGTTGCATCTTTACAATAGAATCGTGATAGTGCAAAAAAAATGCCTAGGTAGTTTGAGGGGGTTCACTTGGCATCCAGGAAAATACTGGCACTTTTTTTGCCATTTCCAGATTTTATGATTCCTGTAAAGAAAGATATTGAAACGGATCGATACCTGAACGAACGTTTCAGTATATTTGAGGAATCGGTCGATGAGATTATTCAATAACAGGAAAGAAACCAAAATAGAGCTTCCGGAAGGGAGTAAATGCTGCAGATGCGGGAAGAAGATAAAGGGATCAGAGTTTGCGTATATTGATGGAAAGATATACTGCGTGAACTGTTATCAGGCAAAAAGGGATTGGGAATTTCTGGAGTTTCATGCACTTATTGATGATTGATGTGATCGGAAATGAATTGTGTGCCAGATCATCCACTCGGGATAACTTCATTGTTATTGTTAGGTATAGGTATTTCTCTATGTTTGGTCGACCAATGCGAGGATCTATTATGGAAAAAATGTTGTTATTCGAATCATAGGTGTCGAAGTCGTAGTATCCTTCTCCAGCGATGATAATGAATTAGAAGAGAACAGATATTAAATGACTTAAAACATTCTAAAGAAAATACACACACCAAGCTTTGAGCTAAGCAAATAAAGAATGCTATCTGGAGGAAAATAGAATGAAAAAGATTATTTCAATTATTTGTGCGACGTTTTATATGCTTACGTTATTAGGCTGTTCTGGATCAGCAAATGGAGGAACAGCTTCTTCGGACAATGGATCCAGTGATCCTTCCGAAGAGTCAAGTGAAACTGTCAGTTCAGAGGGAAGTGAACAAAGTCTGATTAATATTACCGGAATCTATTATGGAGAGATTACCGGAGATTATTGGAAATCTTTCTGGAGTTCAACAGAAGGATTGTCGGACTGCATAGTCACTTTTGAATTAACAAATGATGATACTAATCGAACAATGCCTGATGCAAGCGACTATTCATATTGTGATAGCGTTATGCTTACTGTTGGTCCAAATTCGTATAAATCAGTTAAAGCTGCATTTTATAGCAACTCGTTAGACAGATACTCTACGATGTCTCAGGTTTTGGGATATGGAAATGTTCTGGGCGGTGCTGACACAATTAAAATGTTTGCTTCCTTTTATGTGAATCCTAATGATCTGGCTAAAGACAATACTGTCGAATTTGATTTAGATGGAATTAAAGCGACAGCTGATACTTCTATTGCAAAGCCGATTTCACATGCTATTGAGTGCCTTGGTGATGAAAACAGTGAAGAAAGAGTAGCGGCTGATTTGCTTGGCAGATGTGATACTGCATTTGTGAATTTTGCTGCATTGATCAAGAAGGATAAGATTACGGTACGCGTAAATCCTGGGCCTGAGTTCAGTCTTATGAAGGATTGTATGAAGAATTGCTGGAGTGCAGAGATCGGTGCTTCTCTGGACTCAGATGCAGAATATGGCGGAGATATGGATTTAAGATACGAAAAGCACTTCTTCTCAGCAGATCTTAAAGGTTTCGATTTGGATTTGGTAAAAGAAATGTATCCAGAAATTGCAGAAAACATCGATGGTGCGATTGCTGCAACCAACGAGGGTGCTGATGCCTGTGTAAATCCGTCAACTACAACAAATCAGTTCCAGGCAATTGCTGATAGGTTTACTGATAATTACGTTGCGATCATCAATTATTTCTCTATTGATGTGATTGATTTTGATTGAGCATATGAGTTTACCAAATAATCTAAGGAGGTTAACTATAGGTTTTATGCTGAAAAATAAGATAATTCATGTATTGGCATTTGTTTTGCTAAGTTCACATTTGATTGCATGTAACGGTACCGTATCTTCTGGTTCTGCTGAAGGTACACAATCCGATCAGGCTAATGATAATTCGAATGCTGAGATTGTAACTGAGGAGACTGCACTAGATTTAATAGATATCACCGGAGTTTATTATGGTGATATAACAAGCGAATATAATAAAGATTACTATCCATCTATTCAAGGCTTGACAGATTGTATCGTCACGTTCGACTTCAAAAACGACGATTTGAATAGAACAATGCCGGATACCGAGTATGCGAATACTTCTGCCATAAAACTGATAGTCGGTCCGAATGAATATAAAGCATTTAAAGATGTTGAGTATATTGAGGTACTTGATCGATACTCCACAATGTCTCACGCGATTGGTTACGGGAATATTCTGGGTGGATCAGATCCAATCAAGATGTTTGCTGTTTTCTTTGTGAATCCAAATGATCTTACAACTGATTGTATTGTTTTCATGCGTAACAGTAATTAAATAAATTCGATATCTCTGAAGGAAGAATAAGTGACTATCCTGATTAGCAACAGTAAGAATTGGAGAGTGATACTATCAAAAAAGTATGTGTGATAATTAGTGCTTTAGCACTTTTGACAGCATGTTCAGGTTCGAGCAATTCACATGAGCACGTTTATAACGATCCGGATTGTGAAAATGCTGCTGTATGTACTATATGTGGAGAAGAAATAGAACCTGCTCTTGGGCACACTACTGAAATAGGTGCGTGTGCCCGATGTGGAAAAGTACAAAATGAGAAACTGCTTGAGACACTGAATGAGGGCTTTGCAGTCATCATGGATGCTGGAAATAAGATGATGGGTTTTGTAACAAACGTTTCTACCCAAAACATTGAGGACCAGTACACAAGTTTTCTTGATGCAGATGTTTATGCTTCAGAAATGAAAGCTAAATATAATGAGTTGATTGATGCTTGTGGAAATTATGAAGAACTGGCTTTCATGAAGTATCAGCTACAGGTTCTTAATGATGCAAATCCGGCTCCAATTACCGGGAATGATGAGGCATCGATTGCGAATCAGACGGTGCAATACCAGCTATATCTAAATCAGATTTCCAGTTCCTTTAACTATCTTTCAAACGAAATGGATTATCTTGCAGGAAATGGCGGAGAGCCAGGTAAGGTTTTATATTTTGATGAAGTTGAAGAGATGCCTACCCCTGATTCTGTGATTTATGGAATTTCTTTTGATAATAAATCTGAGCAGCCTGGAAATATCCAGTATCTGTATTTGATTGGACCTGATGAGAATACTGCAATTATGAACTATAACAATTACTTGAATATTTTAAGGAACACGGACGGATTAGACGTGGTTCTGCAGGATAATTATTCAATTGTTAACAGAAACGGTACTATGGTTTCGGCAATGATGGCAGGTACTGATCCTAAAAAAGGTTATTTCCTAATGGTGACATTTCAAGGATGATTATGAATATTGAAGAATTGCGAGCATATTTATTGGATTATTACGGAACAGCTGTGTTCTCTGGAATGCCAATGGCGTTGATTGATGTTTCGAAAGTGAAAAATGCGTCGGCTGAAGAGCTGATTAAAATAGCCGAAAAAGAGCATATCGATTTATCAAAGTTTATAAAGTAGTTTAGGAGGAAACTGTGAAAAAGCATCTAAGCAGCCTGGTTATAAAATCATTATGTCTTGTGTGTTTGTTTTTTCTGGGTTGTTCAACTGAGAATACAAGTGTGAGTTCGAATAAATCTAAGACAAAAGAAATTGAGATTTTTAATGATGTTTTCAAAGTCCCTGATAGTGCGTTTATTATTCCGACCGAGGAACGTCCAGACAAAGATAACTATAACGAGAATGTTGAATATTTGGTGTTTGAAGACGATGTAAATGATTCTGAAGAAAAATGGAGAAACCAAGTGATTTTTTATACTACTGAATGGAACTCTACTCCTGATATAACATATGACATGGCTAAAGTAGTACTTGAAGATTACGTTAATGCTTGGGAAAGTACAAATTCTTCACTCTTAAAAGGAAAGAAAAAAGAATATTATGAACTATCGCAAACTCCTGCTTATAAAATTTCAAATGAATGGGAAGACGGTGGGGGAACAAATATATTTTGGTTTTATATGAATAACTATCATGATATTGTTCAGGTTAGGTTTGTTCATAATAATAAAGCAAAACACGATTATTCGGATGACTATAATAACATGATTCAGAATATGTTCATCAAAGGGTTAGACGGAGATCTTGCATTCAAAGATACTTTTGGCCAAGAAACTTCTAAACCATCAAGTTCTGAATCTACTGGAACTAAAGCCTGTGATGGAGAACCTTATGGTGCGGGAAGTGATTGGGCAAAATATGACAAGAATAAGGACGGGTGTATTAATGATTCTGAGTTCCAGGCGGGAATGGGAGATGCTATTGATGAACGTCTAAATGGAACTTCTTCTAGAACAAGTACATCAGATCGTACCGGACTTTGCGAATTTAAGTCTAACGGAAAGTATGTTTGCAATAAAAAGGCTATGAGCGGTTATTCATTCTGTAAGGAACACTGGGATATGTTATACGATACATACAAAAGTCTTACAGATTGATACTAATCGAAAAAATGTGATTATCAATCAATAGTGCAGGGGCTCCATTGTCAATATGACTGTGAAATATCTGCGGATGGTGAAATTCAGTGAACTCAAATTAGAAAAATTCTCTGGTCCCTGAATGGCTGTTTTCTTCAGGCGCTAACAATGATAAGTATGGCCAGGCAAAAAGATAACTTTAGAAAGCACGGATATTGGATTTGCAAACGTGTAAATGATGATAAATACGTTGCCGGGCGATAATAGGCTGAGAGAGTTGGTTATGATTTTTCAATGTAATGAATGCTGGCATAGGTTTGACGCAGACAGCAACCCCGAAACGTGCCCTTTCTGTGGTGCTGCAGACGGATTTGCACAAATCCGAATTACGGATAAAACGGGCAGAGAATTGACGTACAAAGAGCATATTGAGGAAACCCGCAGGTACTACCTTGCACATCCACCAATAGGAGTAAAACGAAAGGATATACTTGCCATGACACCAAATCAGTTGGAAGACATGGATGATATTATGAGTGAATTGGATGAGTAAAACAGTTAAGAAAGTACCACTGCATCTTGTTCATGATGCAATCGAAAGTGCAAATGAAGTATTTGATCAGTACCTTGATACCAAAGAGATGAAAGTGATCATGCTGCCGAACATGGAAACAGGGGCTGCTGATTTTGAAGATGGTGATGAAGAACTGATGGCTCAGATAGAAGACGATGAAGAGAATCGTTTTTATGCACTTCCGAGCCAGTATGACATCCATGAGTATCGGATTATGGAAGCTTATATCGATGAACTCAAGGATGACCGGCTCGCACACGAACTTCTTATAGCAATCAGGGGTAAAAGGGCATTCCGAAGATTTAAGGATACACTAATCGGTTACGGGATGATTCAGTCCTGGTATGACTATGAAGATCAGTATTACTGGAAGCTTGCACGCAGATGGTGCATAGAACGTAATCTGGAGTTTACTTTGTAAATCGAAGTTCACCAAATCGGCAGTTTACCGAATGAAGATTCATGAAAGTGCTGGGCAGTGTATTTTCGGTAAACGAAACAAGCTAATATTTGCCGCTTTTTCTTTTTCGATGATGCGTTCCAACCTTGCGGGAGGGAAATTCTTAACTTCCAAGTAAATACCCACTAAAACCATTGAAATCTCACAAAAAGTCTCTGAAAGCCGCATAATATTGCGGTTTTCAATTGCTTTAGTGGACATAAAGTATGGTTCAGGACTATTGTCACATATAACGTTACGGGTTACAATGAGAGCGTATGATCAAATCATTCGCGCATAAGGGTCTGAAGGATTTTTTTGAAACAGGATCCAAAAAAGGAATACAACCAGGTCATGCGCCAAAACTGGCAAGAATGCTTGATAGATTAGATGCAAGCACAAGTCCTCAGGATATGAACCTGCCGGGTTACAGATTGCATCAGTTAAAGGGCGGTAGAAAAGACATGTGGTCAGTTACTGTGAATGGAAACTGGAGAATGACATTTTATTTCGAGGGTCAGGATGCATATCTTGTTGACTACATGGATTATCACTGAAAGGAGAAGAACAATATGATTAGAAAACCAACGCATCCGGGAGTTGTTTTCCGGGAAGATGTAATGAAGCCTTTAAATATGAATATAACTCAAACCGCGAAAATGCTTGGCGTAAGCAGGAAAACACTTTCGGAATTCATCAATGGGAAAGCTGCATTAAGCCCCGAAATGGCATTGCGGATTGCTGCAGCAACGAAAACATCTGCTGAAAGCTGGATGAATATGCAGCAAAAGCTGACTCTATATAATGCCAGAAAACATGAACCGAAAAACGTAACAGTATTCCCTGTAGAAATTGCCTATTAGAAGTTAATAAGGACGTTGAACCTCCCCTCCACTTACGCCCGTTGTACACAGCGTGCGTTGAAGCGGGGGATCCTTGCGAACAGGACATTCTTAACTGCCTGTTCAATTTCCACTATAACTGTTAATAAACTGTAAAAATCATCTTGAAGCCGCATTCTTATGCGGTTTTCTGTTGCGAAAGCAGAATTACAGGGCCAAAATAACGACGAGGATAGCCGGGATTGTATTAGATTAGTATAATTATGATAAAATAATACTACGAAAAGGAGGGCCGTGAGATGATTATCCGTCCATCTGCAGCAATACGCCAGAATTACAACGAAATCGGAGAGCTTTGTCGGAAAACTGCTGAACCGGTATTCCTGACTAAGAATGGTGAAGGTGATTTGGTTGTAATGGATTTGGAAACCTACAATCGAAGGGAAAAAATGCTGAGTTTAAGAGAGCAGTTAATTGCTGTCGAAGAAGATAGGCTTGCCGGAAGAAACGGCTGCACAGTTGATGAGCTGGATACATACCTCGATCAGGTGATTTCAGAGGTGTGACTGTATGACTCAGCCGAAATACAATGTCATTATTTCAGATAAAGCAAAACAGATGCTTGCCGTACACTTAAGATTTCTTGCGAATGCGGATAAACAGGCAGCAATGAAGAAAAAGAAAGATATTATTAAAGCGATTCGTTCTTTAGAACATACCCCTAATCGTTATCCCTTTTTTGAGGAAGCGTATATTCCACATAATAAGTATCACAAGATTTTTGTTGAAAACTGGTATCTTGTGCTGTACCAGATTCAGGACAATACAGTTTATGTGGATTATATCGTTGACTGCAGACAAGATTACAGCTGGCTGATTCACTAGCCTTTGCTTGAGTTTCTCAGGGCGTGAACCTCCCCGCAGCCTTCCGATGATGCCCGTCAGAATCTTTTTCTCTTTACTTCCTGGTAAATTCCTGCTGAAACGAACAAATCGTAGAAGAATTAACACCGGATAGATCTCTACCCGGTGTGTTTGTGATTACTCAGACGTCTTTGACTTCAGGAATGCACTCCGAGATTTTATTAATTCCGAAAAAATCTCGGAATATTTGGCCATATGTGATCCGCTGACGTGCCAATGAAAAGAGCCGAAAACCCCATTCATTGGGAATTCCGGCCTGAAGTGCATCTTTATGAATCAGCAGTCTGTACGGATTCTTATCAATGTTCTGTCATGAACGGTCGGTATTCTCTGAAACGGATCAGAACCATCCGCGTCTATGGGCAAACCGGTCATCTTCCCGGGTTCCGCACAGGCGTGACATCAGGTTCCAGAACGGTTCAAAGTCATCCAGTTCATAACAGACCTCGCCTCTGCGCATTGGCAGGGTAAGATTCTTTAACAACAGACTGATGCCGGTTACTTCTCCGTCATCAAAGGTAAACCGTACCGAATTGTAGTTGTCGGTGACCGCTGCTCCGTGATCATTCCGGATCCGGATCTTCACAAAGGCATCGATTACTTCAGCCAGTCCGTTTTCACTTGTCACATGAGCAACCGAACGTGCTCCCATCCGGTCGATCGTAAGATCTGCGGATACCGGAGGATGTTCTTTTATATTAGCCATATGAGAATTGCTTAAGGCCTGATACAGGTATTCTCCGGCAATCGGCCGATGGGTTGGAGGGAGTTCTTCGGTGGTGAATACCTGTGTAATGCGTACCTGCACGGAAAGGACCGGCGGTACGGTTTCACTGTTGTAGCTGCGATAACCCCGGCAGCCCAGTTCTTCTTCCGGGCCAAACGGGATATCATATCCGTTCCAGACCCGTTCAATGACTTCCAGTACGGTTCCGTTGGGATCTTTTACTTCTGCCTGCCAGGAGATCTTACTGATCGATGCGGAAGATGTATTCTTCAGGGTCAGGTGCAGATCTACACCGACGGATCCCGGGATCGTACGGTAACGGTATTCCCCGGTACCGGTTACTTCAATGCCATCGAGGCCTTCAAAGGAAAGCTGTTCGATTGAAACTGTTACTTCCGGATTGTCTGTTTGTGCTGTAAACCGTGTCATAGATATCCACGCTCCTCCATTCCGTTGAGAAATTCCTTCAGCAGGTCCCTGCAGAGATCCTGTGTTTCCGCTTCGGCCATCACCATGTTTTCCGTGGGGATACCGGACCAGCGGATCAGAATACGCCCGTGTCCTTCCCAGGCTTCATTCAGCTTAATGACCATACTGCGGAGATCTTCATCCTGATGTGCTCTGGCCACATCCTGAATTCTTATTTTTTTCACAAGATAATACGGATAAGACTGTTCCATGGACTACCATCCTCTTTCGCTTACGATGCGTTTTGTTAATTCCTGTTTTTCTTCTTCCGAAAGACCTTCCAGGATTCCGCATTCATAGGTACGGTGACTGATCCGGTCCTCGTTCGGGGAAGGGAAGACATGACCGGTAAGCCTGGACAGGGCAAACCTTGCGGTCATATCAGGGCCGTGTTCAGCTGCTTCTTTTAGTATCTCAATAGAACCAACCCGTTTAACCTGTTCCTGAAGAAGCAGATATTCTTCATCAAAGAAGCCATCGGAAACCAGTTCCGGTTTTGGTACAGTATCACTCTTCAGCTGGCGCAGTGCAGCCTTTTGTACGGTACCGCTTGCATTTCGGGCAATGTTTTCCAGAAGGAGACGGTCGAGAACAGGGTCAAGACGGAGTATTTCGGATGCAGCATAAAAAAGGTGAAGGGTTGTTGCCGTCCAGCTATTCAAATACGCTGGTTCAAACAGCTTGCCTGGCATTGATTCTCCTTTCTGTTCAAACAGTTCTGTGAGTTCTTATAAATATTTTAGATCAATTTTTGTATGGGAATATTGGTCAATCCGGATACTCTTATAAATTACCAGGTGATTTGAGCTGGAATAAGAAGTTTTCTAACAGATTGTAGGGTGACCTGCCGTTCACTATAATTGAAGATAAGTTAATCAGGAGGTGCTTATGGCAAAGGGCACAAAAGAACGAATCCTTGCGGCAGCGCTGGTGATGTTTTCAGAGAACGGCTATACCGGTACCAATATCCGTGAGCTGACTTCCTCACTGGGACTTGTTAAGTCATCGATGTATAAGCATTTCCGCAGTAAAGAGGAAATCTGGAACACGCTGTTTGATGAACTGGTGGTCTACTATGATGAACACTTTGGTTCTCCCGAACATCTGCCGCCCATCCCGGAATCGGGGGAAGAACTGGTTGCTCTGACAAGAAAGATGGTGGAGTTTACGGTAACGGATGAAAAGATCATCCGGGCAAGAAAACTGATCACCATCGAACAGTTCCGGGATGAGCGGATGCGGGAGTTTGCGTCGAAGTATTTCCTGAGCGGGCCTGCAGATATCTTTACGCATATCTTTGCGGGAATGATGGAAAAGGGAGTGATTTGGAAAGAAGATCCGGCGATGCTGGCATTTGCCTACACTGCACCGATCTCTTCTTTAATCCATCAGTGTGACCGCACACCTCAGGAGAAAGAAGAACTGCTCGCAAAGGCAGAAGCCTTCAGCCGGCACTTCATTAAAAACTATGAAACGAAGCAGAAATGACCGTTCCTGCTTTGGCAAACCGGGAAGGGATTCTTAAACGAACAGGAATACGAAGGGAATCTAACTATGGAATTTACCTGCCGAAAACTCAGACCAGAAGATCTTGAGATATTTATACAGATGCGCATTCGCCAGCTCAAAGAAGAAGGGGCAGAAGCGACGGTTGATCTTGTGCCGGCACTGCGGGATTACTATGAGCGTCATATGAAAGACGGAACCTTTGTATCCTGGGTTGCACTGGATCAGGAGAAGATCATTGCCACAAGCGGAGTTTCCTTTGTGGAGAAGCCGCCGTATTATTCCTGCCCCAGCGGTAAGATCGCACTGCTGTCCAGCATGTATACCGATCCCGGCTATCGCCGCAAGGGTATCGCGAAAGAACTGCTAAGGCGTATCTCGGAAGAAGCGAAGGCATATGGCTGCGGGGTGATACAGATTACCGCATCCGATCAGGGGGTTCTGCTGTATGCGGATTTTGGATTTGTAAAAAACAAGAACTTCATGGAGCTGAAGCTTCATTAGTTGATTCTGTTTCTGTGGTGGAGAAAAACAGAAACGCTCTCCCTCCTGCCCGGTCTGCGCATCAGAATCGCAGCGGGATTCAGGAAGAAGAGCGGTTTTAATACCTGAGATAGTTGCACAGCAAGACTATTCCAGCTGTGCCTTCATTTCCTGTTTGTGAAGATACATTGCCCGATCGGCCCTCCGGAATGTTCCCCCGGGGGTTTCATCTTTTTCCGGATCAAATACCGCATAGCCGATGGAGGCGGTAACCTTTTCCCATGGATCAAGGCTGTCATTTTCTTCCAGTTTCAGCAGAGAAGCGTTGAAACGGTCTGTCAGGGTTTCAATGTTGTTCAGATCCTGCTCCTTAAGGATTACAGTGAATTCATCTCCGCCGAACCGGTAGACCGGTGAATGTGAGAATACCGAGCAGACGATACTGCACAGTTTCTTTATAGCCATATCACCTTTCTCATGACCATAGGTGTCATTGATCCGTTTTAAGCCGTTCAGATCGATGACTGCCAGTCCGAAATCAGAAGCTCCCTCCGAGCCCTCGTTCAGAGACTGTTCCAGTACCTGCATGTCATTATCGTAGGCCCGCTTGTTGCGGACACCCGTCAGACCGTCCTTCATGGCAATCTCGCTCAACTTGCTGACTTCCATGCGGGATGCGTTAAGCTCTTTGGTTGTCTTAAGAAGATTTGCGATTTTGTCGTTCAGATCATGTTCCATCTTTTTCATCGATTCGGACAGATCTTCGATCTCATCATTCGTATGGATATCGAGTTCCTTGAAGTGGCTGTGATTTGCCAGATCTTCATCATTCTGATAATTCCGGGCAGCCTGTGAAAGCTGATTGACCGGTTTAACGACAGCACGGTTTACCAGCATCGTCGAAAGGGCAATGACCGCTGCGATGACCAGTGCCTGCAGTCCCAGCAGGATCGTAAGCATTCGGTTGCGTGCAGAAGCAATATACGGCATGGCAACATCTACCATTGCATAGGCAACTACGTTTCCCTCATCGTTGTAAATTGAAGTACCGGATGTGGCCAGATAACCGTATTCCTCGGTATTGGTTGTATAGGTCGGAAATCCGATCGTCGGATCTTCCAGGAGTCTCCGGTTTTCTTCATAGAGCGGATCGAAACAGCCGATCGGGCACGGATCCTCTTCGGCGGCGTCTACCAGGTAAACGAATTTTTCGGATTCCGTTTCCACAAAGGAAAGATAGATGCAGTCGACATTATTTACATCCTGGATCTTCCGGATCTGGTTATAAATTGTCTTGTAATCTTCCGTATCGGCGAGTGCTTCAAAATTAGCCAGATACGCATAGAAATCATCGGAACCCCAGTCATCGCTCGAGACGCGTTTCTCCGCATCGATCGAATCATATATTTTTTCTGTCGCATTCCGCAGATTTTCCACCGCATCTGCATCTACGACAGCGGCTACTGTACGGGACAGATTCGTAGCTTCGTTTTCAAAATTGTTCCGGATAATATCCGAAACGAATCGTACGCTGACGATAATTGAGATCGCGCTCAGAACCAGAGTGATCGCGATGATTATCAGAACTGCTTTATGCTTCAGTGAAAATCTCATGGTTGAACCTCTGCTTTTTACTATAGTAACAGATTTGCGTGCATGAATGAACCGGACCGTGACTTTCAGGGCCGTTCTGTATGAACCAGTGGTTTCCCTTGTACTTATGCTGGGATCGGAACAGGTACTGTTGGATACTTCTTCGTTTCTGTACCCGGGGTTTGCCGATGCTGTTCTCTCTGCCGGGAATAAAACATTATTTTGTGGAAAATGCTGTATCTGCGATAATGACGAAGTGAAACGGAGGCGTCCGTTATGAAGAATTATGAAAAAAGCATCCGGCTGGACCGTGCAGGAGTGGATGAAGCATCCGAGACGATCCGCAGCTGGCTTGAGGGTGCCGGCATTAAGAATACGGATATCCTTCGCATCCGTATGACGATGGAAGAGCTTCTGAACAATATCTGTATACACGGAAAGGAACCGGTGGAAGCGGTACTGTATTTCCAGAAACGGTTTGGTATCTGCAGGCTGAGAGTCGCTTACAGCGGGGAACAATATGATCCCACAAAGCCTTCCGACAATGAGACAGAAGAATTTACAGCCGTTCTCCTGGAACACACCGGCATCCTGCCGTTCTGGCGCTGGAGAGGCGGGAAGAACGAGCTGATTCTCCGGGTCCCGGGGCCAAAGTTCCATCCGGAATGGATCCTGGTCGGCAGTTTTCTTGCGGCAATCGTGATCGGTTATCTTGGAAAGTATCTGCCGGCAGGCGTAAAGACCGGGATTTCCGACTATGCGCTTATATTCCTCAAAGACGGATTTCTGAATCTTCTGAATACGTTTATTGGGGTTTTGATCTACCTGAATGTCGTGACCGGTATCTGCGGGATCGGAAGCACTGCAGCACTGGGCCGGGTCGGGAAAAAGATGATCTCCCGCTTTCTTGTGATAACAGTACTGTTTTCCATCGTCTGTACGGCTGCAGTGCGCTTTGTTTTCCCGCTGAAGTCCGGGGGAAGCGGAGGTGCACCGGTATATGCGGTACTGAACATGCTGTTTGGGATCCTTCCTTCCAATCCGGTTCTTCCGTTTCTGGAGAACAATACACTGCAGATCGTCTTTCTGGGAGCCGTTACCGGCGCAGTTCTGTTAATGATGGGAAATCATACCGACGAGCTGCGGAGGCTGTTCGTGCAGGCACAGCTTGTGATGATGCGCATCCTGATGCTTGTCTGCGGGTTCCTGCCGGTATATATCTTCGCTTCTCTGGTCATTCAGTTCTGGAATGACGGCGGCCAAAGGCTGATGCAGTTCTGGAAGCCGCTGCTTCTCTGTGTGGTTTTCTCAGCAGCAGCCCTCGTGATTTATCTTGGGGTAACCTGCCGGAAGCTGAAGATAAAACCCGGGAAACTCTTATCGATTGTCCTGCCCGATTTTCTGATCGCGCTTACCACTGCTTCTTCCTCTTCGACCATTGTTTCCGCACTGAAAATCAATGAAACGAAACTGGGCATCGATTCTTCCTATTCCGAGATGGCTTATCCCATCGGTACGGTTCTGTTTGGAGGCAGTTATACGTCGCTGTATATTATTGCCACGGCATTTCTGGCAGAGTGCTACGGGGTAAACGCAGATGCCGGGTGGTGGGTTACACTGGCGATCCTCGGTACGCTGTTTGCCGTGGCAACCCCTCCGGTGCCGGCCGGGAATATCTCTGGTCTTTCGGTCATGATGGCCCAGCTGCTTATACCGGCAGAAGGGCTTGCGATCGGAGCGGCACTTGTGATGCTTATGGATTTTCTGTGTACCGGGACCCGGGTCATCCTGCTTCATCTGGAACTGCTGCTGCAGGCCGACAGCCTGGATCTGTTAAACCGGGAAGTACTGCAGAAAGAAGCTTCGTGAAGCAGATGCCATACAATATCTGCAGAAAACGATGGAATTATTACTAAGAATAAAATGGAGACTTCTATGAAACATACGATATGCAAAATGATAATGCTCAGCCTGGTTCTGTTCCTGTTTGCCGGCTGTCAGAAGAAACCGGCAGAGGTACCGGAAGAAACTGAACCGCCGGTAACGGAAACGGAAGTGCCGGTCGAAGAAACCGCAGAGCCGACACCGGAACCCACGTTTGATCCTTCTTCGATTAAGTGGATCGTACTTGGTGACAGCATCACCGAAAAGAATATCGCGGCAGATACCCACTACTATGACTATGTTCAGGAAGACTTTCAGTGTGAAGTTGAGAATTACGGGCGCAGTTCAACCGGGTATAAAGTACCTGCCACCTATGAGCCGTTCTATGAGCGGATCGAACAGATCGACTTTACCGATGCGGATGTAATCACGATATTCGGAAGCTTTAATGACCTTGGACGGGGATATACCGTTGGTACGGCCGAAGATGAAGGAACGGAAACCCTTGGCGGCTGTATGAACCAGACGATTGTAAACATACGGGAGAAGGCACCGGATATCGCAATCGGCATCGCAACCCCGACCCCCTGGAACCTGGGAGAAGGCTACAGCAGTGCAACGGATTCAATCATGTACTGGGGCGTAACCAAAGAAGAGTGTGATCAGTATGTGGAACTGCTGAAAGCCGTGGCAGAGCGTCATGGAATACCGGTACTGGATCTCTATAATGCGCATCTCTTTGATCCGAATTATGATATGGACCGGCTGGAGTATTTCAATGAGAACGGCAGGCAGGATCCGGGTGTTCACCCCAACAGTAAAGCCCACAGTCTGATGGCACCGCTCTGGAAAGAATTTCTGCTGAAACTGCTTGGGGCAGATGAGATCGCGCATACTTATTAACAAAGATAAAGTAAATAATGAAAGAAAGAACGTTCCGATAAACGGAACGTACGGGAAGAGAACAATGGGACATTATTACTTGCTGGATGAAAATATGCGGGAGTGTACCGCAGAGGAGCTTCACAGTCAGAAGAAGTTTCAGTACGCGGCAGTACTGACGACGCTGGAGTGGGAAGCGGAATGGGATCTGTTTGATCTGGGCATCGACCTTGATCTGGATCTGGATATCGAGGGAATTCATAATACCAAGGCAGAAGTAAACTATGATTCCCTGACCGGATCCTTCCAGATACCGGACCGGAACAACTTCCAGGCTCCGCCTGCCTGTTTTGCATTTGCGCTGGATGAAAAGGGCGTCGTGTTTATCGACAACAGCGGAACGGCAGAAGCGATGATAGGGGAAATCAAGCGACGGAAACACTGGCGGGAGCCATGTCTTGAACGGTTCCTGTATGACTTTCTGGAACAGATCGTAGAAACCGACCTGCCGTTAATGGAAAAATACGAGCAGGAACTGAACCAGATCGAAGATACGATGCTGGAATCTTCTACAAAAGATGGTCTCATCCGGGTAAATGAGATCCGCAGTGATGTACGTGAGCTGCTGGTTCATTATGAACAGGTAATCGATATGACACAGGAACTGGAAGAGAACGAAAACGAGTTCTTCCAGGAGAAGAACCTGCGGTACATGCACCTGTTCATGAACCGGATTATGCGGCGTTATGACTCGGCAAATTCCCTTCGGGAACATACCATTCAGGTACGGGACCTGTATAATTCCCAGATTGAAGTGAATCTGAACCAGACGATGACGATCCTGACGGTAATCACAACGATCTTCATGCCGCTGACATTAATTGCCGGGTGGTACGGTATGAACTTCCGCTATATGCCGGAACTGCAGTGGGAATACGGTTATCCGGTCGTAATTCTGGTCAGTATTCTGATTGTTATCCTGTGCCTGGTGATTTTCCGGAAGAAGAAATGGCTGTGAACCGTTTCGTTCAGAAAACAGTAACCGTACAGAAGAGAAACGGAGGGGAATCATGAACCTGGATGAATACTACGATATGGCATTTCAGTTATTGCGGAATGCGTATACCGAACTTGAAATGCTGGCGGCAGAGAATCAGCTGATCGATCTGCTGATGGAAAAAGGTGCCAGTGAAAATGAAGCGATTCATTTCGTTGCGGCCGTAAAGGAACGGCTGCACAGCTGAGAACAGCATGGAAACAAGTGCACTGACTGAAGTATTCGTGCCAAAAAGTGTGACTATTTACTTAATTTTCGTGCCAAAAAATGTAACAAATCAGGTATTATTCGTGCCGAAAAATGTTACCTTTGTATGATTATTCGCCTGTTTTTATGTAAAACGATGATATGAGAAGACAGGTATTCGAGAAATTAAAGGCTTGGAAAACGAATCCTGATCGTAAGTCCCTTATTCTTCGAGGTGCTCGTCAGGCGGGGAAAACCTGGGTGCTTAAGGATTTCGGAAGACGTGAATTCCTCAATACGGCATATCTGAACTGCGAAAAAAACGAATCCGCAAAAACACTGTTTCAGGATGATTTTGATGTTCAGCGACTGATAAGGGGGATCAGTGCATTAACAAGGGTGGATATTCAGCCGGAGACAACATTAATAGTTCTTGATGAAATTCAGGAAGTGCCACGGGCAATTCAATGATTGCCGTAGCGAGGAATCCTGGGATTTCAATCCCGGGAGGAATCGCCTTGTTTTCCGTCATACTGGTTAAGAATGTATTGCCGTACTGTTTCTTTGCTCATATTGCCAACACTTCCGACATAATAACTTGGTGACCAGAGTTTACCACCCCAGAAAGAATCTTTTCTGATTTCCGGATGATTGGAAAGAAAGATTCTGGCAGAGTGTCCTTTCAGGTTCTTAACTACATCCGTAATGCTGTATTTGGGTTTGAAGCTAAGCAGAAGATGTACATGTTCCGGCATTACTTCCAGTTCTTCGATCTCGATCTCGGAAGTACTGGCAATGTCGTTCAGGATCTGTTTCATCTCATTGACCAGTTCTTCTGAGACAAAACAGGGGTTGCGGTATTTTGTTACCCAGATCAGATGATAGTGAAGGTTATAAACATATCCACGTTCATAATGTGCTTCCGGAATCTTGTCTATATGCCGCTTCATACGAAATGATATATCTCCTTTAGTTAAAGACAGTATAACATATCTTTCTTATGTCATATGTAGTATAATTTAGATATGAAATCCATGCATGATATGTTCTTCCGTGCGGGTATTGTTCTCAGAATCTATCCTTCTGACAGACAGAAGGAAATCATCCGCAAAAACGGAAGTGCCTCAAGATTTGTCTACAATCGTCTGGTTGCTGTAAACCAGGAGATTTTTCTGTTGAAGAAGACAGCACATCTTTCTCCTGCAGATCGCGACAGACTTTCCTATCTTAAAAATGCTTATCAGGACGCAGTACATATCAAGAATGCGGTTCCTTTTCTATCTGGTGACGGTATCGATTCCGATATGGTGCTTAATGCGATCAAGAACTACCGCAGCGCATGGGATATGTATCGCAAGGTTCCCGGAACGAGACTTCCTTCGTTTCACAAAAAAGGAAATGATTATTCCTATAAGACAAGCAATCACTACACCTCGAAATCTTTGAAGAACGGGATCGGACTGTTTGAGGGATCTGTGCGTTTTCTGGATAAACAGCACATCCATCTTCCTGTGCTTGGAAGAGTCCGGCTTAAGGGATCGAAACAGAAGATCGAAAGTCTTTTTAACCGTACTTCGCCAACACGTATCGGTTCTGTAAAGATCTGGATCGACTGTGCTGGTGATTGTTTTGTTTCCCTTGCGCTGGGGTCTGATGAACCATTTGAAGCGTATTATCCAAAAACCGAAAGTGCCTGTGGGATCGATATGAATCTTTCGAATTTCCTTACCGATTCTGAAGGCAATGTTGTAGAGAATCCCCGTTATCTGAAGAACTCCGAGCGAAAGCTGATCAAGGCGCAGAGAAAGCTTTCGAACAGGAAGAAACGGGCGGAGAAGGAAAACCGTAAGTTCTATGAATCCAAAGGATATCAGGAACAGAGACTGAAAGTAGCTGAAATCCATCGCCATATCTCCAGACAGAGACTGAACTTTCAGAGAACAGAAGCAGACAAACTGGTCAAAAGCCACGATCTTTTGTCCGTGGAAGACCTGAAAGTAAAGAATCTTCTGAAGAATCACAAGGTGGCAAAAGCGATTTCCGATGTCAGCTGGGGTCAGTTCCTGCGTATTCTGGAACAGGACTGTGACAAGCGGGGAAAACTCTTTATCCGGATCGATCCGAAGTACACGACACAGACATGCAGTGCCTGTGGGAATGTGATGGAAGGAGATTCCCGTATTAAGCTTGGCACGGAAGAATGGACATGTCCGAAATGCGGGGTGTTCCATTTACGGGATGTGAACGCTTCGGTAAATATCAGGAATGCTGGTCTTGCGTCATTTCATGAAGCAGGGATCGCATTAAACATTACGTAAACAGATTTGATTCGTAGTTTGGCAACTCACTACGATAACCGCCCGTCCATTGGTAAGACCTCTGTCGCTTGGATATCATCCGGCTGACAAGTCTGCTGTATTCGGGTAAGTTGATGTGCACGCTATTACAGGTGCCCTTCAAGCCTGGTACTTCAGTGCCGGGTAGTTGACTCATTGAAATACTTCTGCGAAGACGCTCCGGAGTATTGCGTGTGTGCTGCAGGTTCTTTGCTTGGTCTTAAGCTGCGGAGTGAATCATCCTTTCCTGTAGGGAAAATTGACGAAATCAATATGTATCCAATGAATTTTGAAGAGTTTGTCCTTGCGGTTGATGGCGATATCTCATGCCAAATGATTTGTAAGTCCCAATTGGACGAATTGTCCTCTATCAGTTTTAAGTGGAAAGAATTACTTCGGCAATATTACTTTACAGGCGGAATGCCTGAGGCAGTAAAGGCATATATTGATGGAAAAAGTCTTGAGAGAGTTAGAAAAATACAAAATACGATTTTATCGTGTGAACACGAAAAAATACAATATTAATAATCGTTCGCATACGACGGTTTTTGACGAACAATATTGCACACAAATATTCTTAACTTCCTGTAAAATTACCACTAAACGTAATTATCTTGATGTACCGGCTGCACTCAAAGAACTGGATAAGATTGAGATGGTCCAATATAGTGATGGCATTCCTGAACTCAAAGCCATCGAAGATTCAGTTTTTTATCCGGTACCGGCTGGCTGATTAATATTCCCTTATATTGAGTGGAGAGCTGGCTTCTTCATATTTATCCATCTTTAGACTAAATTTAATGACGACAGTTAAAGCAGACAGATAAATTCGTCGTCTGCCACACCCATTAAGGAGACAATTCATATGAAACCTGTTACGAAAGAGGAACTGGTACAGGCATTTCAGGATACCGGTGCTCAAAAGGGAGAGACCCTGATGGTACATACTTCCCTGGGTTCATTGGGATATGTATGCGGCGGGGCCCAGACGGTTATTGAAGCCCTGATCGAAACCGTTGGTAAAGAAGGGACCATTATGATGCCCACACAGTCCTGGAAGAATCTTGATCCAGTGGATGGAGTGCACTGGACCGTGGAAGAAGAATACTGGGATATGATCCGGGAAAACTGGCCTGCTTATAACAAACGCATTACCCCGACCAATACGATGGGGGCAGTGGCAGAACTGTTCCGTATCTGGCCGGGAACATGCCGCAGTGATCATCCGGCCCGTTCTGTGGCCGCTTGGGGAAAATATGCAGAGTATCTTACAGAAGATCATGACCTGTCCAATATCTTTGGAGACGGATCTCCGATCGGAAAGCTCTATGAACTGGATGGAAGCGTACTTCTGATCGGTGTTGGCTATGACAAGAACACTTCGCTTCATCTTGCGGATGCACGTGCAGACTACCCTGGAAAACACCTGGTAACAGAACACAGTGCCGTGCTTGAGGACGGAAAGCGTGTCTGGAAGGAATATGAAACCCTGTATGTGGACGGAGAGGATTTCGATGCAATCGGTACGGCATTTGAAACGACCGGGAAAGTCCGTTATGGATCGCTTGGGAATGCCAGGCTGCGGCATATGCGTCAGAGGGATCTTGTAGACTTCGCAGTTCAATGGATCGAAAAAAACCGAAGGGGATGAGGGTATACAGCTGGTGTTTCAGATGACCTGCTCATGAATGAAATCGGGTGAATCAGAGTGCATATAATGCATGGAATGCCGCTGTTCATTCCGTATAATGATCTGTGATTCAGAGAATGATTCCGCATTGTTCTTTGTATCGGATATGTTCAAAGACGCGCATCCGGAATACTTCTGAGCTGTCTGAAATCCACCGGATTGCCGGATCTGCAGGTTCCCCGCACGGATAAAACACGCTGTGGGTGGATCGTTCCGGGACCGGACGTATATAGAAATGAGAAGGAAATGGAGGACGAGATGATCGCTAATGCTGCAGTTACCTTCAGGCCACTACTCTGTTACTTCAGTCTGGTTCTTGAGATGATCTCAAAGAACCCGTGGGAAACCATGAAAGAGATGATACTCTGTGCGTATGCATGAGCATCATCTTTTTTTTACGAAGAACAGCGGTACCGGAAACCCAAAATCATACAAAAACTGACAATCTGAGTTATGGGATAACTGCAGTGTATTACTGATAATAAAAGTGAAATCAACCGGAGGAATACTATGCGCTGCGGTTACTTTAACGAAACAGAAAATGAATATGTGATTGAACAGGTGGATCTGCCGGTCTCCTGGACAAACTATCTCGGGGTTGAAGAGATGGCGGCAGTTGTCAATCATACTGCCGGAGGCTATCTGTTCTACCGGAGTCCGGAATACCATCGGATCACCCGGTTCCGGGCAAATGCAGTACCGATGGATCGTCCCGGATTCTACATCTATCTGAGAGATGCAGAAAACAGCGATTACTGGTCCGTATCCTGGCAGCCGGTGGGGAAACCGCTGGATCAGGCAGAGTACCGGACCCGGCACGGACTTTCGTATACGGTATATGAATGCAATTACGATCATATCCGTGCCAGCCAGAAGATGTCGGTACCGATCGGAGAAACCGCTCTGGTATGGGATGTAACGGTTACGAATACCGATGACCGTGTACGGACACTGGATCTGTTCTCCTATACGGAGTTTTCCTTTCACCATATTGCCATTGATAACCAGAACTTTCAGATGTCACTGTACTGTGCGGGCAGTTCCTATAAAGACGGAGTTATTGTCCATGATCTTTACTATGAAGAAGAGGGATATCAGTACTTTACGGGGAATTTCATACCGGATGGTTATGATGCAGTAAGAGATGCATTTCTGGGTACCTATCATACCGAAACCGATCCCCAGGCAGTACTGCTTGGAAGGTGTTCGGGATCTACAGAGCTTGGAGGCAATCACTGCGGGGCACTGCAGAAACGGCTGACCCTGAAACCAAATGAAACGGCACGTCTGCTGTTTTTCCTTGGCGAAGGCGGATATGAAGAAGGAAGAAAGATAAGGGAGAAATATGCGGATCCCTCGGTATTGGATCAGGCATATGGAACCTTAAGACAGTACTGGAAAAACAAACAGGACTGCCTTCGCATCCATACACCGGATGAAGGCATGAATACGATGATCAACACCTGGACGCTCTATCAGAGTGAGATCAATGTGATCTTCTCCCGGTTTGCCTCCTTTATTGAAGTGGGCGGAAGAACCGGTCTTGGCTACCGGGATACCGCACAGGATGCGATGACCGTCATTCACTCCAATCCGGAAAAATGCCGGCAGCGGATCGTGGAACTGCTGCGGGCACTTACCTCGGAAGGATACGGGATCCATCTCTTTGAGCCTTCCTGGTTCGCACCAAAACAGGAAAACAAGAAGAAACCGTTCCGTTCTCCGACCGTCATACCGGAGCCGGAAGGGAAGTCCAAAGTACATGGTATAAAGGATGCCTGTTCGGATGATGCGCTCTGGCTGATTCCTTCCATTACCGAATATGTAAAGGAAACCGGGGATGAGGGATTCCTGCTGGAAAGTTTCGGCTATTGTGACGGAGGAGAGGGAACCGTTTACGACCATATGAAGAAGATCCTGGATTTCTCGCTTCGTCAGGTCGGGGACCACGGTATCTGCAAGGGTCTGCGGGCCGACTGGAACGACTGCCTGAACCTTGGCGGAGGAGAATCTGCACTGGTATCGTTCCTGCTGTATGAAGCACTGAACCGGTTCCTTGAGATCGCCTGCCGGCTGGACCGGAAAGCAGACATCAACCACTACAATGATGAGAAGCTGCGCCTGAAACGGGAACTCAACGAAGTTCTCTGGGACGGGAAGTGGTACCTGCGCGGGTTTACTGCCGATGGAAGAAAGATCGGTACCGATGCCAACGAAGAAGGGAAAGTACACCTGGAATCCAATGCCTGGGCAGTACTCTCCGGATGTGCAGAACCGGAACAGGCCGAACAGGCACTGGAATCCGTAAAAAAATATCTTTCGACACCGTGGGGCATCATGCTGAATGCACCGGCATATACCAGACCGGATGATGAGATCGGCTTTGTGACAAGAGTCTATCCCGGCATCAAGGAAAACGGCTCGATCTTCTCCCACCCGAATCCATGGGTATGGGGAGCGGAGTGCCGGCTGGGACACGGCAATCAGGCAATGGAGTACTATCATGCCCTTACCCCGTATTATCAGAATGACAGGATCGAGACTCGTTATGCGGAACCGTACAGCTACTGTCAGTTCATCAGTGGAAAAGATCATACGACCTATGGCCGTGCCCATCATCCGTTTATGACCGGATCCGGCGGCTGGAGCTATTTCAGCGCCTCCCACTACATGCTTGGGATCCGCCCGGATTTTGATAAGCTGATCGTAGATCCGTGCATTCCATCCGACTGGGAAGGCTTTGAAGCTTCCCGGATCTGGAGAGGTACCGAATACCGCATTACGGTGAAAAACCCGGACCATGTTCAGCATGGAATACAGAAGATCCTGGTGGACGGCCTGGAAACGGCTTCGATTCCTGCCCAGCCTTCGGGCAGTGTACATGAAGTAACGGTAATCATGGGAGAGAGAAGATGATCAAATTTGGAACAGGCGGATGGCGTGCAGTCATCGGCGATGAGTTTACAAGAGAAAACCTGCAGATCCTGGCAAAGGCAATGGCAGAGAAAATGCGTGCCGAGCTGGTCGGGGCAGAAGGCATCGTAATCGGCTATGACCGGCGCTTTCTTGCCAAAGAGGCGATGCAGTGGATGGCAGAAGTATTTGCAGAAGAAGGCATTTATACCAGACTGATGGCGAACTCCTGCCCGACGCCGCTGGTCATGTACTATGTACAGCAGAAAAACATGCATTACGGAATGATGGTTACCGCAAGCCACAACCCGGCACTCTACAACGGGGTCAAGATCTTTACGCTGGGCGGACGGGATGCGGATCTTTCACAGACCGAAGATGTGGAACGTTATATCGCAGCAGTCAGGCCTCCGGTAAAGCACATGGATTATGAAGATGCCGTAAAGAAAGGGATGGTCGAGATCATCGATCCGATCGATGATTACATTGACTCCATTCTCGACGATATCAATACCTCCGCGATCCGCAAGGCAAATCTTCATATCGCACTGGATCCGATGTACGGCGTATCGGAACCGGCACTGAAAACCATTCTGATCACAGCCCGCTGTGATGTGGATACGCTGCACGGCAATCATGACACGCTGTTTGGGCGGCAGATGCCGGCACCCAATCCGGAAGCCATGCGCGAGCTCAGCAATTACGTGATCCGCAATCAGTGTGATATGGGTATTGCGACGGATGGTGATGCGGACCGTATCGGGATCATCGATGACAAGGGCCGTTACCTTTCGCCGAATGATGTACTGGTACTGCTTTACTGGTACCTGGTGAAATACCGCGGGATGAAGGGGCCGTGCGTGCGTAATCTCTGCACGACCCATGTTCTGGATCAGCTGGCGGAATCGTTCGGGGAGAAGTGCTATGAAGTTCCGGTCGGATTCAAGTGGATCTCGGCAAAGATGGATGAGACCCATGCGATCATCGGCGGAGAATCTTCCGGCGGTATGGCGATCCAGGGACGGATCAAAGGCAAGGACGGCATCTATGCGGCTGCACTGTTAACGGAAATGATCGCAGTGACCGGAAAACGCATTTCGGAAATCCATGACCAGATCCATGCGGCCTGCGGCAATCCGTATATGGCAGAACACAATTACCGGTTCTCGGAAGAACTGAAGGAAGAGTTCCAGAAGAAGATCCTGGAAGATAAGCTGGTGCCGGAATTTCCGTTTGAAGTGGAATCCGTATCTTATATGGATGGCTGTAAAGTCTGTTTCAAAGGCGGCGGATGGGTATCAGTACGTTTCTCCGGCACGGAACCGCTCCTGCGGGTATTCTGTGAGATGAAGGATCAGGCTTCCGCAGAGACTGTATGCAATATCTACCGGGAGTTCCTGGACATCGAATAGTGCAGCTCAAAGAAGTTGACCTGCATAAGAAATATTGATTAATACTACATGCATGCCGGATGATGTCCGGCATGTATTGTATCCATGGCAGGAGTTTCTATGCCGGATAGACCGCAGGAACCGCAAAGCACTGTGTTTTTGAGCCGATTCTGTCATAAGATGAGATTAACGATGAAAAAACAACGGTCACTGAAATGGTCCATGTTAAGCATGCTGGGAGTGGGCTGGCTGCTTCCGCTTCTTTTAATGACGGTCATGATCACGGGCATGGTCTCTCACAGCCTGAATGCGCAGATCACCCGTACGATCACCACAACCATGGAAAAAGCAGCCGAGATCTGTACGCTCCGGCTCAGTGACTGTATTACCCAGTCAAAGGATATTTCCTATAACGGACAGCTCCGCAGTGTATATGAGAAGTACCTGAAAGACGGCAATGAGGCGGATCTGTATTCCAGTACCAGCAGTCTGCTGGGAGAAAAATACAAGTTTAATGAAGACTACCGGCTGACCGGCCTGTACTATACCGATATGCCGGACCGTTTTTACTTTACCGGCAGCACCTATCTTGCGGAGGGGCAGCGGTATTTTAATACCTATGGAGTAACGGCAGTCCGGGAAGCCTCTGCTGCGATTGATACCGATACGGTACTGGTCAAGGCCGGAGAGAGGGTCTATCTGGTACGGAACATCATGGATCATAACTTCCATCCGTATGCCGTGCTGTTTATGGAACTGAATGATGAGCGGATCTTTGAATCGCTCCGTTCGGTCTGGCAGTGCAGAGACTTTGAAGTGTTCTGCGGCAGGGAACTGTTATTCCGGGAAAATGAATCCTTTATGGAAGAAACCGAGGCAGCTTCCCTGAACAACGGGGAGATCCGGATGAGCGGATCAGATCGGGTGATCCACCGGAAAGATCTCGGTTCCAATCAGATGGTTTATGCCGTGCGGTTCGACCGGGAAGCGGTGGATCAGGAACGGCGGGGACCGGTGAACCTGTTCTTATTGGTACTGCTGTTTCTCATTCCGTTAATTGCGATCCTGGTACATTTCTTCAATCAGCGGATCTCGGTACCGGTGGAAGAACTGGCAGCTGCTTCGGAAGAGATTACGAAAGGAAATTACGGAATTACGGTTCCGGTTCATCAGGAAAACGGTGAGATCTCTGATCTGGACCGGAACTTCAATGAGATGAGCCAGAAGCTGAAAGATCAGTTTGAAAAGATCTATGTGGAAGAGATCGCCCTGCGGGATGCGAATATTCATGCCCTGCAGTCCCAGATCAACCCGCACTTCTTAAACAACACCCTGGAGATCATCAACTGGGAAGCACGCCTTGGCGGAAATGAAAAGGTCGCAGAGATGATCGAAGCACTTTCCACGATGATGAGTGCGACCCTGAACCGGGAAAAGAAAGATATCATTCCGCTGCGGGAAGAACTGGAATATGTCGATGCCTATTTATATATCATTAAGACCCGCTTCGGTGACCGCTTTGCCTGCACGACAAAGATCGAACATGAGGAGGCCCTGGATTATATGGTGCCGAGACTTATCATTCAGCCAATCGTGGAGAATGCGGTGGAACACGGCCGCAATTCTTCCGGGGAAGGATTTGTGTCGATCGTCATTGAGGGCGGAAAAGATGCAGGAGATGATCTGCGCATTATCGTTACCAACCCGGGAGAACCTTCTGCCGAAGACATGGAACGCATCCATGCGCTGCTGGAAGATACCGGTACGGAACCGGTCAGTGCCAGCCAGATCGGCATCCGCAATGTAAACAAACGGCTGAAAATGGTGTACAGCGAGGGATCCGGACTGAAAATTGAACCGGATGGCCAGGGAAATACCACATCAACAATAATCGTCAAAAAGTCACAATCTCAGCAATTCAAACCGTAAGCGCTTTCGAATACTCTGAAACTGTAAATGAAGAACATGCGCAGTACTTCAGGGGATGAATGCACGAACTGATCCGCGTGCAGGTCTTCCTCAAACGAAACATTCAGTATAACAATGGAGGGAATCATGAAACGCATTTGGAATCTGGCGCTGAGCGCACTGCTGGCAGGAACACTCGCTGCCTGCGGCACCGGCACAGCAGAACCGGCAGATAATTCTGCAGACGGTTCATCTACCACTGCTGACACAACAGAATCCGTCAGCCTCAATGTCACTACCACCTTTGCCGGAGAAGACGGCAATGCACAGAACTTCAAGAACTCCGTCGCTGCCTGGGAAAGCAAGACCGGCAACAAAGTTGTGGATACCTCCGCAACTTCCGACGAGAACTTCAAGACCAGAATCATCACCGACTTTGAAACCGGTTCGGAACCGGATGTCCTGTTCTTCTTCAACGGCGCAGATGCCAATGATTTTGTAAAAGCAGGCAAGGTCGTATCGATCGATGAGATCCGCAAGAGCTATCCGGAATACGCATCCAACATGGATGACGGACGTATCAGCGCATCTCCGGCCGACGGCGTGAAGTACGCAGTACCGGTCAACGGCTACTGGGAAGCAATGTTTGTAAACAAGGAAGTTCTCGATGCGGCAGGCGTTACAATGCCGGATGAGAACACTACCTGGGAAGAGTTCCTGGATGACTGCGAGAAGATCAAGAAAGCAGGCTATGCGCCGATCGCTGCAGCACTCGGAAACATACCGCACTACTGGTGGGAATACGGCATCTTCAATCATCAGACACCGGAGAACCATCTTGAGATCCCGGGTGCCGCTGACGATACAATCGGCAAGGAATGGGTTGCCGGCCTCGAAGATGTAAAACAGCTGTATGAACTCGGCTATTTCCCGGATAACACCTTATCCGCAACCGATGATGAAACCTTCGCAATGTTCACCGATGGCAAGGCAGCGTTCCTGCTCGACGGTTCCTGGAAAGTCGGCGGCATCGTCGCCAACTGCCAGAGCAATCCGGAAGATCCTTCCACGCTCGACACCGAAAAACTGGATCACTTCGATGTGACTTACTTCCCGGCACAGAATGCCCGCAAGACAACCGATCTGATCGGCGGTCTCTCCA
This sequence comes from Solobacterium sp., assembly GCA_017512725.1. Lineage (GTDB taxonomy): Bacteria > Bacillota_I > Bacilli_A > Erysipelotrichales > Erysipelotrichaceae > Bulleidia. Next base: position 49,832 of record JAFWEW010000031.1, read on the forward strand.
TGGGTTACTACATCACAAAGAAAGCCTGGGATGATCCGGCGAAGCGTGATGCGGCAGTCTCCTTCGTCGAATACATGACAAGTGATGAAGTTGTACCGCTGTTCGCACAGCATACCGCTACCGCACTCAACAACGCACCGAAAGTTGATGAAACACAGTTCAATTCACTTCAGGTCAAGGCAATCGCCATGATGTCCAAGGTCTCCAGCTTCACCGGAGCAGTACAGGATTCCTTCAGCGGCGAATGCAGAACTTCTACCTTTGACGGCATGCCGGAACTCGTAACCGGGAAGAAGGATATTGCCGCTGCGGTTCAGGAAGGTATTGACGCCTACAAGGCAATGCAGGACTGATCAGCCTCTGCAGTAATCTCTCAATTAATGGGGAACCGGCTGTCTGCCAGAATCGCTACAGATGGCCGGTTTCTTTCAAAGGAGCCGAATATGCCGAATATCTACAAGAAAAAAACATGGCTGCCGCTGTTTCTCATACCGGCATTCGCCTTCATGGCGGTATTCCTGTATTATCCGTTCTTCATGAACATTCTGAACAGCTTTCAGTCGATTCGTACGCTTGGGGTTCCTTCCGGTGCCTGGAATGATCCCTGGTACACCAACTATGTGAATATTCTCCACGATCCGGAGATCTGGACCAGCCTTAAGAATACCGGCCTGATGATCATCGTCACGCTGATCTTCCAGGTAGGAATTGCGCTGGTGCTGGCACTGATCGTGGATAACGTAAAACACGGAACCGGATTCTTCCGCACCGTCTATTTCTTCCCGATCGTCATCAGTGCGACGGCGCTCGGACTATTGTTTAATCTCATCGTGCTCTATGACAAGGGCATGCTCAACCAGATGCTGGAGGCACTGGGAAAGACAACACTGACCGACTGGAAGGATGAAAGCCATGCCCTGGCAACCATGATGATCCCGGTTGCCTGGCAGTATGTGGGCTTCTACTTCGTCATCATCGAGACCGGCCTCAACAGCATCTCTTCCGAACTGTATGAATCGGCAATGATCGACGGCGCTTCCCGCTGGCAGCGGGTCCGCTATATCTCACTGCCGCTCATCCACAATGTGCTGGTGACCTGTTCCATTCTGGGCGTCACCGGTGCCCTCAAGGTATTTGACCTTCCGTGGACGATGTTCCCGAAAGGCATGCCGGTCAAAACAACCTTCCTGACCGGTACGTACATGTATTACCAGACAATGGAAGTAAAGAATGTCGACTACGGATCTGCTATCGCAGTGATGATCGTCATACTTGGCATTGTCCTGTCACAGGTTGCCGGAGTCATCTTCCGGGAGAAGGACTACTGATATGAAACCAGAACGCAGAGACAGCGATCCGAAGGGTCTGTATATCATACTGATCCTTTGGGCACTTACCACGATTTACCCGATCATCTGGGTCATCATGAATTCCTTCAAGGCAAAGGACAAGATCCTTTCCAATTCCTTTGCGCTTCCGACCGGTGATCTCTTTACGCTTGCGAATTACCGCAAAGCCTTCAGCAACCTCAGCATCTTCAGCGCCTACCGCAACTCCCTGGTGATTTCCGGTACCGTTGCGCTGGTTGTTGTGGTGATTGCGGGCATGGCTGCGTATGCGCTGTGCCGGTATGAATTCCCCGGCAAGAAGCTGCTGGAAACCCTGGTCGTTGCCGGAATGATGTTTCCGGTATTTGCGACGATCATCCCGGTCTACCGGATGGAGACCGGATGGGGCATCACCAATACGGAGTCCTGGCCGCTGACCATGTTAAGCATTATTCTTCCATCGATAGCCGGTAATCTGTCGTTTGCGATTATCGTACTGAGACGCTATATTCAGACCCTGCCGGTAGAACTGGAAGAAGCAGCTTATCTGGAAGGCTGCAGCACCCTGCAGATCTTCTTCAAGATCATTGTTCCGCTGTGCAAGCCTTCGTTTGTGACCGTAGCGGTATTCTCGTTCCTGTGGTCGTACAACGATCTGTTTACGCAGATGTTCTTCCTGCGCAGACCGGAAATGATCGGTATTACGCGGTTGCTGAATGAGCTGACTTCCCAGGAGGGAACCAACTATGGCCTTATGGCAAGTGCCGTAACCCTTGTCATCATCCCGGTCATCATTGTCTATATCTTCCTGCAGAAGTACATCATCAAAGGTATGACAGCCGGAGCGGTAAAAGGTTAAAATTAGTTTCAGAGAGGAACCACATGCATGTATAAAGTCGTGATCGTCGACGATGAACCGATCATTGCAGAGGGACTGACAAAAATGGTTGACTGGGCCAGCTTCGGATGCGAAGTGGCAGGTACGGCAGGAAGCGGTACCGAAGGCCTGAAGATCATTAATGAGCTGAAGCCGGATATTCTGTTTTCAGATATCCGTATGGGAGATCTCAGCGGTCTCGGCATGATCGCCGCATTGAAGAGCGAGCATAAAAACATGGAGATAACGATCTTGACCGGTTACCGGGATTTTGATTATGCCCGGGAAGCGGTAACACTCGGTGTCCGCCGGTTTCTGCTCAAGCCGTCCAAGATGCAGGAGATCAATGAAGCGATCGAGGTCATGACTGCAGCACTGCGGGAACGGGATAAGTCAGAAGATTCTTCCGAGAGTGAACAGACTGCGGTGGCGGGCAATTTCATCGTCAAATCCGCACTGAATTACATGGAACAGCATTATGCCGAGAAACTGCAGCTGAGCGATGTCGCAGAACATGTATTCGTCAGCCCGTGGCACCTGTCCAAACTGATCAACAGCGTATGCGGCGTGAGCTTTTCCGAGGTCATGAACGGCATCCGGATCCGCCATGCAAGAGAACTGCTGAAAGAACCGGGCTTACGGGTCGGGGATATCAGTGAACAGGTCGGGTTCCAGGATGTGGCGCATTTCTCCAGAGTCTTCAAAAAGATGACCGGAATGTCGCCGAACGATTACCGGAAAACACTCTGAGGAACCTATTATCATGAAAAGAGAGAAGACCGCGGGTGCGGTCTTTTCAGTTGGACGGAGTACAGGAACCGTTATTCTGTGCAGCGGGAATCGATCACGGCAGCGATCCGCTTTCCGTCAGTCTCCAGTATTTACAGAGATCATTATCGTTTCTTCAAACGATTCATTTTGTAAATCGGTATCTGCGCTAAAATGATTTCATGAAAATACAGCGAATCCGACCCGTTCTTATGCCGCTGATCCTGATTCCGGCAGTATTCATCTGTTTGTTTTCCTCGTTAATGCATGTTCATGCGGAAGAGGAAGATATCCGTTATATTACAGCGGTCTATCCATCCGCGACCGTCGGCTCGAACCTTGAGGTCAAAGTCCCTTACTCCGACAGATGGTTCTTTGAATCGTCTTCGGTATATAATCACCGCCTGGCGCAGGCTTCGATCGGGCTTACCTTATCCGCTTTTCGTCTTGCGGATTATCAGGCAGGACTGGAAGGGCAGGATGAACATATCCGTTCGTTTCTTTCCGAAGCCGGCTTTACGGATGTACGCACCAATGATTACGACCGCATGTCAGGACGCTATACAATTGCCAGCGCAATGGGGCATAAGGAAATCAAACGCAACGGCGAAACCTATGAACTGATTGCCATCGGCATCTCAGGTCAGGGATATAACAATGAATGGCTTTCCAATTTATCAATCGGAGATCAGGATCTGCACAGGGGGTTTGCGGATGCGGCGGAAGATATCTATGACCGTTTCTTTGGATACATTGCACTGAACGGACTGGATGAGAAAAACATCCGGGTATGGGTGAGCGGCTTCTCCAGGGCAGCGGCAGTTGCCAATGTCTTTGCGGCTCAGGTCATAGACAGTGAATGGTTTGAACCGCAAGATGTCTTTGCCTATACGTTTGCCACCCCCGCAACAACCAGAAATCCGGAAGCCGGCAGTTACTCCGGGATCTTCAATATCGTCGGCGCAACCGATCCGACCCCGATGGTACCGTTTGAAAACTGGAATTATGGCCGCTTTGGCACAACCCTTCTGAATCCCACTCAGCAGACAGACAGCGACTGGTATGAAAAAAAGGAACGGGCGAATCAGATCTTTCAGAATCTTACCGGCATTGCCTTCTGGAATAATGTGGAGATAGACATGGCGCTCCATACCGCTTTGTATTATCTGTCGAATATCGTGCCCTCTGTGGATATTTACGCGAAGAATATGGAAGGACGGGTGCTGAACCTCTGGAATAATAAATCACTGGGTAATGCCCTGCGTACACTGTTTGACTTTTCCGATGATAAGAATCTCATTAACGATGAGAACCGGGATATGGCTAATGAGCTGATGGATTTCATATTTTCTGAGGTGATCTACTCGATCAGCGATGACAATGAAACGTTAGACTGGAAAGAAAGCGTCTCTGTTGGCGGCAACCTTATGCATGAACACACCCCGGATGTATATATCGCATGGCTGTTTTCTTCCGATAACCCGGATGAAATCTACTGCCCGAATCAGAAATTTTCCCTCATCACTGTGAGCGGGAATACCGATGTCTGTATATACGAAGGGGAACGTGAAGTATTTCACGCAAACAAAACGGAAAGCGGACCGGCAGAGGGAAGCTCCTCGGTCTTTGCCGTATTTTCCGCTGCAGAAGGGGTAAAGATCATCGTGCCGGAAGACCGGGGCTATTCGGTCCGTCTGGTTTCCAATGCGGATCAGAATGTGAAGTTCATCCGCGACTGCATGACATCGAATGAATTCAGCCGGAATGTCCGCTGTCAGATCGAGTTCAATATGAAAGCCGGAGATGAAACGATGATCGCGTTTGAAGGGGATGACACGGTTTATGAAAAACGTGACGCCAGCAGTGCAGATACGGGAGAAACACCGGGTGATATCGGGATTATGGACAGGGGAAGAATCACCTTTCAGGATTTCAACATTCTCCATCTCAGCTGGAAGAACCTGGTCATCTCATGCATAAGCTTTATCGATCTGATGATCAGTCTGTTGCTCTTCTGTATCCTTGCAGTATGGAAATCGATCCGTGTATCGCAGAAGATTCGTGAGGGGGTTCTTCCCGAAGGCACAAAACCGCATCTTCCGGTTCTGTTTGCGCTAACCTCAGTGTTTGCGCTGTACAACCTCATGCACGGATACAGCACACTGTATCCATTCGATACAATCACCCGTTTCTGTTTCAAGGCAGTGATCGCTGTGATTCTGATTCTGGTCATGTGGTATGGGTATAACAAAGTGAAGTCCAGCCTGCATCGGACTACTCTGATCAGTCTGATCCTGATTACGGCAGGGGATCTGCTGATGGTACTGCCGTTTTATCCCGGACTCCTTCTTGAATGGCTTGGAATATTACTGCTGGGGATTGGATTTGTCCGGTACGAAAAACCTTCTGCCCCGCAGTGGATCGGCTTTGCGTGCATGAGCCTGCTTGGCTCATTCGCACTCATCCGTTCCACGGATGGAGATATCCTCCAGAAGGCCGCTGCAGTCATTTATTTCTCGACGCTGGTATTCCTGCTGTTTGCGTCGCTGCGGGCTCCAAAGCGGTACAGCTTTGGCTCAGCGTTCCTGCTTTCTGCCGGTGTTCTTAACATCTATTCCCAGATCTTCCTGACGGATGTCTTCTCGAATGTGATGATCGGATACTTTGTCGGCGGCTTCTTCTACATCGGGCTTGGTTTCTTTGTTACTGCACCGCTGAAAGTAATCGATTCATCGGAAACAAAACCGGCTGCGGATACCAGTCTGGCGGTTTCCGCCTGAACCGCTTTGAAAAAAGGACGATACAAAAAAAGGGGCTGTAACGAATAGGTGAATTGAGAAACAGAATTCTCAAGGATCCTGGAGTTACAGCCCCTTTTTTAACTCTGACGATAGTATTCAAACAGCTTCTGCGGATTATCCTTTACGCTGTCTGCCGCTGTTTCCGCACGGACAAAGCGTTCTTCAATATCCTTTTCCTGTTTTGCATCGGTGAATATGCCAAATCTCAAGTGGATGTTTTCTGCCATCTCATTATCCGTAAATACGTGAGCCACGAATTCCCGGAACAGTTGTTCATAGTCATCCTGATGCGGGCAATACAGCAGGAAGGTATCTCCGTCTTCCCGGCATCCGATCCCGCCAAGCTCCCGTGCCAGCTTTTTGATCCCCTCGCCGATACTGCGCAGCACACGTTCACCATACTGGCGGCCATATTCTTTTGTTATGATGTGGTACCGGTTCACATCACAGGCAATCGCATCTAAAACGGCATCTCTGTAAACATGATCGAAGCGGCTGACATACCGGAAGAAGTACTCCCGGTTCAGCAGTCCTGTCAGCTTGTCCCGCTCCGTATACCGGATCAGCTTACGGTCTTCCGACAGTTCGATACATCTTGCAATACGGGCTTTAACAATATCAATATCCGGATACGGTTTCGGTATAAAGTCCATGGCTCCGATCTTCAGGCAATCCAGTTCGGATTCCTGATCAACGGTTATTACGACAACCGGAATCAACATCAGATCTTCGTCAAACTGCATTTCTGCCAGTACTTCTTTGCCGCTCTTCTTCGGCATCTGCAGGTCCAGAATGACAAGATCGATCTCGCCGATATTATTCCGCATCTCTTCCAATGCTTCTTCGCCATCCGCAGCGTAGGAAATATTATATTCATCCTGAAGCAGATCACCCAGTATTTCGCGATTGGTTTCCAGGTCATCGACAATCAGGATATGTTTCCGATCATTGATCACCGGAATATATTCGGAATCGGTTATCGTTCCGGCTTCCGTATCCACAATCGATGCAGATGCTTTCATGAGCTGTTTTCGTGCATACATGGCTCTGTCAGCCTCTTCGAAAACCTTTTGAACCGAATCATGCCTGGTTTTACTGTATTCAGCCATGCCGGCGGCAATTGTTTCTCCGATCCGGATTTTCGACGGATCCCCCGGAACCGCAGTGACCCGTTCCAGCAGTTCTTCCCGCTTTGCATAATCCGTTCCGGTCAGAAGAACCACAAATTCGTCTCCGCCCACCCGGAATACCGGACTGTGGCTGAAGATACGGCAGATTTTTGCGCAGCCATTCCGGATACAGGTATCCCCTGCTTTGTGTCCGTACAGATCGTTGACTTCCTTCAGGTTATTGATATCACAGAGTACTAACGCAAACGGTTTCTGCTCTCCCTTTTTGATTTCTGTATTGATATTCTCTTCCCATTCCGAATAGGCATGATTGTTTTTCACCCCGGTCAGGGCATCGATCGTTGCCATCTTTCGAGCAACGGAAAGATTGTGCGTGTATTCCTGTTCGGTTCGAATCTGTGCGTCTACATCAAACAGTCCGATAATCAGGAAGGTGCGATCCTCTTCTTCGATCTTTGCGGCTTTCAGACGAACATAGGTAGGCAGCCCCTCACTCAACAGACGATAGTCGAGCTCAAAGATACCGTCCCGCTCAATGGTTGAAAGGATATTCTCCTTTGTAATCTGCGCATGGAACAGTTCCTGATCTTCCGGATGAATTGTACGCAGACTGTTTTCCTCGGTCGACTTGAAGAAATCCGCTCCCTGATTGGCAATGCCAAGCTCCTTGTATTCTTTGGAGGAATTGAATTCGGTATACTGATTATCCGCAGCATCCACAAAATACAGTACGATCAGGTTTCCGTTCAGGGCACTGATACGCCGGTAGGCCTTTTTCTCTTCTACTGCACGTTCTGCCGTCAGACGGTCTTTTACCTGGGAATCGACATTGCTGATGCCGATAATGATGTGCTGGCCGATGCGTGTCGCCTTCATACTGACATAGGAAGGTGTACCGTCAATCAACAGACGGTAGTGAAGAATATAGGAACCATGTTTATTGATTTCTTCCAGCAGTTTTTCCTTCTCGATACTTTCAATAAACTGCTTCTGATCTTCTTCATAAACATAGATCCGGGCATTCTTTTTCGCTTCCGCGAAGAAATCACTTCCCCGCACTTCGCTGATGTATTCACCGGTTTCTGTCCGGGAACCATACTCAATATAATCGTCTGTTCCAAGATTCACGTAATACAGATTGAAAAAATCCCGGGACAAAGCATTGACAATACTTTCGTATATCGCACTATTATTCAGAGCTTCCTGATAAGCAGCCCGCGTCTGTTCATTTTCTTTTCGAATACTGACAACCTCAGTGACATCCATGCACATACCGAGAAGGCACAGCCGTCCGGTTTCATCAATGAATTTCAGTTTTGTTGTCTGAAACTGTTTCTGACTGCCTGCCCCATCGGGCACATCTTCAAAGAAGACATACGGCTCATCCATCGAAAGTGCCTTCTTATCATCCTCTGTGAAGTGCTTCGCCGTTTCCGGATCAAAGATGTCATAGTCCGTAAGTCCCACGACTTCGGAAACCTTTTTATTCGCATATTCCGCAAACGCCTGGTTGCAGGCAAGATAAACACCGGTTTTCGCATCCTTGTAAAAGCTCAGAGCAGGCATATGGTTCAAAAGCGCACTCTGTGTCTCTTTCTGAAGATTCAATTGTTTTGTCAGTTTATCCACCGCTTCAAATTCGCGGATTTCTTCCTTTTTCAGGGAACAGACAAACACCATATCCGCTACGATGCCGATCAGTGAAACAATGACCTTCTGCATATTCTGCGGTGTGAACTCTGTAAAATTGTTATCCGTGGAGAAAAAGAATAACGTATATCCCAGCATGATCAGTGCTGCGACGATCCCGCCGCCATATCCGAATAAGGCGGAACACAGAACCAGTCCCGCAATCAGAATCATATTCGGGTTAGGAACTTTGAAATAAAACACAAACAGGATCAGTGTGATCATAATTGCAATCGTTAAAATGATTTTTCTGGACAGGCTAACCTGCAATTGCATCAGTGTCGTCTTTCTCGGTTTATCCGTCACTTTCAGTCACCCTTCCTTTCTGTTTCCCTTTATAGAGTATCTGTTAAATCCGTTTACGATTTCTTAATGACCGTTTCTTCAAATTCCGCTGCTGGAAGCGGACAGGAGAAGTAGTATCCCTGAACAAGGGCACAGCTGAGTTCCTTCAGCACCTGAAGCTGCTTTTCGGTTTCAACACCTTCTGCCACGACTGGCACTTTCAGATTGCGTGCGATATCAAGGATCAGCTTCACCAGGTTGAGATCCTGTTCACTGTGTTCCATATTCCGGATGAAGGCCATATCCATTTTCAGTACATCTACCGGCATCTGTGACAGCATATTCAGCGATGAATATCCGGACCCGAAATCATCCATTTCAATCACATAGCCTTTCTCACGAAGCTTTCCGATGACGCGGATCACCTGATCCGAATCTTCGGTATAGGCTGATTCGGTAATTTCCAGGTGAAGCGCACTGCGGTCAAGACCGTTACGCTTTAAGATTTCATCCAGTTTATCGGACAGCGTGGGTTCAAACACATCGATACGGGACAGATTGACGGATACCGGAAGTGTAATGCCGTACCGATCCCGCCATAATGCGACCTGCCGGGCAGCTTCCTCACATACAAAGCGATCCACTGCACTGATCTGACCGCTCCGTTCAAACATCGGGATAAAGTCTCCCGGCATCAGTCTTCCAAGCACCGGATGGTTCCAACGGATCAGTGCCTCTGCACTGTTCAGTACCGGCTGATCCGGCCGGATGTCGAACTTCGGCTGATAGAATACTTCCAGCTCTCCATTTTCGAGTGCGGTTGCCAGATCACTGTGAAGACGCTGGTTCAGCTCATCTTTGCGTCGAAGTTCTTCGTCATAGACCAGAAGATGCCGCTTATAATCCCCGCGTACCGCACCGCAGGCAGACCAGGCCTGAACAAACATCTGTTCGGGTGTTAATCCGTTCTGCCATGGCATGACACCCATACGGATCCGGACTTTTCCAACCCGGGAATCATCATCCAGCCGCGACTGGAACCGGTTGAACAGGGATTCATAGTCCTCCTGATGGGCACAATAGAGTTCAAAGGAATCTCCTTCGGTACGAGCCGCAATTCCAACGGTTTCCGAAATGAATTCGGTAATTTCGGCAGCGAGTGTTTTTAAGACCTCATCTCCGTACTCCCGGCCATTCAGAAGATTCAGCGTGCGGAACCGTTCGATATCCATCACGATCGCATCCATCGGTTTCTCCGGATGGTCACGATAAAGCCGTTCCGCATAGGCGTTGAAGAAGTTCTTGTTATACAGCTGCGTCAAAGAATCACGTTCCGTTTCCGTAATCAGCCGGTGTTCTTCCATCGCTTTGGCTTCCGATTTCACATTTCGAAGCACCAGGAAAAGGATCACAGCGGTTACTACTGCAATCGCAGCGATCACGGCAGCGAGATTATCCCGCATATACGACATGAAGGTGACCCGTTCATCATTAAGGGCATATTTTGTAAGCGAAGCGTTAAGATCTGTTTCCGGCATTAACCGATTGACTTTGTTCAGGATCGAATACAGACAGTCATCATCCCGGCTCAACGCAAAGGCAAGATCCATCGACTGTCCGGTCGCAAGCGGAGAGAGATGATATTTCGAAAACAGTTTACTGAACCGGCTGATGCGGTAGCTGCTTACGAGCCCACAGTCCGCCTCACCCTGCGATACCGCCTGAAGTCCTTCTTCACTGGAATCAAAGTAAGCAATCTTCCAGTTCGGATAATTGTCTTTGACAAAGGTCTCATGATTCAGGTGGCCCTTGACCGTCGCGACCGTCTTCTCAATGTCCGGAGATATAACCGGATCATCTGCCGTTCGTACAATTACATACATTACGGTACTTACAAACGGATCCGTGAGAATGACGCCCAGCTGCTCACCATCATAGGCACTGAGGGTGACCGGAAACAAACAGTCAACCTCTCCATCGGCAAGCGCCTTCAGTCCCTCATCTGCCGTATCAAACCCGATCGTTTCAAAACTGAGACGGGCATTCTTTTCACATGTTTCGGCAAAGGAGAGATAATCCGCCAGCGCACCGCGAAGTTCTCCAGTCTTTTCGTCCTGATCACAGAACGGCAGGAATCCTTTGCGATAACCGATCCGGATGGTTCCGTGTTCCTCAAGCCAGTCCTTTTCTTCCGCATTCAGGAAGCTGTTGACAGCGCTGGCCCGGTTGAACTTCTCGGTCATCTGCTGATTAAAGTCACGGTTATCCTCCAGAAGACGAATCATTGCGAGATCCAGCTCCTCTTTCAGATCCGGACGGTTTTTATTGATGCCGAAATAGGACACCGCGGAACCGACCTTACAGACAGGAACGATGTCAGCGCTGTTTCCGTAGGTATCAAGGGTCACGAGCATATCGATCTCACCGTTCTCAAGCATTTCCAGCAGTTCCGGTGTTTTCACGGACAGCTCGACAATGACCGGCTGGACATTGTGCTTTTCGGCCCATTCGATGAAGAGCTGTTCCTGAATACTGTTCTTATTGACACCGACCCGTTTTCCGTTAAAGGAAGTAAAATCGTCCGGACGGATCTCTGTATTATCAGGGGCAATAAACACATGGTAGTCTTCCCCGCCCATTGGCTCGGCAGAGTAGAGTATTTTCTCTGCCCGTGCTTCGGTATAAGACACATCACTCAGCAGATCGATCTCTCCTGCCACAAGCATTTCAAACAGTTCTGACCAGCTGCCTTCAACGTATTCATAGGTCCAGCCGGTATAGGTCGCAATCCGCTGCTGATATTCATAGCCGTATCCGGAACGGCGGCCAAACTGATCCGTACGGTGAAACGCTGATTCATACCATCCGACACGAACCACTTTAGAGGGAGTCTCAGCCGACGCCCTCAGCGGAACCAGGAGTGTTGTGATTCCTGCAAGACACAGCAAAAAAAGCAAAAACTGTTTTTTTGCGGTGAATAAACGATTATTAGGTTTCATTTTGAATTCCCCCCGCAGACCAGAATGAGCATGTCCCCGCCATACTTCATCCCGGCTATCGATAATGTTCTTTTGTCCGGAGGATTTCTCCGGTATCTATTTTTTATATTATTCCCAAAATATTGCTTTTGTTAATTTTTTTGAAGGGTATTATCCGAAAAGTCCGGGACTGTACGGGTGGATTCTGTCAAAATAATACGTATAAACGGATGAAACCATAAAAGGTAGTCCAGTCAGCAGAAAAGGAGGATACCAATGATGAACACAAAACTAACGGAAATGGATCTCATGCAGGTTAACGGCGGACTGAAGCCGGACTGGAAGCGAATCATAGATGACGCGATTTCGAACATGAAAGACTACGGACAGTCCAAAGATGTCCTGCTGCGAATGCTGGAACGAAGCAGAAACAGTATCGACATTAACATTGAAAATGATTCAGAGTACAGCGTAGTAATCGAGTATATCAACTCTCACTGGGACTGATCCGGACCATTTGTACCGCCCGGCATACAAAGGGATGCGAGTTCATCCCTTTTCTTCTGCGGCTTCATACAGTTTCTGAAGCACCTTTACCATTGCGTACGTATCCAGTTCACAGTACTTCAGCAGGTGCTGACGGGCTTCCTCCAGTGCCTTTGGATCCATACTGCTCATGAGTTTGAAGGTATCAGAGGCTTCCCGGCCGTTATGGACTCCTTCCAGGTTCTGATAATCCAGTTCCGGATCCCCCGGGAATAATGCCGGAAGAACATACTTGATGGAGTAAGACCCCTGCATCGCTTTGTTGTTGTACCAGTTCTGCTGGAAGGGAACGATGAGGTCTTTGATATTGTCATGGATGCTCATGAGATGACGGCTGAGATCCGGGAACAGTTCTGCCAGTTCCTTTATCCGCGATTTTTCAAAGGTCATACTGTAGGCAAGAACGCAGACATCATCGGGGATATCTTTACATAACTGCTCTGCCAGACCTCTTCTTGGATCTTTATACGGATAAGCAAGATATTCTTTGTGATAGAGTTTCCCGTTCTGTTTCTTCTGATAATGGAGCGAGTACTGAAACGGGATCTGGTCATAAGGCGAAGAATAATCATACAGAGGCACGGCAGGCTGGAACGACTCAAAGTCCAGGAAGTACAGCGGGTAGGTAATGTCCTGAAGGTACTGCCGGATGGATTCCCTGTTGATCCGGTCCGGAAGATCTTCCAGCTCATAGCTCACCTGCATCGCGGCCTGTTTTCCCAATGCGCCGGACGCATGAAGATCCTCATAGGATACCAGTCCCTGATCGTACAGCTTTGTTTTGGTGTTCAGCTGGGTCCGTTTCAGATCAAAGACGTTCGGTTTTGGCAGTGCTTTTGAGCAGTAGGGCCAGAATCCGCATCCATATGGAGAAAAGCACTGTGCTCCAAGGTTCTGTTCCGGTTCCTTCCGCTTCCGCATGTACCGGCGGAAGGATTCAATGTTTTCTTCAACGCTGTGGTGGTTCCCAACTGCGATTTCCGTAAGGTCTTCAAAGGTAAACAGTTCCTTCAGGTTCAGTTCTCCAATGCGTACATATTCCCGGTTTAAGTGAACCAGACATGCCCGCTTTACCTGACAGCCAAGCTGGGTAAGAACATAAACCTGATAGGATACATCATCGATGTAAATATCATGAATTGCGGTAGAACTTTTCACTTCATACAGCTCCACCTGTTTTCTTCCCAGATTCTTCAGGATATCCACACTGCAGAAAAGACCGTCATACGAAAACGATGCCTCACAGATGACAGGTGTTTTCCTGCGGATCAGTTCTTCGGTCGTATGGATCATTTCGGAAGGATTTCCATAAGGGACCTCAGTGAAATCCCCGAATAATCCCATGGCAAGATCGCCGACTTCATTGCCGGTCTGAAGCACCGCTTCATTCATGACGGAGTCATCAAAAACCTCCGGCTTATACTGTTTCAGCCAGAGCATTTTCGGGCATTGGACCGCATTGCAGTATCTGGTTTTCGATAATGTGAATGGCATTGATCGGCTCTCCGTTTCAGTTGGTGGCAGGATCTGCGCGCAGGGGTCTACTTTTTATATCGCTTCATCGAATCACTCAGGATCTGAGTCATCTGCTGACGTAGTTCTGCCGGTTCCACGATTTCCGCCGCATCCAGGTACTGCTGGGCAAACAGCAACAGGCCGGAGGAACTGCCTTTGACGTGAAGGGTAAAGTGATTTTCATCCTCCGGAAGGATCCTGCAGTCAGTGCCGAAGGTATCGATGACATGATCCAGTACGCGTTTCTCACAGCGGATCACCGCATTGACCGGTTCATCGTTGAACATATAGTACATATTCCGGGCATACTCATACGCATCCAGATCGTTTGACAGGGCAGGAACTTTCCGGTCTTCAATGATTCCGATATTGGTCATCCGGTCGATCCGGTAATGGGCAAAGCCTTCATGATGATCACTGGTAGAAATGAGATAGGCACGGGAATCCCGGTAGACAATGAACCGCGGTTCTACCTCATACGGCTTTTCCCGGCGGGCAACCAGCTTCTTCTGTTCATTGTAGTGAAGGTAAGTGAAACGGATCGGACGACGTTTTTCAATTGCGGAAGAGATCACGGCAATGTTTTCCAATAACAGGTTATGACTGCTTTTGCCGGTCTTGGGCATATAGACCTTATCGGTATATTCATGGCTCTGGGCAGTGCTCAGAGTAGCCAGAAGCTTATCTATGATCTGCTTGCTTTCTTTGGCAGATATAAAGTTGCTGGAGTGTACCGCATTGCACAGCAGGAACACTTCCGGCTTGGTAAACTGATGTTCTTCCAGGTAATAGCCTTTTCCATTTTCCTGCCAGGTGCTGATCTTATGGCCGTATTGTTTTAAGAGCTCAACGTTGGCATATAATGTGCGCCGCTCCAGGGTCAGATCGTATTCTGATTCAAGAATGGAAGTCAGGTTTTTCGTACTGAGAACATGATCCTCATCGGTATTCTTTTTCAGTACTTCCAGTAAAGCAAGGGGCAGTTCTTTCTTGTCCGCCATAATGGTATTCCTCCAGTGCAATAATATTCATTTAATTAATGTGTTCTTTTATTTCATGGCAGTTTTTTTGTAGCAGATACATTTTTATTATACAGTTGGCAGCTGAGCCTGGGGAGGAAGACGATGTGACGATTCTGACAAATGGGATCCTGCGGAAGGGATTGGTTTCTGCCGGGATCCTGTGCATCACTCTTGCGGCGGTGCATTTCCTGAAAACGACAAAAGCATCCATCATGACCTGTGCGGTCATATTCTGTCTGGTAGACGGTTACTGGTCGCTGTTTGGAATTGCCTGTCTGATTCAGAGAACAGGCGATATCTGGAAGAACGGGCTGGACCGGAAAAGTGTTCTCGAGTTCAGTGGGTATATCCTTCTGATGTATCTGCCGTTTCTCTGTTATCTCATAAGTGTCCGGATGTGGAACGGGTGACATGCCGGCATACGGTTTCCGTATGAGGAACGTCCATGCGGTAACGAATACGATAGAATATAGAAAACAAGAGTTACAGTCCGGACTGGAAACAGAGTGCTGTTTTGGATCGGACTGCGAATCGATTGAGCGAATCTGAGAGTGTATCATTCTGATGTGAGAAGGAGACAATATGAAACGAAATGCTGTTGTAAAACAAATCATCGCACTGACGGTTCTGTTTGTACTTGCCGCATGCAGTCCGAAAGACAACATCATCGGCCCGAGAACGGAAGATGCCTGGAAAAAATGGGAAGAAGATCAGAAAGTGCTGAAGGAAACCTGGGGTGACACAGAAGTGTATGCCTATATTCAGACCATTCTGGAGGATCTCCAGAATGTGAATGCCAATGTGGTATTCAAGGATGATTTCTCAACCGAAACCGAAAGTGAAGATCTGACTGCTTTGACGAAACTGTATGAAGATATGCACTACAGTGATGAGATCTCACTGGATGAGTTCCTGACCAAGCTGAAAAACTCCGATGTTCGCTGGATCGTCGGCGGAGCGCCGGATCTCGACAGCATCGAAGACAAGGGTGACGGGGTCTATGACGTAAGACTGCTGTATTATCCGAACGTGGATTCTCTGATGGCGGTAAATGTAACGGTACGTACCGAAGCGGACGGTGCCTTCCATCTGGATTTCGGGAAATAACCGAAACGGGTTTTGTTTCTTTTGCGGCGGGACAGGACATGCCTGTTCCGCTGTTTCTGTTTTTTCGAGTATGTTGTATTCATAAGAATTATTGGCAAGGAGGCGGAAATGAAATCGGTCACGTTGTTTTTTGCCCTGTGCATGTCACTCATCCTTTCATCCTGTGCGGGATCCGTTCCAAAACCATCCGAACCGGAGGAGACAGAACCTTCCGGTACTTCAGAACCGACTGAGCCATCGGATGTGCCCGTAGCGCTTCAGCCCCAGGAAGCCGGGGATGTAAATATCAGTACGCTTGTTCCGGTATCATTTCCGGAATGGAAAGGCTATACCGATGACACGCTGGTGCTCAACAGTATGTACAGCTTTCCCGGCTATCACGGGCAGGGGAAACTGTATTTCCGGACAGCGGATACGGTAGAGCAGTTCCGCATGTATATCAACGGGCATCCGGTCAATACAGAAGGACTTGCGGGAGAAACGCTCTGGGTCCTTGATTTTTCCGATTGTTCGATTAACGGAATGAACACCGTACAGGTATCCAATATTATGCCCGCTGATCAGAAGAATGCGGTCACCCTGTATGCTCCGTATCCGGAAGTACTGGAGGGGACGCCGGAATTAGAAGGGATCAATCCGGATGCACTGGCACTGATTACCGATATTATCGAGACCGATATTGAAAACGGATTTACCAGTGCACAGCTTTCGATCATCCGCAACGGAAGACTGGTTTATGAAAAGGCATGGGGGAACGTAAACTCGTATCTGCCGGACGGGTCACCCTGTACCGACAGTGCGAAGGTCACGACCGACACGCTGTATGACCTTGCCTCGGTTACCAAGATGTTCGCGACAAACTATGCGCTTCAGAAACTTGTAACGGATGGAAAGATCGACATTGACGCTAAGATAACGGATTTTCTCGGAGAGGAATTTGTGAATGAAACAATTCAGGTACCGGTCGATACCAATGGGGCAGTTAAGGATCTGAGTGTACTTCCGGATCTGGAGACGATCAAATCCTGGAAGGCAGAGCTGACGGTTCGGGATCTGCTCCGCCATCAGGGCGGGTTCCCGGCAGATCCGAAATACGGTGCTCCGAAACTGTACCGGAAAGATGTGGCCAAAGAAGACTATCCCGATAATCCGCTGTTTGCCGGGAATGAAGTCGGAGAGACAACCCGTGCAAATACGATTTCGATGATCTGTAAGACTCCGCTGGACTATGAACCTGGAACGAAAACGGTCTATTCCGATGTGGATTATATGATTCTCGGATATGTCGTTGAACAGGTGACAGGAGAAGATCTGGATACCTGGCTGAAACAGAATATCTATGAACCGATCGGTCTTTCTCATCTGACCTTTAACCCGCTTCAGCACGGGTACCGGAAGGAAGATTGTGCGGCAACGGAATTAAACGGCAATACCAGAGACGGACTGCTGGATTTTGACGGGTTCCGCACGGAGACGATTCAGGGTGAAGTACATGATGAGAAAGCCTGGTACTGCATGGCTGGGGTTTCCGGTCACGCCGGCCTGTTTTCAAACGCAACAGATCTGGCAAAACTGGCATCGATCATGTTAAGCGGAGGTTATGGGGATCATCGCTTCTTCTCCCGTAATGTAATGGATCTGTTTACCGCTCCGAAATCGATAAATGATGCGCACTGGGGTCTTGGATGGTGGCGGGAAGGAGATAATGACCGGGCCTGGTACTTCGGTACCGAATCTGCCTCCGGCACCATAGGACATCAGGGATGGACCGGTACGCTGGTCATGATCGATCCGGATCATGACCTGGTAATCGCGTATCTTACAAACAAGATCAACTCGCCGGTAACCGATTCTTACGGAAATCCGAACCGTTTTGACGGCGGCTATTATACCGCCAGTACACTCGGGTTCGTACCGGAGATCCTTTCGATCGGAATGGACAGCGATGAGGATATCCATGATCAGATTCGGGACCTGACTGCAGATATGGCAGAAGAAGCACTGAAACTGATTCCGGAGGGCGTGTCACTGGACAGTGACCATCCGGCTGCTCGCAATGCCCGCGCAAAGATCCAGCTGAAAAGTCATTACGAATAAGCGGATCGGACTGGAGACAGAAGCCGGTAAACGGAGAGAACGTAAGGTTTTGCATTATCATCTGTTATCGATAATGAATTTTCAAAGAAAGCGTAAACCATGAGGAATCAGGAATGCGCTTTTTAAAATGCAATTTCCGACGCCTGCATATCATGAAAAATAGTGAAAAAATAGTGAAGTTATTATGAAGTTTTCTGGCATGGTTCCGATATAATAACCTTAAGGGATTTGGCATGATTAAAGCGATTCTGAACAATGAAATTCTCAGGTATATAACAGAAATCGAAAAAAACCGTTATCGGGTTTCTGCTGTAAAGATGTCTCGCTCTGTTGCCGGCAGGCTTCGGAAGAATTCAAAAAAGAAAAGTTCATACGCATCAACTAAAATCGAAGGGAATCCCCTTTCTGAGAAACAGGTTGATGAAGTGATTGATCGGGATGAAAGAAAGCATTTCTTAAAGCCTGAGCAGGAAGTGAGGAATTATTTTCTTGCGCTTCAGTTTCTGGAAGAAAAGGCGAAAAAGAAAGAGAAGTTTTCGAAAAAACTGATTCTTGATGTGCAGAAATACGTAGAGAAAGGGGCATCAAAAGAAAAGACAGGACTTCGCGGGCCGATGCCGCCCGGTGTACTTTTTGCCGTGTATGATTCGGAAACGGGACAACCGGATTATATTCCACCGGAGTATTCCGATATTCCGGGATTATTAGATGAACTGGTGGAATATGTGAATTCAACGGATGACCATCCGCTTATTGTTGCGGCGATTGTTCATTATCAGCTTGTGACAATCCATCCTTTTGAAGACGGCAATGGAAGAACTGCGCGCCTCCTTTCGGGGTATGTTCTAGATGTAAATGGATATGGGTTTAACGGGATAGGTTCTTTGGAAGAGTATTTTGCTTATGATGTGAATGAATACTATGAATCCATTCAAATGGGATTGCCGGCACTGTACTACTCCGGCAGAAATGATCCGCCGCATCCTGAAATATGGATAAACTATTTTCTCCGAATGGTTCTGCTGTATTCAGGAAAGGTTTGCGAACTGTCAGAAGGTTCGAATACGGAGGAAATAACAGGGAGCCTTTCTCATCTGAAACAAAAAGAGAAAGAACTGCTGCTGTTTCTTATAAACCACTACAAAAGAGAATTCACGCCGATTGAAGTCAGCAGGGAATTTGGGGTAACAAACAGAACGATCATTAACAGACTGTCCGTACTTGCTAAGAACGGATTTGTTGAGCCTGTTATGGCAAAAGAGCGCATCAGATCCTATAAGCTCAGTGATTTTACAAACGATCACGAAAAAGAATTAAAGAAATCCCTGTAATGAAGCAGATTTATAATTATTATTGTTGTACACCAGTATTAAAACAAAAGAAGGGAGCCGGTCTATGACTCAGAAAAAAGACGGCGTCTCACTGCGGACAATTTATGCATGGATTATTGTGGCAGCGTTTCTTCTGTCCGGTGCGATGTTTTATACCACCAGCCGACTGACAGAAACGTTTGAAAGCCTCAGTGAGACAACGGAAGATCAGATTGCTTTGGAAAAGGCAGCGCGCAAACTGATGGATGCGTCAGATTATCTGACGGAACGGGCGCAGCGTTTTACCGTGGATGGAGATACCCGGTTCCTGAATGAATATTTCACGGAAGTGTATGAGACAAAACGCCGGGAAGATGCGATCGAAAAGATGTCTGCAGACCCGAAAATCAAAGAAGTACTGGAACAGCTCCAGGAGGCAATGGATGAATCCGTGGCGCTGATGAATAAAGAGTATTATGCGATGCGGCTTGTCATCGATGCGAAGGGCTATTCTGCGGTGCCGGAGGCGCTGAAACAGGTGGAACTGCGGGAAGAGGATCAGGCACTTTCACCCGAAGAGAAGATGCGGGAGGCGACAAAGCTGGTACTCGGAGATGAATACTACAGCGAGAAGGAAAGTATCCGTGCGGATATGCAGGAAAGCCTGGATGCACTGGAATCTCTGACCCGGAACCGGGAATCACAGGCGATGGAGAATTTCCGGAAAACGCTGAAACTCGCACGGTTCATGATCCTTCTGCAGATTTTCGGAACCCTGTTCCTGATCGGTCTTACCCTGCATCTTGGCATTAATCCGATCCTTGGGGCAGTCGGGCGGATCCGGGATGACCGGCCGATCCGGGAAACCGGAGCCAAGGAGTTCCGCTATCTTGCGCATGCGTACAATGATCTGAACCGACGTCTGAATGATGAAAAGGAACTGCTGAAAGAGGCATCGGAGACCGATGCCCTGACCGGCATCCGCAACCGGATGGCATTACGGAATGACTATGACTGCTATTTTGGTCATGAAGTCACGGTAATGCTGATGGATCTCGACAACTTCAAACAGATCAACGATACCTATGGCCATGAAGCAGGAGACCATGCCCTGAGTGAGACCGGCCGGCTGCTGGTACAAGCCTTTCAGAAAGAACACTGTTACCGCTATGGCGGAGATGAATTCCTGATCATCGCACCGGATTATTCCGAGGCAGAATTCGTCCGGAAACTGAATACCATGGTGGAAAAGCGTCCGGTGATTGAAAAAGACGGAGAAATGATTCCGATCGGATATTCCTATGGGTATGTCCATGGCCTGCTGGATGACGATCACAGTCTGAGAGAACTGTTCTCAGAAGCAGACCAGAAGATGTACCAGATCAAAAACAGCAAGCAGAAGCCTGCAGAGAACTACCGAAATAAGACAACAAGTGAAGAACCGGCGGCCAAACCGGCGGAATACACGGCAGCTGAGATGAAGAAGCTTCTCGAAAGCGCATCCCAGAAATATGATCTGGCCCGGGTCGTGGATCCGATCGAGTGCCGGATTCTCGAGATTGGCAGCGACGGCGCGGTCAGCCGGAAACACAAGTGCTACGGAATCTGGAATTCCGATCAGAAGTGCGTGAACTGTTCCAGTGCACTGGCATGCAGGACCGGATGTCGTCAGGTAAAAACAGAATCCTTCAAGGACCAGCTGTACCATATTGAGTCCAACCCGGTTCGTCTGAAACTGCCGGACGGCGGTGCGTATGATGCGGTCATGGAACTTGTTTCCATTGATAAAGAGAACCAGAATGCACCTGCGGCGAATGACCGTGCGGCAGAAAACCGGAACAACCGCGGCGTTCGATTCCTTGCCCGTCATGACAGTCTGACCAATGTACTCAACCCGAATGCCTTCTCGGAACTGTGCCGGGAAGCGATGACGAAGAACCCGGATCTGCCCTGGATCATGATCACCAGCAATATCATGAACTTCCGGCTGGTCAATACCTTGTTTGGCTCGCAGAGAGGCAATGAGGTAATCGTAAGGAATGCGGCCGTGCTGCAGGAGATCGCTGATATTTCAAACGGTTTCTGCGGAAGACTTGGCAATGATCAGTTTGCGCTGCTGCTTCCAAAGGGAATGTACCGGGAAGAGCAGCTGAGGAATGCCGCAGGAATGCTGAAGGAAGAATTCAGCAGCGGCCAGTATACCTTCCGTATCCACTTTGGTGTCTATGAGGTGGAAGATTCTTCCGTTCCGATCTCCGTGATGTGTGACCGGGCAAATACGGCACTGCGTACCATCCATGAGAATGTCCGGGAAACGATCGCTTATTTCACCGATGACATGATGAAGAAGATCCTGTTTGAACAGGAAGTCATCAGCAGTTTTGAACAGGCGCTTGAGGAGAGACAGTTTGAGATGTACCTGCAGCCGCTGGCTTCCGCAGAAGGAAGGATCAGCGGTGCAGAAGCACTGGTACGCTGGAGACGGCCGGACGGCACGCTCATCATGCCGGGAGATTTTGTTGAGACGCTGGAGAATGCCGGACTCATTCATCATCTGGACAGATACATCTGGGAATGTGCAGCCCGTCAGATCAAAGAATGGCAGGACACCGGGATCGAAGACCTTACGATATCGGTAAATATGTCGGTAAAGGATCTCTACAACATGGATGTCTATGCAGTTCTGAATGAACTGGTAGAACGCTATGCGATTCCGATCGGAAGACTGAAGGTTGAAATTACGGAAACGGCACTGCTGGAAGATCCGCAGAGCGGCATCGAAGTGATTTCCAAGCTGCGCCGGAAAGGCTTCTTCATTGAAATCGACGATTTCGGAAAAGGCTATTCTTCTCTGAGCCTGCTGAAGGATATCCATGCGGATGTCCTGAAGATCGATATGAGCCTGCTTCATGAGATCGAACACCGGGAACGCAACCGGATGATTCTCGAATCCATTATCAATATGGCAGTTTCCCTCGGCATGGAAGTAATCGCAGAGGGTGTTGAAACGGAAAAACAGCTGCAGACCCTGAAAGACATGGGCTGTTCGGTATTCCAGGGATATTACTTTTCAAAGCCGATCCCGACAAAGGACTTTGATGAAAAATATACCGTTCCCGGGAAAGGAGGAGGTGTGACGTGCTGAAAAACAAGCGATTGATAAAATTGACCGTCTCGCTGTTTGCGGTGCTCTCGTGCCTCCTGATGATGCTTACGGTATCCGGAGAAGAGGACAAAGAAGTACTGGTCATTGGCGTGCCGGCTGACCGCACTCCGGTATTCTATGTGGATGAAGCATCCGATGAGATTGTAGGTATTGGCGTGGACGTGATGCGGATCGCAGCCAAAAACGCCGGCTATGAACCGGTCTTTGTGGACTTGCAGGAAGCCACGCTGAAAGATGCGCTGGATTCCGATGCCTATGATGTGGTCATGCCGTTTGGAAGTGCAATCTCCAGTACCGAAGGGAAACAGAGCATTGTTAGCGAGAGCCTGATCGAGACGCCGTTTACTTTTGTGACGGAGAAGAACCGGAACCTGTCACAGTTTCGGAATCTCAAGGTCGGCATGCTGAGATCACAGAGCGGAGTAGCGGAAACGGTCCGTCAGCGTTATCCCGGCATCACCATCAGCACGTATGAAACGATGGATGAATGCGTGAAGGCGCTGCGCGGGAAAAAGGTCGATGCACTGCTTCATAATTCCTATGTCTGGAGCTATATTCTTCAGAAACCGTCCTATTCGGATCTAAAAATACAGCCGGCTGCCGTGTTCTCCATGGAATTCCGGGCCGGAACACTGGATACTCCAAAAGGACAGGAAATAATGGAGCGTCTGAACCAGGGAATCGGAAAGATTACGGATACACAGCGTCAGGCAATCGCACTGGACTATACCTCACGGAGGCTGTACCGGTATGATCTATCGGATTATCTGTATCAGTACAAGCTGGTACTGCTGGTATTCCTGCTTCTGCTTGTCTCTCTGATCGCATTTGCGATGCGGCGGCAGAAAGCGGCATCCAGAAAACGGGAAGAACAGATCCGTCAGCTGGTCGATATTGATCCTTTGACCAATATGCTCAGCATGAACGGGTTCCGCAAACGGGTAGAAGAACTTCTGCACACCCATCCGGATATTCAGTATCTGATTACCTACAACAACGTACGCAACTTCAAATTCATCAATGACAGTCTGGGCCGGGAAGCGGGAGACGATCTTCTCCGCTTCTGGGGCAGAAAGCTCCTGGAGAATCTTTCGGAAGAAGAAACGGCATGCCGTATTACAGCAGATCACTTTGCGATTCTGAGAAGGATCCAGGATGAAGAAAAGATCAAACAGGATGAACGGAACATTATTGAACCGGTACGGAACTTCTTCATCGATCAGGGCAAGGGAACCCGTGTTCAGATCTGTACCGGCATCTATGTTCTGACACCGGAAGACTATCAGAAGATCGATGTGGATAAGACGCTGGATTTTGCCCGGCTGGCAGAACAGCGTCTGCGCAATACACGAAAAGACGGATATGAATTCTACAACCCGGAAGAGTGGAAACGCGGAAAGCAGGTAGCGGATGTATGCGGCCGTCTGCCGGTGGCGATCCGGGAAAAAGAACTGCAGGTCTGGTACCAGCCGCAGGTGAATTATGAGACAGGAGAAATCATCGGTGCAGAAGCACTGTGCCGCTGGAACCACGACAAGCTGGGCTGGCTGCGGCCTTCCGAATTTATTCCGATTCTGGAAGAAGCGGGACTGATCTATGATCTGGACTGCTATATGTGGAACCAGGTCTGTCAGGATCTGCAGCGCTGGAACCAGCAGGGACAGCACCGTACGGTTTCGGTAAACCTGTCACGCTGTGACATCCGGGAAGAGCTGAATATTCCAGGACAGTTCTTTGATCTGATCAAAGCGTATGATCTTACACCGGACCAGCTCCGGATCGAAATAACGGAAAGCGCATTTGCGGAGAATCCGGAACTGCTGATCCGGATGACCGTGAAGCTGCGGGAATTTGGCTTCCAGGTTGAAATGGATGATTTCGGCAGCGGCTATTCTTCCCTGCATATGCTGAAGGAAGTTCCGGTCGACCGCATCAAACTGGATCTCGACTTCCTCTCCGGTGCCGGAGATCCGGAACGCGGCCGTATCATTATCAGCCATGTGGTACAGCTGGTTCAGTCTCTGGGCATGAATCTGATTGCGGAAGGTGTGGAGAATGTTTCGCAGGCAAATTTCCTGAAGAGCAGAGGCTGTATCGAGATGCAGGGCTTCTATTTCTATAAACCGATGTCTTCAAGTGAGTTTGAAGAACTGGGGGAAAAACCGTCTTCCAAAAATCCGGAACCGAAATAACAAAACACAGGGGAATCCTGTATAAGAGGTTAGACTTAATAGAGAGCAGCAGGATGTGACCTGCTGTTTTCTGTACATGCCGGCATGAAACCTGACCAGAAGGGTCCGACCGGAAACGAATCGGAATACAAGATATTTGTGCTTGTAGTTTTTGGAACAAATGAAATAATAAGGAAGAACTAACGGAAAGAATAAGTGTGAACGATATGGACAAGATAAAAAAACAACTGAATTTCTGGCGCTGTGCCGCGATTCTGGAACTCATTGCGCTGATTGTGCTCGGTTTCGTTTTTACAACCGGTACCGGTGTAAAGCCAGAGGAACCGAAATCCGAAAATACTGCTGAGGTACTTTCGCTCTGGACGGAAGGATCTGCCCCGAAGCAGCAGCTGATCGATTATGTAAATGCGGTTACGGATGAGAACAGTCCGGACTTTATTCCGGTCGAAGACCGGATCGCGGTATTTGATATGGACGGCACGCTGACCTGTGAGACGTATTATACGTATTACGACACGATGATGTTCATTGAATACTGTCTCCATGATCATCCGGACCGTGTCTCCGATGAACTGAAGGCAGCAGCTGCGGAAATCAAGCCGGGATATCTTGCGGATGAAGCGCTTGCCCGCAATTTTGCGAAAGCATATGCCGGTATGACCGTTGAGGAATTCTATAACTATGCGGTCGAGTTTGGAAAGAAGAAGACCGCCAGTTTCAACAATATGCGATACATTGACAACTGCTATCTGCCGATGGTCGAACTTGTAAAGTATCTGTATGACAATGACTTTACGGTTTATGTCATCAGCGGTACGGAACGTACAACAACCCGTGCAATCGTTGCGAATACGCCGCTCAATGCGTACGTTACACCGGAACATGTCATCGGTACGGATTTTGAGGTCAAGGAAGCCGGTCATGAGGATGAAGCTTCCAACATGAATTACAAATATGAGAATGGAGATCAGCTCGTACTGACAGGCGGATTCGTACAGAAGAACCTCAACGGCAACAAGGCGATCTATATCGATCAGGAAATCGGCCAGCGTCCGGTACTTGCCTTTGGCAACAGCGGCAGTGACACCAGTATGCTGAATTATACGATTGATTCAAGAAACCCGTATAAGGCAGAGGCATACATGATCGTTGCGGATGATAACGTAAGAGAATGGGGCACGCAGAACTGGGAAGAGAAGTCTGCGGAATACCGCGAAAAAGGCTATACACCGATTTCCATGAAGGATGACTTTTCAGTCATCTATCCCGAAGGAATTACAAAGGCAGAACAGCAGTACGTACCGGCAGAGTAATGGTTCGGTTCCGGAGCGATCAAAGAAACATACGTTGAGAACGACAGGTTTGTATCGATGGAACAAAAAGTGTCGCACAATCCTCATCCTCTGGGGGCGGGATCAGCGGCGCTTTTTCTGTGACAGAATACTGTTCATAGCACATCCGCTCGGACCGAAGGGGTTGAAGTGTTCGTGACACTTTCTAGAATGGTCTTTACCAGACCGGTACAGGAGGAAAACCATATGTCACTGAATGAATACATCGATCACAAACCAACCATTGAAACCGATCGTCTGATCTTAAGGCCGCTGTTACCTTCGGATACAGATGCACTTAAGGAATGGATGCCTGACAAATCCATATACACATACTGGGGCAAAAACCCGGGCAGAGCGGAAAAAGATCCGGCTCTTTTGTTTGAAAAAATAGCAAAACCAGCAAAGAGCTTTCATCTGGGAATCGCAGATAAGAGAACCAACAAGGTGATTGGCGATATCTGGGTGTATCGGATCGAACAGAACCGGATGGCAACAGTCGCATTAAGACTGGCGAAAAAGGTTCATGGCAGAGGATATGGAACGGAAAGTCTTTCAGCCATGACAAAGTTTTGTTTTGAAAAAACCGAATTGAAACGGCTTTGGACAGAAGTGGACGTAAGGAACACTGCTTCCTGCCGGATTCTGGAAAAATGCGGTTATACCAGAGAAGGTCTGATCCGGCAGGGAAGAATGGTCAATACATGGTGTGATTATTATATTTACGGAATTCTCGATACTGACTTTCGGATATAGCTTTTTCAGGTGATGAGAATTTCAGCTTCGGAACCCATCTTCATCCGGGCAAACAAAAATGCAGGTATTC
Organism: Solobacterium sp.; assembly: GCA_017512725.1. Taxonomy (GTDB): domain Bacteria; phylum Bacillota_I; class Bacilli_A; order Erysipelotrichales; family Erysipelotrichaceae; genus Bulleidia. The sequence goes on from JAFWEW010000031.1 coordinate 76,800, forward strand.
AGATCATATCAGAAGTCTCTTAACCTGCATTTGGGTTTTGTTTCCGGAACATTCATATGTCTGAGGCTGCAGGATGAATCACTTATTTTTTCTGTGCCAGGTACCATGCGATCAGATCATCCGTCACTTCTCCATAAGACTGTATTCCGCTTTCTTCGGAAAAGGTTTTTAGATACGTATCATTGATGTGATCCGAAACTTCCTGAAGCGGAGAATCGTAGGAGTCATATACAGACCTGGTATCGCTCCGGTCAAGGAACAGCAGGCGGCCGCCTTCTGTTTCAAGATACTGTTCCTTCAGCTGAAGGCACTGTTCCGGCTGAACCGAATACAGAGAAGAATAACAGTAAGCAAATGCAGAATAATACCCGCTGTACAGGAAACGGATATCATCGCTTTGCACACAGGCAAGAAAGGCGGCAAAGTTCGCTTCTTCTTCACTGGCAATGCCAAGCCGGTGTGCGGCTTCATGAGCCATGGTATAGGGCATCGGTGCAGAAGGAACGGATAGCGGAACCCCGGCTTCTCCGCTCAGGGGCATAAACATGCCGATGATGCCGTTGTACATCAGGTATTCTCCGACTACCGTCAGTTTCTTGACCGGCAGATTCGATCCCTGCAGGACCGGGTATTGTTTTCCAAGATCTTCATAGATGGATCCTGCTTCCTGTGCAAGCGCATTGAAGTCCGACCGCAGAAGATGTCCTTCAATATCCCGGTCCATCCGCAGTGCATAGTCAGACGCTTTCTGAAGATAGAATTCACAGGCTTCATACAGTACCTCGGTTTCATACATCTGTACGTCATATCCCAGTTCTTCTGCTAACGGCGGTGCATAATGATTCAGCATCCATCCAAGAACGGCTTCGGAAAGAAGAACCGATACGATCAGAAGCAGAGATGTGAACCAGGCGAAAAACCGCTTATGGTTCCGAATGGTATGGATCAGGGTCAGTATTACGGCAAGAATCAGAAACGGCAGGAGGAAATCCCATACTGCACCCGGGCAGAACGAAACCATCCGCGACAGGAAAAAGATCCACTGCTTGGAGAAATTACGGTAAGCAGGGAAAAAGAAATCCGGAAAATGCAGGAACAGGATCATTGCCGTACCATCCAGCAGAACCAGAAACACCGCGGCTGTCAGTCGGATCACATCGTTCTTTTTCATCCACATTATTGTAACGGCAGAATGCAGAAAGCCATAAAAAAACCGCAGGACTTTCTGCGGGGAGTTGGTATATATTCACACGCTTGTTTCCAAGCGCGACTGGCGATATATATTACACATCTGACGTTGTCAGATGAGGCTTGCGTCATTGTCTGGTACCTGACACCTCGATGATAATAACGTTGTCTGACGGGGCCGTCAAGCGAAAAATGAATCTTTTTGCGATGTAAGCGTTCCCAGATGGAAGAAACCGAACAATAACGTACAGAATAAGCAGAGAACCGGTTCGGGATACCAGAAGATGCGGCAGAGGAGAAGGGATGCTATTCTGGTGAGGGGAGATATTGAAGATGGAAAAATGGAAGGCTTTTCTGGAACGGAAGAACATTGTGTTTTCCGCAAAACGGTATGGCATTGAAGCGTTAGGCGCCATGGCACAGGGTCTGTTCTGTTCGCTTCTGATCGGTACGATCCTGAAGACACTCGGACAGCAGATCGGATGGTCAACGCTTGTGGATATTGGCACCTATGCAATGAGTGTCTCCGGTCCGGCCATGGCAGTGGCAATCGGCTATGCGCTGAAAGCAGATCCGATGGTTCTGTTTTCGCTTGCGGCAGTCGGATGGGCAGCGAATGCCGAAGGCGGAGCAGGCGGACCGCTTGCGGTACTGGTAATTGCGATTATTGCCTGTGAATGCGGAAAGATGGTTTCAAAGGAAACGAAGATCGATATCCTTGTAACACCGGCCGTAACGATTTTTATCGGTGTAGCACTTGCCAAATGGATTGCGCCGCCAATCGGTACTGCGGCATCGTCCTTTGGCATTCTGATCGATCAGGCAACGAAACTGCAGCCGTTCTGGATGGGCATTGCAGTATCGGTACTGGTCGGAATTGCACTGACCCTGCCGATCTCTTCTGCGGCAATCTGTTCGGTACTGGCTCTGACCGGTCTTGCGGGCGGAGCGGCAGTTGCGGGATGCTGCGCACAGATGGTTGGCTTTGCGGTCATGTCATTTAGGGAAAACGGAGTCGGCGGTCTCATCAGTCAGGGTCTTGGAACTTCGATGCTGCAGATGCCGAATATCGTGAAGAATCCACGGGTGTGGATCGCACCGATCATCACCTCTGCGATTACCGGACCAATCGCAACCTGTCTGTTCCATCTGGAAATGAATGGTGCGCCAATCAATTCCGGTATGGGTACCTGCGGACTGTGCGGGCAGATAGGTGTCTGGACCGGATGGCTTGCGCCAAGTGAAGCGGCAGCGGCACGCGGTGCTGTGGCAATCACACCGGGTGTAATGGACTGGACAGGCCTGATCCTGATTTCGTTTATTCTTCCGGCTGTTATAACACCGCTGATCTATTATGCCTGCCGGAAACTGAACTGGGTCCATGAAGGGGATCTGAAACTGTAAGGAATACAGATCGACACTACTATATTTATTTGGATAATTAATCGATAGATTGTGGGCGAACCGCAGCTCTTTCATACAACAGAATCGGATTTACAGCTTCTGGGAAGTACTGTTTTCGTAAAGATATTGTTCAGCCGGTTTCACGCGACATAATGAAAAGGAGATGGGGAATGGAATTTCGACCGGAAAAATGACTTGGTTTCGGATTGATGCGTCTGCCTCTGAAGGACAGATCGAATGCGGCGGATATCGATGTAGAACAGGTAAAAGCAATGGTAGACCTGTTTCTGGAAAAAGGGTTTACGTATTTCGATACGGCATGGATGTACAACGCTTTTGCCAGTGAAGGCTGTGTAAAAGAAGCACTGACCTCAAGACATCCAAGAGAAAGCTATACACTGGCCACGAAACTGCACTGCGGTTTTATTGAGACGGAAGAAGACAGAGACAAGATCTTCAACGCTCAGCTGGAGAAGACTGGGGCTGGGTATTTTGACTATTATCTGATACACGGTATTGAAGGCGAAATGCTTGAGAAATATGAGCGTCTTCACTGTTTTGAGTGGCTGCTGGAAAAGAAAAAGCAGGGCCTTGTAAAACATGCGGGATTCTCATTTCACAACAATCAGGCGAGGAAGCCCGTCACTTCAGTGATCGGGAGGAATCGCCTTTTGTTGTCATTATTTGACGCAAAAATGAATTAGATATGAATAGAATATCTAATGCATGAATGCTATAATATTCTTAAAGAAATACACTATATGAATGATTCCTATACGCGCAAAAAAGGACTGGTTTATAAAAACCAATTCCATATCATTTTCTGTCCGAAATACAGACGTCCCGTTCTCGTTGATGGTGTGGATGAACGCCTGAAAGAGATCCTTTTCTCTACAGCTTCAGAATTCGATGCGTCTATTAAGGCGATGGAAGTAATGCCGGATCATGTTCATCTGTTTGTGGAGTTAGATCCTCGTGTTCCTCTCCATCAGTTCATAAAGGCTCTGAAAGGAAGATCATCCAGGATCCTGCGGGAAGAGTTTCCCTGGCTGAAAAGCCGCATCCCTTCGCTTTGGACCAGAAGTTATTTCTGCTGTACGATCGGTCATATTTCGGAAGATACCATTCGTCGTTATATTGAGGAACAGAAACATGCCTAGATATGAACGTACCGATTCATTTACTCTGACGATTGAAGCAGATATTAAAGATCGAGCTTATGTAGAGAAGTATTTCCGTGTACTGGATCAGATCTATAACGGATGCCTTGATGTCGCACTGAAGCGACTTCATAAGCTTCAAATGGACCCTGAATACCAGAAGCTTGTAAAGGACAAAACCATCAAAGGACGCAGTAAGAAGATTCATGAGAAGCAGATTGAATATGGTTATACAGAGTATCAGCTTCATGAAAAAGCAGCAGAGATGAAACACCATTTCTCAGATATCGTCGGAATCGATGAATGCCAGAAGCAGGCTACGAAAGCATTTCGCGCTGTAGAAAAGATTCGGTTTCATCAGGCAGACTCTGTGCGGCATCACAGCAGATATGATGACACTTCAGTGGAAGGGAAATCAAAGAACTCTGCATTGAATTATCGGAAAGGTCTTCTGTATATAGGGAAAACCCACCGTTATGAGATCATCATCAAGCCCGATGATGCATACGCACAGGAAGCGATCCGAAATAATCGCTTAAAATATGTCCGGCTATTAAGAAAAACAATACGCGGAAAGACAAGATACTTCGTCCAGCTGGTGTTGAGAGGAACTCCTCCGAGAAAACATGAATATGGTCCGGATTCTGTTGTGACAGGCCTTGATGTAGGCGTTTCTACCGCCGCGGAAGTGTCGATAAATCATGTTGAGCTGCATGAACTGGGTCCTGATATTCCTGTAATTGACGCTGAGATCCGAAGAATTAACCGGGCAATGGATCGAAGCAGAAGAGCTTCAAATCCGGAATATTTCAATGAGGATGGAACGATTCGAAAAGGAAGAAAGAAATGGCATTACTCAAACAGATATGCACGGATGCGGAAGAAGCGCAAAGAACTGTATCGGAAGCGGGCATTACAGCTGAAAACGTCGCATGAGATGCTTGCCAACGAAATACTTGAAAGAAGTACGACAGTCATTTGCGAGACTATGAATTACCGGGCTCTGCAGAAACGATCTAAGAAGACAACCCATAATAGCAGAAACGGCAGATTCAACCGTAAATCAAGATTTGGTAAAGCTCTCGCAAATCATGCGCCATCCATGTTTGAACAGCTGCTTGATCAGAAGCTTCATTACATTGGAAAAGAATTGATTCGAACAGATACGGCAAAGATCCGCGCATCTCAGATCAATCATGTAAATGGAGAAGCGATCAAGAAAAATCTAAGTGTACGAAAGTTTGAAATAGATGGGAATATCGTTCAGCGTGATCTATATTCTGCATTTATTACAGGTCATACAGTTTATTCCTCAGAGGATTCATTGAAACCGGATATGGTTGATTTTGAATCTTGTGCAAACGATTTTGAAACCTTTCTCATTTTTCAGGACAGAGAACTGAAGAGCATAGCAAACACTACTAATCTCAGCTGGTATATCAGCTGAGATACAAACCGAGCTGATCTCTCAATAAAGATCCGGCTGAGTGACTGTGCAGTCGTTAGGCGGAAACGAAAATGTACAGCAGGTCATATATACGCATGTAAATATGGCCGGGCTGAAGCAGCATCCTTCCTACGAAGCAGTTCCGCAATAGATCAATAGTAACTGTCAGCGCCAAAGCTAAATGCGGTTGATTTCATTGATCGTGATGAACTTTGGAAAAGCAGTAAATACTTTGAGAACCCCGTGACTTTAGTCATCGGGAGCAGTCAGGATACCCCGGAGATGCTGGAACAGATTCTGACAAAACATCCGGAAATGGAATTCGTACAGCTGCAGATCAACTATCTTGACTGGGAAAGCGAATGGATCCGGTCAAGAGCCTGTTATGAAATGGCGGCCAAATATGACAAACCGGTTATTGTTATGGAGCCGGCAAAAGGCGCAACCCTTGCAAAGGTGCCGGCAGAAGTGGAACAGATGTTCAAAGCCTATGACCCTTCATATTCAAATGCCAGCTGGGCGATCCGGTTTGTGGCGAGTCTGCCCAATGTCATGGTAGTGCTGTCCGGTATGAGCAGTCTCGAACAGATGAAAGACAACCTCAGCTATATGGAAAACTTCAAGCCGTTAACGGAAGAAGAAAAAGCCATGTGCTTTAAGGCTGCTGAAATCATTAACAGCCAGACAGCGATTCCGTGTACGGCATGTTCCTACTGCACAGAAGGATGCCCGATGCATATCTGTATTCCGAAATACTTCTTGATCTACAATGAGGATATGAGGGAACACCTGGAAGAAAAAGGGTGGACAATCAATTTTTCCAACTACGACACACTGACAAAGCAGTTTGGCAAAGCGAGTGACTGCATTGCCTGCGGTCAGTGTGAAAGCGTGTGCCCGCAGCATCTTTCCATCATTGAGTATCTGAAAGAGGTTGCCGCACACTACGAACATTAAAGCGGAAGGAAAGTGCCGGATCCGCTGTGAACAGTTTTACGACGGATCGCAGTCTTTCGCAGAATTCTCAAAAACAGATGAAACCGATACAACGGATTGCCGTCTGGATCCCGAATCTGTCCGGGACCAGCGGCGGGGCAGAAATCTATCTGTTAAATCTTGCCGGAATTCTTCAGGAAGAAGGCGAGGTTTTTATACTGACTGCAAGACGGGAAAATGCTGAGGAAACCGTTAAGCATGCATTCCTGAAATATGAAATGCCGGAGTTTCCGGTCCGGTATGTGGAAGATTCGGAAATCACTGACCGCAGTAAGTTTGCAGAACAACTGCTGAATAAGGAAACCCAACAGCACCAGTCCATCAAACTGGTATTGGAGGAACTCGGTATCGATCTGTTTATCAACGGAACATACGGGAATCTCTGCGGGTTTGAAGGGATAAGGAACTGGCATATCGTGCATTTCCCGGTCAGACCGATAGAAGATGATCAATTTAAGATACATGTACAGGAGTATCTTCTTTCCTATGATCACTTCTTCTGCAATTCCGAATTTACGGCAGGCTGGTTCGAACGGTATTACGGAAGGAAAGCGGAAGTACTGTATCCCCCGATTGATCTCGAGCCGGTCGATCCGGCAGACATCGCAAAGAAAGAACACATGATCATGACCTCCGGCCGCATTGTTCCGGCAAAGAAACTGCTGGAGATGGTACATGCCTTCCGCAGATTGTACGAACAGGGCATTCTGAATTATCGGTTCGTGATTGCCGGACTGACTGATGAGAGCCGGAAGGACTATCTCAAACAGCTGAAGTCAGAATCAGCCGGACTACCGGTCGAACTTGTTACCGATCTGCCCCGGAATGAACTGATCGGATACTACCGGAAGGCGAAATACTACTGGCATGCGATGGGCCTTGGGGTTTCTGAAGAGAACCCGTTAAAAATGGAGCACTTTGGCATGACGACCGCAGAAGCGATGACCTGCGGCTGTGTTCCGATCGTGATCGATCAGGGCGGCCAGAAAGAAATTGTCCCTGCAGGCATGGGTCTTCGCTTTTCCACGGAAGAAGAGCTCGCAGACAGGACAGCGGCTTTGATCCGGGATCCGCAGCGGACAGAATCCCTTGCATATGCGGCTGTTCAAAGCGCCCGGCGCTTTGGCCTGGACCGGTTCCGCACGCAGGTTCTCCATGCATTACATGAACAGGCAGAATCGTTGACAGAACCGAAGGAACTGTAATAATCTTGCGCAAATGAGTATTTTATTTTTAGACATCGATGACACCCTGCTTTCACATCAGACATTTACAGTTCCGGAAAGTGCCAGAAGAGGACTTCAGCTTGCAAAGGAACGCGGACATCAGCTGTTTCTGTGCAGCGGACGGTTTGAGAAGGGATTGGGCGAATACTATGACCCGGATCTGTTTGACGGTCTTGTCGCAAGTTCCGGTGCAGCCGGTATTTACCATCAGAAGGTAATATACCGCCATTTTCTTGATGAAGAAGATGCACGGAAGATCTTCGCAATCACAGAAGAATATGGGATTGGTCTTTTCGTACATAGCCCGGAATACAACCGGATGAACCAGTACGCGTATGAGCGGCTTGCGGTAATCCTTCAACGGGATGAAGATGCCATGCGGGAACTTGGGATCCGGCGGCTGAACGGGTTCCCGGAAGAACCGGTTATTAAGATGGATATTTTCTATCGGAAAGACAGCCCGCTGAAGGAAATTCTCGCAGCGATGCCGGAAAAAACGGATGTGATTTCCCATATTAATCCCGACAAAGATGATTTCGGCAGTGAAGTAACCCGGAAAGGCATCAATAAAGGAAGCGGTATCCGGGAAACACTGCAGTATCTGAATGCCGATCAAAAAGATGCCTATGGGTTCGGAGATTCGGCAAATGATATTCCGATGTTACAGGCATGCGGAACTGGCATTGCCATGGGGAATGGGACACAGAGTGTAAAGGAAGCGGCTGACTATATCACAACGGATATTGACGAAGACGGAATCTGGAATGCCCTGAAACATTTCCGGCTGATCTGAAATCGTTCCAAACATCCAGCTGGCAGAAGTGCCGGCTGTTTTTAAATGAAAAAGAGCTGTGAAGACCACAGCTCAGACTCCGGATTTTCCATAGTTGGACAGGTACCGTGCACTTGGATCACTGACTCTGCAGCCATCCCAGCTCTGGTTCGGCAGCCAGAAGTCGATGATCATGTCTGCCATGCCCGGATAGAACTGTTCAAAGATCTGCCGGTACAGGAGGCTTTCCTTTGTATAAGGAGGTTTGTAGTCAAATGTGGAATACAGTGCCTCTGCCTCCTCATCGGTATACAGTTCTTCCGCATAGGCTTTGATGTCCTCGACCAGCGAGTGTCCGACGGCATCGGAGAACGCAGCCTTGTCTCTCAGACGGATCGATTCCGGCAGAAGGTTTTCACCGGCAAAGGCAGTCCGAAGCAGATACTTTCCCATTCCGTAAGTATTCATCTTCATCGCAGGATCAATTGCCATGACATAGCGTACAAACGCAAGATCGCCGAAGGGAACACGGCTTTCCAGAGAGTTGGAAGAGATGCACCGGTCCGCCCGCAGTACATCGTACATGTGAATCTCATGGATCCGTTTCTCAGCTTCCTTCTGAAAACTGTTTGGGTCCGGCGCAAAATCCGTGTATTTGTATCCGAACAGTTCATCGCTGATCTCTCCGGTGAACAGTACGCGGATATCTGTATTCTCATGGATGTATTTGCAGAGAAGATACATTCCAAGGGAAGCACGGATCGTCGTGATATCCCAGGTTGCCAGTGCCTTGATGACAGCAGGAAGTGCTTCCAGCACATCCTCTCTGGTGATCATTACTTCGGTATGATCGGAACCAATGAATTCCGCAACCTCTCTTGCATACTTGAGATCGATCGCATCTTTTTCCATTCCGATCGCAAATGTCCGGATCGGTTTATCCGAATACTTCTGGGCAATTGCACAGACAAGCGAACTGTCCAGACCTCCGCTCAGCAGGTACCCGACCGGCACATCGGAGTCCATCCGTTTTTTGACTCCTTCGACCAGCAGATCACGGATCTTTCCGGTAACGGTACCAAGATCGTCTTTGTAATAAGGCAGATGTGCTTTTTCAATGGATTCATATGCGTGGAATTTCCCGTCGAGATAATAAGTTCCAGGAGGGAATGGCTTGATGTGGTTTGCAATCGGCATCAGGGAAGCGGGTGTGCTTCCAAAGCAGATCTCGTTGTGTTCTGTAAAGCCGTAAAACATCGGGCGGATGCCGATCGGGTCTCTCGCAGCGATGAAGGTATCCTTTTCTGCATCATAGATGACACAGACAAACTCTGCGTCCAGCATCGAAAACATATCTGTACCGTACTTCTCATACATGGGAAGAATCAGTTCACAGTCACTGCCGGACTGCAGATCGTATTCCGGAAGAAGCGTTTCCTTCATGGTCCGGAATCCGTACAGTTCGCCATTGCATACCGCAAGATTGCCGTTTCGTTCAAATGGCTGCATTCCTCTCGAATTAAGCCCCATGATGGCAAGACGCCGAAATCCCATCAGCCCCTGACCGGCATTTCGGATCCGCCAGTCATCCGGGCCCCGGTCTTTCAGTGTTTCCAGACCTTTTTCAAACGCTTCGAGTTCCGTTTCCGGACCGCAGCTTACCAGTATTCCGCACATACATCCACCTCTTCTGTTTTCTTAAAGCAGGTTCGTATAGCCCATGAGCCACCGGTCTGCTTCTTTTGCGCACTGCATTCCTTCGCGGATTGCCCATACAACAAGTGACTGCCCGCGATGCATGTCACCTGCGGTAAAGATCCCTTCCACATTTGTCGCATAGCTTCCGGGTTCCGTTTCCACGGTATTCCGTTTTGTCAGCGCGATCCCCACCGATGCAGGAAGCTCCGTTTCACATCCGGTGAAACCCGCCGCAATGATCAGCAGGGTGCAGGGGATCGTTTCCCGCTGCTCACTGACCTTCAGGCTGCCGTTTTCAAATGTGACATCGGCGATCTCCACTTCTTTCAGCATACCGTCTTCACTGTGCAGTGCAGTGATCGTCTTTGCGAACAGACGGGGATCGCTTCCGTAGTATTCGATTGCCTCCAGCTGACCGTAGTCCGTTTTCAGAACTTTCGGCCACTGCGGCCAGGGGTTATCTGGCTGCCGCTCTTCCGGCAGCCGGGGCATCATCTCAATCTGTGTTACCGAAGACGCCTTCTGGCGGATACAGGAAGCCAGGCAGTCGTTTCCGGTATCGCCGCCGCCAAGGATCACAACATCTTTTCCTTCTGCGATCGCAAAACCATCAAGGAACATGCTCAGAAACTTCACCGCCGGCAGGATGCCTTCGGTTGTTTCAATTCCTTCCAGATCGGGGATCCTTGCCTTCTTCGCACCGCATGCAAGTATGACCGCATCATACTCCTGTTTCAGCTCTTCCAGTGTAAGATCGGTTCCGATCTCGACACCGGTCCGGAATACAACACCTTCTTCTTCCATCAGTTTCTTCCGGCGCAGTACAACCTGCTTGTCCAGCTTCATGTTCGGAATGCCGAACATGAGCAGACCGCCGATCTCCCGGTCCCGTTCAAAGACCGTTACGGTATGACCGCGTTTGTTCAGCCGGTCCGCTGCAGCAAGCCCCGAAGGCCCGCTGCCGACGACGGCCACGTTTTTGCCGGAGCGGACCGCAGGAATCTGCGGTTCCATCAGACCATGGGCAAATCCGTATTCAATCAGATAGAATTCGTTATTCTGAATGGTAACGGGTTCTCCGTCAATTCCGTTGATACATGCCTTTTCACACAGGGCCGGACAGACTCTGCCGGTGAATTCCGGGAAGGGGTTCATCCGAATGAGCCGCTTCAGTCCATGAGCGTCGATTCCCCGATAGATAGCATCGTTCCATTCCGGGATGAGATTGTATAGAGGACACCCGGTCGTCATCCGCTCCAGGGTGATGGCTGACTGACAGTAGGGCACGCCGCAGTTCATACAGCGGGCAGCCTGCTGTCTCCGGTCTTCTTCTCTGAGCGGAACGTGGATCTCCTGATGATCCAGGATCCTTTCGCGGACCGGACGGACCGTATCCGCTTTTCTGCGGTACTGCAGAAATCCGTTAGGCTTTCCCATCATGAACCTCCCTGTTCTCTGGAAAATTCCAGGAACGCTTCCATCTCGGCATCCTTTCCGGAAATTCCCTGTTCTTCAAACCGGGAGATCCGCTCCAGGATATTCTGATAAGGTGCCGGTATGATCTTCTTGAAATGCGGGAACCAGGTTTCCGGGTCATCCAGAATCTGTTTCGCAAGCGGTGAACGGGTCTCCTTCAGGTAATCCTCAAGGATCTCGGTCAGCTGCCGGACATCGTATTTGTCCTTCACTTCCTTGAGCAGAAGCGACTCTTTGCTGAGGTTCCGGTAAAGCACGTGGTCTTCATCCAGAACATAGGCGGTTCCCCCGCTCATTCCGGCTGCGAAGTTTTTCCCGGTCTTGCCGAGAATCACTGCCGTTCCGCCGGTCATATACTCAAGACCGTGATCGCCGCATCCTTCACAGACGGCTAATGCACCGCTGTTGCGGACACAGAACCGCTCGCCGACTTCTCCGGCGAAATACGCCTTGCCGGAGGTTGCGCCATAGAGCAGAACGTTTCCTGCGATGATATTATCCCGCCAGGAATACGGTGCGTTCTCCGGCGGAGTGATAATGAGTTTTCCGCCTGAGAGGCCCTTTCCGGCGTAATCATTCGTATCGCCGTAAAGCCGCAGGGTAAGACCTTTGGGGATAAATGCACCGAAGGACTGTCCGCCGCTGCCGGTGGCGATGACGGTATAGGAATCATCGGCCAGAGAGGATCCGTATTTCCGCGTGATCCTTGAACCCAGCAGGGTTCCGGCGGTACGGTTCATCGTACGCAGGTGCACACGGGTCTGATGTTTTTTGCGGCCTTCTTTGCAGGATTCAAACCACGGGATCAAGACAGACGAATCCAGAGAATCCTTCAGTTTGAAATCAAAGACTTCGGAAGGCTCGAAATGTTTTGTGCCGGCAAACCGGGTGAGAAGGGAGAGGTCATATTCCTCATAGCCTTCCTTTATCTTTAAGCATTCGGAATGCCCGATCATTTCATTGATCGAATGGAACCCGAGTTCTGCCATGATCGCACGTACTTCTTCCGCAATGAACAGCATGTAATTCATGACGTGTTCCGGCTTTCCCTTGAACCGCTTGCGCAGTTCCTCGTTCTGCGTGGCAATGCCGAACGGGCAGGTGTCTTTGGAACAGACGCGCATCATCATACAGCCAAGGGAAACGAGAACGCCGGTTGCGAAGGCAAACTCTTCCGCACCAAGCATGCATGCCGAGACGACATCTCTGCCGCTCATCAGCTTGCCGTCGGTCTGCAGGATGACTTTTTCACGCAGACCGTTTTCGATCAGAGCGCGGTGTGCCTGAGCGATGCCGAGTTCCCATGGCAGTCCCGCATGATGAATGGAACTGTAAGGGGCAGCACCGGTACCGCCGTCGTTGCCGGAGATCAGGATTACCTGTGCGCCTGCCTTGGCAACGCCGCAGGCAATTGTGCCGACTCCGTTTTCACTGACCAGCTTGACGGAAATGCGTGCGTCATCATTGGCATTTTTCAGATCAAAGATCAGCTGCGCAAGATCTTCAATCGAATAGATATCGTGGTGCGGAGGAGGGGAGATCAGCGATACGCCCGGCGTACAGAATCTGGTTTCCGCAACCCACGGATAGACCTTCGTGCCGGGAAGGTGTCCGCCTTCTCCGGGCTTGGCACCCTGTGCCATCTTGATCTGAATCTCTGAAGCACTGGAAAGATAGGCACTGGTGACTCCGAAACGGCCGGAAGCGACCTGCTTGATTGCCGAATTGCGGATCGTTCCAAACCGGGCGGGATCTTCTCCGCCTTCACCCGTATTGGAACGCGCATGGAGCGTATTCATCGCAACCGCGATCGTTTCATGGGCTTCTTTGGAGAGCGAACCAAACGACATCGCACCGCTGCTGAAACGCTTTACGATTTCTTCTGCCGGTTCGGTTTCTGAAATATCAATTGGATCCCGGTCGGAAGAGAACGTGAACAGATCTCTCAGCCGGTGCGGCTTCATCTGCTCGAGCAATGCGGTATATTCTTTGAACCGCTCATAGGAGCCTTCCCGTACCGCACGCTGCAGGGCAACGATCGTCTCCGGGGAGTAAAGGTGTTCGTGCGCTGTCGCATTGGAGCGCAGACTGTGATAGCCGACGCTGTCCAGCGTTGTATCGGTGGCCAGGCCCAGCGGATCGAACGCATGTTCATGACGGTAGTTGATATCCTGTTCGATCTGCGGGATGCCGATTCTGCCAGCATTGCAGATAACACCGGTAAAGTAGGTATCAATGAATTCCTGTGTGAGTCCCAGAGCCTCAAAGATCCTTGCGGACTGATAGGACTGGATCGAGGAAACACCCATCTTGGCAGCGGTCTTGACGATGCCGCCCAGAATTGCACTGTTGTAGTCATCGATTGCTGTGTGATAATCCTTGTCCAGAATGCCGAGGTCGATCAGCTCAACGATGCATTCCTGTGCGAGATAAGGGTAGATCGCCTTTGCGCCGAAGCCGAGCAGTGCGGCACAGTGATGAACCGTGCGCGGTTCACCGCTCTCCACGATCAGGGAAAGCTGTGTGCTCTTTTTGGTGACGACCATGTGCTGTTCCACAGCGGATACCGCAAGCAGGCTGGGAATCGCGACATGGTTCTCATCAACGCCGCGGTCACTCAGTACGAGGATGTTGGCACCTTCCCGATAAGCGGTGTCACAGCTGATGCACAGCTGTTCGATCGCTTTCTTCAGTGAGGTGTTCCGGTAATACAGCATCTTGATCGTACGGCATTTGAGATGTTCGTCATCCAGTGCCTTGATTTTCATCATGTCGGTTCCGGTCAGGATCGGATTGGTAATTTCCAGAACGGTACAGTTGGTGCTCTTGTGTTCCAGAAGGTTCCCCTGGGAACCAAGGTATACCGTGGTATCGATGACAACTTTTTCCCGGATCGAATCGATTGGCGGGTTGGTGACCTGGGCGAACCGCTGGTAGAAACAGCTGAACAGGTTCTCGTGTTTGTCGGAGAACATCGCCAGCGGAATATCGTGCCCCATGGAAGCGGTAGGCTCTACGCCGTTTACCGCCATCGGAAGCAGAATATCCTTTACATCCTCATAGGAATACCCGAAGACCTTATACAGCTTGTCCCGGATCTCCTGGGGATAAAAGGGGAGTTTGTGATTTGGAATCTTCAGCTCGCTGAGACGGCGCAGGTGCAGGTTCAGCCATTCGCCGTACGGATATGCGCTGATATACTGCTTTTTGCATTCTTCGTCGTAGAAGATCTTTCCTTTGACCGTATCCGCAAGCAGGATCTTACCCGGCATCAGCCGTGATTTCTGAATAATGTGTTCTTCCGGAATATCCAGTACGCCGACTTCCGAAGAGAGAATCAGTTTTCCCTGATCGGTCACATAATACCGGGAAGGGCGCAGGCCGTTGCGGTCCAGGCAGGCACCGACGACATCGCCGTCGGTAAAGAGAATCGCAGCCGGTCCGTCCCAGGGTTCCATCATGGTTGCGTAGTAATGGTAAAAGTCTTTCTTTTCCTGCGGCATCGCATCATTGTGCTTCCAGGGTTCCGGAATCATGACCATCAGTGCCAGCGGCAGATCCATTCCGCACATGTACATGAATTCCAGTGTATTGTCGACCATGGCGGAATCGGACCCGCGGTCACTGATTACCGGATAGATCCGGTCCGTACAGGTTTCTGCCCAGTCGGAATGCATGGTTTCTTCTCTTGCGAGCATGCGGTCCCGGTTGCCGGCGATGGTGTTGATCTCACCGTTATGTGCGATCATCCGATACGGATGGGCACGTTCCCAGCTTGGATTTGTATTGGTGGAAAAACGGGAATGGACAACTGCGATCGCCGTTTCGAAATCCGGATCCTGCAGATCTTCATAAAAGTCACGGAGCTGGTTTACCAGGAACATTCCTTTATAGACAATCGTTCTGGAGGAAAGCGAAACAACATAGGTATTGTTGTTTCCCTGTTCAAACTCTCTGCGGGAAATATAAAGCATCCGGTCAAACGCCAGTCCCTTCGGCACATCTGCAGGCTTCTCTACGAATACCTGCATAATCCTTGGCATATTGGCCAGTGCCCGTTCCCCGAGGATCCCGCTGCGGCAGGGAACCTCCCGCCAGCCGAGGACCTTCAGTCCGTTTTTCTGGCTGATCACTTCAAACATGCGCTGTGAAATGACCCGCTCGACACGGTTCTGGGGAAGGAAAAACATGCCGACCGCATATTCTCTGCTTCCGCCCAGTATAATGCCTTCCTTCTTGGCCGCTTTTGCGAAAAAACGGTGTGAGATCTGAAGAAGAATGCCGACGCCGTCTCCGACTTTTCCGCTGGCATCTCTGCCTGCACGATGATCCAGTTTCTCGACGATCGTCAGGGCTTCATCCAGAACGGTATGGTCGGCTGCGCCGCTGATATTTACGACTGCACCGATCCCGCAGGCATCGTGCTCTTCAGGCAATGCAAATCTCTCTGTATGTTTCATGTCTGGATTCCTCTCTTTCCGGTCCCAGTGCAGTAAAAACAGAAACACGGCTTCTTCAGCCGGATCTCTGTTTTTTAAAGTTCCCTGTTTTCCAGAATTCTTTTTGCGACAAGTTCCATCCGGATCCCGAACCGCATGCTTTGTCTCTGCATAAAGCGATGCGCCTGCGGTTCCGTGAACCCTTTCGTTTCGACAAGGTATTCCTTGGCTTTCGTAATCAGCTCACTGGTCTTCGGTTCCCGGCTGGGCAGTTTCTGATAATGAAGCTGGATCATCATCTCGACTGCCGCCTGGATGACAGGCCGGCTGGAAGGAAGCGGGAGGCGGAAGATCCGTTTTGAGACAATCTGATTCAGCTGTTCCGGCTTTGCCAGACACAGGATCTCAATATTCTCATTCAGGTCTTCTGCGAAGCTTTCCAGCAGCCGGTCGTTCAGACGGTACCCGCTGACAAGAATTCCATCCTGATATGTGCTGTAGGTTCGAATCACCTCGTCACCGGAGGTACATACACGGGCTATTTCATAGCCGCTGTCCCTCAGTATTCCGGCAATCTGTTCGGCTGTATCGATGCGTGAAAAGCAAACAGTGATTTTTGCCATAAGGAGAACCCTTATCAGTACATCATCAGATATTTGTTAACTTCCCAGTCACTGACGGCGGTACGGTACTCATCCCATTCCGCATACTTGCCTTCGGTGTACTGAGTGATAATATGCTTCCCCAGCGTATTGCATACCAGTTCGTCTTCCAGCATTTTGTCCAGAGCTTCTTTCAGGGAGTAAGGAAGACTTCTGATATTCTTTGCCTTCCGTTCTTCTTCCGTCATGGCAAAGATGTTCTCCAGAATTTCTTCAGGCGGTACAAGACCCTTCTCAATTCCATCCAGTCCGGCCATGAGGCAGACAGCCAGTTCAAGATACGGGTTGCAGGAAGGATCCGGGCACCGGAGCTCTACGCGGGTCCCCTGGCCTCTCGCGGCAGGGATCCGGATCAGAGCAGAACGGTTGCTGGCGGACCAGGAAAGATAACAGGGAGCTTCATATCCGGGAACCAGACGCTTGTAGCTGTTGACAAGCGGATTGGTAATCGCGGTCATGGATTCGATGTGAGCGAGGATTCCGGCAATAAAGGAATACGCTTCTTTTGACAGTCCGAGCGGATCGGACGGATCTGCAAATACGTTCTTGCCATCCCGGAACAGTGACATATTTGTGTGCATGCCGCTGCCGTTGATTCCGAAGATCGGCTTCGGCATGAAGGTAGCGTGCAGACCGTTCTTCTGTGCGATGGTCTTTACGGCAAACTTGAAGGTCATGACATTGTCTGCGGTCTTCAGTGCATCCGCATACTTGAAATCAATCTCATGCTGGCCGCGTGCAACCTCATGGTGGCTGGCTTCTACTTCATATCCCATCTTCTCCAGCATCATGCAGATCTCACGTCTGGTGGATCCGCCATGATCCAGCGGGTCAAGATCGAAGTATCCGGCATCATCATTTGTCTGTGTTGTCGGCAGGCCCTTGTCATCGGTTTCGAACAGGAAGAATTCACATTCCGGACCGACATTGAAGGAATAACCCTTTTCTTCCGCAATCTTCAGTACTTTCTTCAGGGTGCTGCGCGGATCTCCTTCAAACGGAGTCCCGTCCGGAAGATAGACATCACAGATCATGCGTGCAACTTTTCCCTGCTGCGGGCGCCACGGAAGGGTGGTATAGGAATCAAGATCCGGATGAAGATACATATCCGATTCATTGATCCGAACGAATCCTTCAATGGAGCTGCCGTCAATCATGATTTCGTTATTGACAGCCTTTCGGATCTGAGAAGCGGTAATAGCGACATTCTTCAGTCTTCCGAAAACGTCTGTAAACTGCATGCGGATGAATTCAACATCACCTTCCTCAACAAACTTGATAATGTCTTCTTTTGAGTATTTGCTCATATCGATATCCCTCCAATCCCCAAAAAAGAAAGAGCAAGAAGCACCCATTGATCGGGGCACCCTTGCTCTGATGGGTCTATAGTAATGAATTGTCTGTAAAATGTCAACACCATTTACAGAAAATGTTTTCAATTCTGATTCCAGAAATGAAACATTTTCATTTACCTGTTTTTTGCCTGCGAGTCTTCCGGAAGAACTGCACCGTCAGGGCAGATCCGGTAACTGTTAATGCATGGAAGCAGGTGATTCATTCCGTATAAATGTATGTAAGGGAAAATAATTTTATGGAAGACAATAAGAAAATTGAAAATGAAGATCTCGAACAGGTTGGCGGAGGCAGGTATGTTCGTCCCCCTCGCCATCATCTGTACCAGGAAATTGAGACAATGATTCCGGAAGAAGTGAGATTAAAACTCCGCGGCGCAGAAAGCGTGGCGGATTCGAAACGGATTCTCGCTGAAAACGGACTCAATGTTAATATGATTGAACAGAAGATTGAGGCTGCGAATTTAGCGCCGAAGACGGTTGGCCTGGCCGCAATGCCGGATGATGCCCTTGAAAACATTGCCGGAGGGTTTGATTTCTACGGGAGTGAAATAAAATGCTCATGCGGAAACAACAATCCAGGAGAATTCATGGTTTATCCGCCATTCTATCTTCCGGATTACAAATGCTATCTGAGATGTGACAGATGCCGCAGGTACATTTTCATTCGTAATGATGGGGAAGTTTTCTTCGATCAGCCAGTTTAAAACACACCATTTCAGGCCGTATCTGCTGGCCGCTTCTTAACGGATATGGAAAAAACAGAAATAAAACATATAAATATATGACAGAACAGGAGGAAAGTATCATGGAAACCGTAAAAATCAGACTGACGGATCAAGAACTGGATCAGATCATCGGCGGAGTCACGGTAGAAAAGATTATTCCTATGAACGGCATTCAGACGCTGGTCTGGATGAGCAAGGGAGATGCGGTGAATATACCTGACTATAATCGCCCCGGCAAAGGAACAAACACCGGTAAGGATGTTCCGGGACATAATGATGATATCCTGCCGGGAAATCCAACCAGATAATGGCGGAGGACTCTGAAATCCGATAATCCAGAATTGAAAAAGACGGCTGTGTCTCCTCAGTAACAGAGGGAATCATCAGCCGTCTTTTGCTTTTCGCATTAATACCATGTATGCAGATCGGAAACCGGTGAGGAAATCACATGCATTCCTGAAACGATGCGTTCCGGGAGAGAATCCGGTCAGCCTTTGCTGATGGTGATTTCTTCCAGTTCATAGGAACCGTCCATTCCGCTCTGGGAAAGGGCATAGTATTTTTCGGTTCCGTCGAGTTCGGTATAGCAGATGCCGTTGTTTGGAATTGAACCGATAAAGCTCAGCTTAGCGCTGATCGGGTGTTCCGGATAGAAACGGTCGGTCCGGAAGACTTCTTTTGCGTCGAATACCGGAATGCCGTTGGTTCCTTCATCTGCATAGGTCAGGGAAAGAATCCGGAAGTTATCGAGGTTCTTTCTGGTGAAGAAGATTACTTCCGTACCGTTTTTAGCTCCGGTATCCGCATAGACCAGATCGTTTTCATTGGTAAGCAGATCACCGGGTTTATAAGCAAAGACAGTATTCGTGTCGTCATACGGCAGAAGGTCTCCATATCGGAACATGGAGCTTTCAGTTGCCTCATAGAAGCCATATCCAAGGTAATCCATATAGTCGAATACGGTGACGGTTCCTTTCTTGTCAGTTGTGACACGGACCAGGTAAGGGGAGATACTGCCGATCGTCATATTCGAATTCGGAAGGATACGCCACTGGATATCTTCTGCGACCGGATAATCCAGCGCAAACCGATGCGCTGTATAATCCGGAATCAGTTTCAGAGCGGTGGTTTCTTCATCATACATCTGTTCCTCAAAGGATTCCGTATCCACTTTCTGAAGCGAGACGGTCTCTTTATCCCGGACCCAGCAGAAGGCATAGAAGGTATCGTCCTTGATCAGCTCTTCCGCTGCTTCATCCAGTTCTTCCGGTTCCCGTACGAAGATCCAGAAGTACTGCAGATCCTGAAAATCAATATTCAGCTGGTCCATGCCGAAATAGGAGATACCGTTGCCAAGCTCCCGCAGTGCCAGGAACTCCGTCTGATTGTGATTGGCATATAAGACCTGGAAATCAACCGGAAAAGCGAGAACATCCGCTTCACTGGCTTTTGCCGGATGTGCTTCTTTTGGATCAACCGTGATCTTTGTGATGTTGTCTTCCCCGATATCATAGATATCCCCAAAGGTGATCTCCGAGACGGAGTCACTGTTCCGGATCATATCTTTGACCATCATCTTATTGTCTTCAAAGGTAACCGTGATGCCGGTCGTCTCATTTGAATACAGTTCTCCCTTCGGGAGCAGCTTCCAGTTTCCCTGAAGGAGCTCTGACAGAGTCTTTGTTTCAATTGCAGGTGTTTCCGGTACTTCGGATACCTGTACCGGAGCAGGTTCTTTGGTTTCAACGGGCTGTTCCTGGGATTTCCCGCAGCCCAGCAGCATTACCACTGATAACAGCACAAGTGTGATTTTTTTCATGGCTCGTTTCCTCCTGGTGAATGAAAAAAGCTATAAATAATAATTACTATAATTTTCACAGGAAGGGAACAGTGTAATACTATTGGAATTAGACGAAATTTATGAGGGTGGAAATACAATGAACAGCAAACCGTTATTTCAGATCATTTCAGAAGCGATGGAAGAGGATGAACTTCCAAAAGATTTTTCTTTGCCGCCGCTCAGTGAGGATGCGAATGCGCTTCGATGGCAGGATGGCGCAATGGATGGCGTTGCCCTGTACCACATGGGATTTCCGAGGCTTCAGGAAGAAAACCGGGAGCGGATGATCCAGGCCGTAAAGGCGATCGCAGCTCAGGACTTTGAGAAAGCAGATGCACTGTTTGAAGTGCTTGGCAAAGAGATGCATGCCCTGAGCATGATCGATGAACTGCAGCAGTATATCATTGCCCATAAAGAGGAAGTTCCTGCAGGCCGGATCTTTCAATATGGCGTCCATGCCCTTTTGGATTCCAGTGACCGGGAAGTCGTGAAGTTTGGTCTGTCCTTTCTGGAAATGCTTGTGACCGATGACCAGGAAGAACTGAAACGGGCGATCCGTATTGTTGGTCTCTGTGAGGAGTTCACGCTGTTTGCCTTGTTTGTCATGGCCCGCTGGAGCGAGAAAAACGAAGAGATATTCGAGCTGGCAAAAATGGTTCACGGCTGGGGAAGGATCCATGCGGTGGACCGGCTGGAACCGGAGACGGAAGAGATCCGGCGGTGGTTCCTGCTGGATGGCGTCCACAACAATGTCATGCCTTCTTATTCTGCACTGGTGTGCTGGAAGAAATCCGATGCGGAGACGGTACTGAAGAACGGACCGACGGACGAAGAATTCTCCGGCATCCGGGATATCATCGAAGGGCTTATCGATGAAGGCCCGGTACGGGGAATCTCCGGGATCGAAAATGCGGAAGAAATGATTCTTCAGTTCCTGGAAGAAGCGGGGAAGAGGACGCTGGCGTTAAGGGATTATGAAGTGATCTATGATATCCTCGGGCACTTTGAGGAAGGACCAGTTCCTGGCGCGGCAAAGAAACTGCTTGAAACGGATACCTGCCGGAACCTGGTAATGGATGCCGTACGGCAGGGCAGGGACATCTCTCTTGCATCTTATCTGGAACTGGATTACAAACCGGTTCTGATGGAGCGGATGTGGGATTCCTTTGAAGAGAACTACTGGCACTGCAAAGAGCTGATGAAGGACAATGCCTGCAAAGACGAGGTGATGGATCTGTTCCGGAGCCATCTGGCCCTGGAGACAATCAAGGCAGAACCGACGAAGACACTGGGGCTTGGGCCGTCCTATCAGAACGAACAGGCGCTGGAATGCCTGGTACAGGAACTGGCCGGCTATCCGATGGAAGGACTGGAGTTTATCGAAACTGCACTGCAGGCAGAGCCGGTTCGGACCAGAAACATCGCACTGAATGCGCTGGAGAGCTGGGTCATCTCCAGTGAAAAACCGCTTTCGGAGATCCTGCCGGAGTTCCAGGATCTGCTTCTGCGGCTGCGAGAGATTGAACCGGATGAAAACGTCCGGAACCGGATGGAACAGCTGACATCCGGGTGCGTTTCGTTTGACCGGAAAATTAAGAGGTGATTAATTCCAAAAAACAGTTCAAGGCCGGCAGTCAATGGCTGCCGGACTTTCATACTCAGTTCCATGCATGAATGACAAAACGCTGACCGCTCAATTTCCGTCTGGGTCTGTTTTGTCGTTTTCTTCTGAGTCCTTCTGCGGTTCGGTATTCGCTTGTTTTTCCGCTTTCTTCTGCATGCGGTTCTGTTTCTCCTGATAGGAATCCAGTGCCCCTCTGACGTAAGCGTTTGTCAGCTTCTCAAGCGGGATGTTATAACGCTTTGACATCAGAATGAAGATATCGAGCGGGATCGTCAGTTCGGAACCCGAACATTTCCTTCCGATACTGCGGCCAAGGCCAAAGGATTCAATCAGCAGTTCGATTTCGTCCAGATCGTCTGTCCACAATGCGGAGATTTTTTCCCAGCTTCTCTCTGCATGTTTGTTCTGGATGTAACGAAGGGCTCTTGAAACCGCATAGCCCAGTATCAGCATCGCCAGCATGCTCAGCCATGCCGGAGTGTAAGCTGTCGCCATGTAAAAATCCGACCACCCGCCATGATCTTTTCCAATACAGACGACCATGATGAAATAAACGATCATGTACGTCCAGAAGGGAACCAGTGCGTGCATGTTATCCAGTTTGTTAAAGGCAATACCGGTTTCGACACATTGAAACAGCACGACCGTCAGAAACGGCGTCACAATATGGAGCCAGAAATTGGTTCCGGTTACTGCCATACTGCCCTGAATAGGCCAGATGAACAGAAGGGTTGTTACCATCGTGATGGCGACACAGGTTGCCCCGGCGTACTGGAACAGTACGACCCAACGGGGAAGAACGAACCGTTTCTTCCGGATTCCTTCTGCCGCATAGGGAATCATAAATGCTGCGCCGATCGCAGACAGGAAATTGGAGAGCACCGTGAAATAATGAAACGGGTGTTCATTGGTCCTGCTGTACGTATCGACCTTAATGATGATTGCGGAAATGGTGAAGATAAACACCAGAATGCCGGCAATCAGCGCAACCCTGCTTCGGGTTTGTTCCAGATCGATCAGATATTGATTCTTTTTACGTTTCATAGACAGTTCATTTCTCTGATATCGAATTATGGATTAAGGGTTATTACTTCGTAATTGCAGTGTGCCACAGTCCGGAAGGGAAAGTACCATCCGGCAATACCGGGGCTCACATACAGATCCGTGCTGCCAACCTTGTATTCTCCCACGATATTGGTTACCCCAAGCCGGTATACATATTGCAGCGGGAAGAACTGTCCGCCATGGGTGTGTCCGGAAAGCTGAAGATCGGCACCTGTTTCCATAATGTCTGACTCATTATACGGCGAGTGATCAACACAGATGACATATGCTTCATCCGGGCGGGAAGGAAGATCCCGAACCGCTTTGCGGGCATTGCCCGCACTGACATCTTCCCGTCCAAGTACTGCAAGATCATTCGAAATCACGGTTACTTCATCTTTCAAAATCGTGATTCCGTTTTCCTGAATCGTTTCCTCGAGTTCTTCCGGGGTATAAGATGCACCGCCGATGAAGTCTGCATGTTCCTGCCGGTCATGGTTGCCATAGCAGTAGTAGACCGGAACACCAAGCTTTCCGAATGCTTCATAGATATAGTGCATCTGTTCTGAAGTAGTGCGGTCATCGGTTATATCACCGCCCAGCAAGACAAACTCCGGTTTCAGTTCTGCAATTTCATACAGGGCTTTTTCAACCGTTGCTTCACTCTGCGGGTTTCCGTAATGAAGGTCTGCCAGGAAGACAAATGTATGAGAGTCTTTCAGTTTTTCGGAAGTATACGAATGATTCTTTGGAAGGATGACCTCCATATTGATTGTTCCATAAATCACAAACACCGTGGTCAGGATCAAGCTGATCACAGTGACTGCTCTGGCATGAGAATGATCCTGGATCAGGGTGAGGATCGCCCCGGCAAGATCCGCCAGCGCATCACAAAGAAGAACAGCATACAATACCACAGGAAGATACCAGAGATTCCAGAAGATCCTGCTGCAGAATGCCATCGAACAAAACGCCAGCGCCACCGCCGCAAATGCTTTGATGAGAAATCCAAGAAAGTAATAGATCCATTTCTTCTCTTTTGTGCGGATCCCTTTTTGAAGCAGCTGCAGAATAACCTCAACGGAAATGACGCAGGCAAACCAGGAAATATATTTCACAATAGTCATATTTATTGTTTCTTCTTTCGTAAGTATGGATGCAGTTTATGGTAAAGGAGCAGGAAAGATCTGTTCTTCCTGTCTGGGTATATACAGTATCAGCGTCTCAGCAGGGAAACGCGCTGGCCGCTTTCATCAATGGTTTCGATACAATCGAAGCCTTCTTCAAGCGCAGGGATCTCCAGAGAGCAGCTCAGTCTGCGAATGACTGCTTCACCGAGCTGACGCGTTCGGCTTCTGTCACGCGCAATTGACACCTCGAGCGGAGTATCGAAATAGAGTCCGTGGATCAAAGCATAAGGAGAGAAATCATTGATCACCCGGCTTCGGTTCTTACGGGTCAGATGGATCCCGTCATAGCCGACATTTATTCCTTCTTTCAGAAGGTGCAATGCTCTTTCTTTTGCTTCGCTCCAGACAAATCTGTTGCAGAGATTCTGTTTCTCTGACTGGTCCATGGAAGAAACATCATATCCATGAGCAGTCAGATAATCGTCCGAGATCTGGATCCCTGCATCTCCGAAAAACTCGGCACGGATAGCATCGCCGCAGACAACGTGCAGATCCGGAATTTTCGAAAAGTAGGTTGACTTGCCGGATCCCGGCAGACCAATTGCCAGATACAAAACCGGTTTTCCCATAACTTTCCTTTCCATGCGCGCATCAATCGAGAGAGCGGTAGTACGCTTCAAGCTTTGGACGGGCACTGACATAATACTGCTTCAGTGCAGGATCAAAGTGCTGTCCCATTCCTTCCATCATGATTCCATTCGCTTTTTCAAATGACATGGCTTCTTTGTACACACGTTTGCTTACAAGCGCATCATAGACATCGGCGATTGCCATGATTCTTGCCTCGAGAGGAATCGCTTCTCCCCTGAGGCCTTCCGGATAACCGCTGCCATCCATGCGCTCATGGTGATAGTGGGCAACATTCTCTGCCAGCCGGCGGAATTCATCATCATCGGTATCCTTCAGGATCTCATGTACGATGCGGGCACCTTCTGCCGCATGTACTTTCATCTTCTCGAATTCTTCCGGTGTGAAGCGTCCGGGTTTTCTCAGGATCGCATCATCAACCGAAATCTTTCCGAGGTCATGCATCGGAGCGGCTTTGATCAGATCATTGCAGAATTTATCGGGCATCCGGAAGGAAGGATCTTTCCACATCTCCTCGATCAGGATGCGTACACCTTCACTGGTACGCTTGATATGGCCGCCGGTGGAATTGTCACGGCTTTCAACCATGGTAGCCATGGAGAGAATCAGCCGGTTATGCATCGCAACCAGATTCGCAGTCTTTTTCGCAACTTCCGATTCAAGGTCTGCCTGATATTTCTGGTTCCGGGTATCATCCTGAATCATGAACTGATAACCGGTATTGCTGTAACCGTCATACAGATTCTGAATATTGATGGCGTAGATGGGAGACTCCTCATTCCGCTGGTAGTAAAACACATCATCGGCTTCCGGTTCGGTCTTTTTAACAGGTTCATCCAGGGCATCAATGATCTGTTCCAGATCTTTCTTCGGCTCAGGTTTTTTCGGGAGTGCTTCCTGCTTTTTCCGGAATTCCTCCAGATGGCTGAGAAACAGATCGGAGATCAGCCTGTTTCGGTTGACCGGCAGGTCTACCGTGAGTTCCAGCAGCTCCGGAAATGCCTTCTGGGCAGCAGTGTTACTGCCGATATAATTCCCTTTGCGATCAAAGGAGACAAAACCGGTGGATTCCGCCTGCAGCAGAGAGTCGGTTGCGGTATCGCTGACATCGTACAGACTTATACGGCGGATGATCGCCAGATACATGATCTGGGCAAACACATAGCCCAATGGAACAAACTCGATGTCCGAGCGGATAAACTGTTTTCCAAAATAACAGATCACGGTAACCAGTTCCGGCAGGAACAGAAGCAGCAGGATCTTTCGGGATACCTGCTTCTTTTTGAAATAGGCATAAATGATCGTTCCAAGACCAAGCAGGAAACAGATCAGAACGGTAATGTAGAAGAAGGTATGGGCGGGACCGTATTCCCGGTAGAGAACCCCATGGCCGTCAACGATCGAAAAGGAAAGATTCTTATAGAAATACGGCTTGTATCCGGCCGTGAGAACCATGGCATAACAGAACGCAAAAACGGTCAAACCGATGATGCGTCCGGTCCGTTTGACAGGAATATTACACAGACTGAAGATGCTCAGGGTGAGGAAATAAATCAGAAAACATCCGCCGAGAAAGATCTGTTTCATGGAGATGACGGCAGTCTGCAGGTTTTGGGAGAAGGATAGAAAGACATATCCGAGATTGACAATCGGAATCAGAAAAAAAACCAGCGTCAGGGATGTTTCAAAATGCTTATGCCAGTGGAATGCATAAATGATCGTCAGAATAAATGAAACCAGAAATGTTATAAGGTAAAATCTGCTGACAAAATCCATAGTGATTCCTCGTATTTAAGGTACAAATAATTATAATTGCTGATAATTACTTCATAAAGCAAAACCGGTCACAGTCAAAACAAAGATTCGTTTTCATTTGTGCCGGTTCACGCGTTATTCTGCAATTAAAAATTGCATGAATGTGATGTGTTTTCAGGGCTGTTGTTACATCTGAAACGTCCTACAAATCAGGACTGAGTGCTGACAAATACTGAAATACAGGTATAATATCACCCATAGGCAGGAAGCATTCCTGCAGTAGCTGAAAAGGGGGTAAACTTATGGAGTTATCAACAGCTAAGAAAATTTTAAAAGTAGCAGGTATCTTATCGATTATCGAAGGCATTTTCGTCCTGATTCTTGGACTTTTGGCAGTATTCGGTTCCGGATACGCAGCACAGAACATGCCTGAAATGCAGACCAATCCGGATTATCAGACTGCAGCCGGAGTATTGATCGTCGGCAGCATCGCTCTGATTATCGGCGGAATCTTCACAATCGTTCAGGGTGGCTTCTCCGTCGCTGCATCCAAGAATGGCAAGCATGCGATGACCGCACTTGTTCTTGCGATCATTACACTGGTTTCTTCTATTTACAGCAACGTCAGTAACTTCACTTCCTCAGGTGTCACTACTTCCAGCGTTATCTCACTGATTCTCTCGATCATCATTTCTCTGCTGATCTGCTTCGCGGCAAATACCGTAAGAGTTGCCTACAAGGAAGGCAGAGATCAGTAATCGTTCTGATCGGTTAAGATTCAAAACAGAACCGCGGTTTTCAACAGAAGACGGCGGTTTTTTTTGTATACCGAATAGAACAGGTATAATTACAGAAAGAAAGCATCGTATTAAAAGATAACGATAATGGAATCTTGGGAGGAACAGTGATGCAGTATATGATTCGTGCTCTGGATGGCAGGAACATGCTGGAGAAACGGCTTGCGGTGCGCGCACAGCACCTGGAAAATCTTCAGAAGATCAAAGGAACAATTCTCTGTGCCGGAGGACTTCTTGATGAAGAAGGAAAAATGAAAGGCTCCACTCTGGTAATCGACTTTGAATCGGAAGATGCGCTGAAGGAGTATCTGAAGTCAGAGCCGTATATCGCCGAACAGGTCTGGGAAGATGTGGAAGTATCCCGAATGAATGTAGTGCTTCTCAACGGAGAGAAAGTCGGAAAGTGAGAATCGCTTTTTCCGGCTGATGAAAGGCGGGGAGAGTATGTACGAAAAACTGATTGCGTATCTGCCATCTTTAAACGGAGAAAAACATGGTAAATGGGTAAGCGGGAAATCAAAGGATCCATCCGCTTCTCCGTTTGGTTTTCTCATGTATGACCGTACAGGCGACGGTATTATGCACGAAGTTTACCGGATTGTTGACCGTTACCCGCAGATGGGTCTGAACCGGTATCAGGAAATCCTTGAGAAGAACGGCATTCACTGGAACAAACAGGAAATGAAAGAGGCGGATGTCTCAAAATGGGATGACCAGGGTGTGGTGGCTTTGCTGGTGGGAATCCTTCGGGCAGACCGTTTCGTCGAGGGAGTCTACAAAGAGTTCCTGGAGAACGGCTGTATCCGGAGATGGATCGAACGGCTGAAAGAAATCGACGCAGAGAAATAAAAGATTCTGCCGAAGAAGCAGAATCAGATTCAGTATGGAAGACCGGAGATCCGGTTTTCTTTTGTTTCAGAACACCATCTGAACCAGAACCATATAGGTAATGGTTCCAATCAGCACACTGAAGATCGTATGGCGTTTCCACAGGTAGGTTCCTGTTACGACGGACAATGCCAGGAGCTCTGGCAGACCATATGGTTTCTGTGCAACATTGACATCCTTCAGACAGTAAACGATCAGAAGTCCCATGGCGGTATAAGGAACTGTTTTGCCAAGGTAAAGGATGTAGGGCGGAATGTGTTCTTTTCTTCCGAAGATCAGTACGGGCAGAATCCTTGTCGCAAGGGTAACCGCACCGATGGTGAACAGGATGAGCATGGCATGTACTTCTCTTGTCATATCAGACCTCCTCTTCCAGTTCCTTACGCTTTACCGTCAGAACGGTAATGATGATCATCATGGCCGGTATCAGAAACAGATCTTTTCCAAACAGGATTCGGCAGATCAGCGTTGCGAAGAGACCAAGCAGGGCAGGCGTGTGATTTTTCTGGTCGATCCACTGCTGGAGGAATACGGTTGTAAACAGAGCAGTCATCGCAAAATCGATGCCGGTCGAATTAAATGTCAGAAGCGTACCGATCCATCCCCCGAGAAAGGACCCGAGGATCCAGGAAGACTGGTTGAATAACGTAACAAGAAGACGGTAATTGCTGAGATTTGCGCCTTCCGGAAGAAGATCCCGGCTTAACATGGCATAGGTCTCATCACATAATGCGTAATACAGATACCACTTACGGCTTCCTTCATTCCGGTAGCGTCCGATCATAGAGATGCTGAAGAAGATATGACGGGCGGAAACCATGAGTGCTGTTATAGCGGCCATCAGAAATGATCCGGTTTCCAGAAAGGAAACACTGACGAACTGAGCGGTACCGCTGAAAATCACAATACCGGAAAACAGCGACCAGAACGGTCCGAAACCATGTTTCTGCATCAGTATCCCGTATCCGGTTCCAAGCACAACAAATGTCACCATAATTGGCAGGGAGGTATTCAGTGCGGCTTTGACATCCGTTCCGGTAACGAACGGTCTCTTGTTTTTCATATGAGCCAATATAGCATTTCTGTACCTGCATTACATGGAATGTGATTCACATATAGGGTATTTCTACAAAAGAGAAATTCTTTGCCGGTGCTGGCTGATCTCTGAAGGTTGAAATGTTCAGCAAAAATTCAGATAAAAAGATTGAATTTGCAGTAAAAAATGAGTAGTCTTTATCTGTTTCAAGGAGGAAAGAAAAAATGAAGAACAACAAATTCCTGTCCGTACTGGCAGTAGGTGCGCTCGCTATGAGCATGGCTGCCTGCAAAACAGCAGAGACTGCTGCTCCTGAAGCAACAGCCGAAACCGAAACTGAAACGACAACCGAAAACAACAAAGCTGCGATCGTCGGTTCCTGGCAGCTCTCCAAGGTTCTCGTCTCTGAAACAGAAGGCGAAGATCCTGCAGAGGTTGAGGAAGCAGATCACGCATCCATGTTCAGTGAGAAGGAAAACGTCTATACCTTTAATGAAGACGGCACCGGAACACTGCTGGTTGTAGCAGGTGCTGATCAGGCGGAAGAAGAACTTACCTGGGTGACCGATCCGGAAGGTACCTACACCGTTACCGGCTCGAATGCAGAGACCTATATCTATGATCCGGTTGAGGATGTTCTGATGAGAGAATACATCGGCAGCGATCCTTACATCCACGTAGTAACTGTATTCGCACGCAAGTAATCAAACCGCAATGAACGGAAAGAGACGTTTATCGGCAATGAATGAAACTGCCGGAGAAGCGTCTCTTTTTTCTGTGCTGTTTACGGAACGGCTTGGAAGCAGAATAATAGTAAAAGGTAAATAACAAAACAGCAGGAGTACGAACGATGAGCTATTTTGAACTGCGCAATGGCGAAAAACTGTATTACGAAGATACCGGAAAAGGAGAACAGACCATCATCCTGATGCATGGCTGGACCAGCACGCATGAAGTATTCTCTCCCTGTATTCCGGAAATCAGCCAGAAAGCCAGATGCATTGCCTATGACCACAGAGGGCACGGAAAGAGCAAAGATGCGAATCATGACCATGTGACCATGGATACCCTCGCATCCGATCTGAATGAACTGATTCAGGGACTTGGTCTGAAGGATGTCACACTGCTTGGCTGGTCCATGGGAGCCGGCGTTGCCATGAACTACATGTCGGTCTACGGATGCGATGCACTGTGTAGGGTGATACTTTGCGATATGACGCCGAAACAGCTGAATGATGAGACCTGGCACCTTGGACTGTATCAGGGGAAATATACCGAAGAGGACAGGAAATTGGATGCAGGAAAAGATTTCTTCTCGGCATACAAAACGTTTGCGATCGGCGCCGTTCCAAAACTTGCAAAAATCCCTGGCTTCCTTCTGAAACGACCG
This sequence comes from Solobacterium sp., assembly GCA_017512725.1. GTDB lineage: Bacteria > Bacillota_I > Bacilli_A > Erysipelotrichales > Erysipelotrichaceae > Bulleidia. Next base: position 107,500 of record JAFWEW010000031.1, read on the forward strand.
CTGAAGAAAATCCTCGCAGAGTGCGATGAGAAAACCCTGAAGAGTCTTTCGGCATCCATGAAGGAGAAAGACTATCGGGAAAGTGTAGAACGGATTACGGTACCGGTGACTTATTTCTATGCCGTGCCCGGTTCCCTGTTTTCACCAGAGCTGGCAGACTGGTACAGGGAACATGTACATACCGCATATGAAGCGGTGCCGTTTGAGAACAGCACCCATATGCTGATCAAGGATCATCCGGAACAGTTTGCGAAGGAAGTCATTAAGGTTCTCGAACAGTAAAACCCAGAAGATGTACGGAAACCGGAAACGGTTTGAAACGAAGGATAAAAGGAATGTGAACTATGAAATGGAAACTGTGGAATGTGAGCCGACTGGTGACAGCGGCACTTGCGGCTGGGATCCTGCTTGCGGGATGTTCTGAGAAAAAAGAAGAGGAAAAGACGGCAGAGGAGAAAAACGAAACGATGAAAGTTCTGGTAGATACGGTAAAGACAGATGAATTCACAATGGATTACTGCCGGTTCGGGAATGGTGAAAAGGTTCTTGTGGCAATACCCGGGCTGAGTGTTCAGAGTATTATGCCGTCTGCAGAAGCGATCGCAGACGCTTATAAAGCAATGACGGATGATTATACGCTTTACTTCTTTGACCGGAGAAAGAATCACCCGGATCCCTATACGATAGAAGATATGGCTCGTGATACTGCGGCGGCCGTACGTGAACTTGGAATTGAACAGGCAGACTTCCTGGGGGCATCTCAGGGCGGCATGATCGCACAGGAAATCGCAATCCATAATCCGGAACTTGTTCATAAGCTGATTCTTGGTTCTTCGTCCGCCTGTGTCGGAGAAGAACAGTACAAGACGCTGAACGAATGGGTTGAACTTGCAAAGGCGAATGACGCATTGAACCTGTATCTGGCATTTGGAGAAGCAGTCTATCCGCCGGAAGTATTTGAGAATTCAAAAGAAATGCTGGCAGATGCGGCCGGGACGGTTACCGAAGAAGAACTGGCCAGTTTCGTTGTTATTGCCGAAGCCACAAAAGGGTTTGATGTTTCGGATCAGCTTGATACGATTACCTGCCCGGTTCTGATCCTTGGATCGGAAGATGACCGGGTCCTTGGGGCAGAGGCATCGCGAAAGCTGGCAGAAGGGCTGAAAAACAGTTCTCATTGCGAACTGTACATGTATGACGGGTATGGTCATGCGGCCTATGATCTGGCGCCGGATTACAAGGAGCGCATGCTGAAATTCCTCCTTGCGGAAGAATAAGCAATGAAATTCATTGTGTTTGTATTAACCGCACTGCTTGCCGGATTCATTCAGGGAATCGCAGGCTTTGGAAGCGGACCGATTCAGATGATGACGTATCCACTGTTCTGGGCATTGCCGGCAGCGGCAGCGATTTCCGTCAGTGTTTCGGTTCCTTTGAATCTGGATATGATGATGACATATCGGCAGGAACTGCAGTGGAGGAAGGTATTGTTGCCGGCGATTCCCTACATGGTGATCTGCTCGGCTGCCATAAGTCTGTCACAGCAGGCGGACCGGGCAGTGATGAAAAAGGTATTTGGTGTTTTCCTGATCCTGCTGGCGGTATATTATCTCTTCTTCCGGCAGGATCCGAAAACACCGATGAATCTTCCCAAAGCGATTGTCTACGTTGTGATCTCAGCGCTCTGTGATGCGTTTTTCGGAATCGGCGGACCGCTGATGGTCCTGTATTTTCTCAGTGAAACCTCTTCAACGAAAGAATATCTGGGTACCGTTGCGGCATTCTTTTTCATCAATGGTGTTTACAATACCGGTTATCGAATTTTCTGCGGAATACTGACTCTGGAACATCTCCCGTATATCGCTGTCGGTATCGTGGTCATACTTGCAGGAGTAACGATTGCCCACCGCCTGGTAGATAAACTGGATGAGCATCTCCTGAAACGAATCACTTATGTCATGATCGGTGTGACCGGAGTAATTAATCTGTTTTCATGAAAAGAGAAATAGGATGATAAAAAACGAACTGCAGATCCGCGAACTGATGCCGGAAGATGCGAAAGCAATTCTTGCGTTTACAAAAAGAGTCGGCGGAGAAACCGATAATCTGACATTTGGCTCCAATGGGATTCCGATCTCGGAAGCGGCCGAACAAACCTTTCTTGCGGCAGTGCATGAGGATCCAAAATCCATCATGCTTGGTGTTTTCAGAGACAATGAACTGATCGCAGATGGAAGTATCCATTCTCTGCCGCGGAGAATGTCGCATCGTGCGGAATTTGGAATAACTGTGGTCCGGGATGAATGGAACAAAGGAATCGGAAGTATTCTGATGGAAAAGCTGATTGGATTTGCGAAAGAGGCTGGAATTGAGATCATCAATCTGGAAGTCCGGGCGGATAACCGAAACGCGATTCATCTCTACGAAAAATACGGGTTCCGTCATATCGGAACTTCACCTGCATATTTCAAAATCGGCGGAGAATACATCGATTTTGAAATCATGTATCTTGATCTGAGAGGATGAAAACAATGAGCCTGATAGGAACAATGCTGAAAACCCGAAACGGCGATAACTGGCCAAGGGAAAAACTGGAAGCAGTACAGCAGAAACGTCTCAGAAAACTTGTGGATTATGCTCGAGAAAACAGTCCGTATTATCAGGAGCGTTATGCAGATATCGGCACGGAATATACGCTGCGTGATCTGCATCCGGTGGCCAAGTCGGAGATGATGGCAAATTTTGATAATGTTCTGACCGACCGGCGTATCACGATGGAACGAATTGATGCGTTCACACAGGACCTCGATCATATCGGACGAAAGATCGATGATCACTATCTGATTTTCAAAACATCCGGATCGACCGGCAACCCGGCAGTGGTACTGTACGATCAGCAGATGATCGATGTTTCATCAGCGGTAGCGGCATTCCGTACCTTTGCCCGCAAAGAAGATTTCCAAACGTTTATGAAACACGGAAAAAAGACAGCAGGGGTATTTGCGGATTACGGGTTCTATCTGGCCTGCGGAATGTCACGGTACCTGCAGCTGAAAATGCCGCATCAGAAAACCAAGATCACCGTGGATGTAAATGCGCCGGAATCCGAGATCATAAAACAGCTGAATGACTTTCAGCCTTCCATGCTGAGCGGCTATCCTTCCAATCTTGCGCTGCTGGCAGATTTTGAAGATCTGGATATCCATCCGGATGTTGTTATTACAGGCGGAGAGCTTCTGACCGATGAAATACGTGAAAAGCTGACAAAGAAGTTCGGGTGTTATGTTCAGACCCATTACTCCTGTACGGAAGGCGGAGAGATCGCCTGTGAATGTGCAGAAAAGCATCTGCACATCAACGAAGACTGGGTCATTGTAGAACCGGTCGATCAGAATTATCAGCCGGTCCCGTTCAACGAGCAGTCGGACAAAGTTCTGATTACCAATCTGGCCAATTACATCCAGCCGTTTATCCGTTATGAATTAACAGACCGCATCATCGTCCATGATGAAAAATGCAGCTGCGGAAGAAACACGCGGTGGCTGGAGATTGAAGGGCGGACCGATGATATTCTTGAATTCTGTGACGGGGTAAGGATTGCGCCAATGTCCCTGTATAAAATTCTGGAGGAAGTAAAACCGATCCGAAGATTTCAGCTGGTCCAGCGATCAAAAGATGCGGTAGAGGTGAGAGTCCTTGCCGATCAGCCGGAAGCGGCATTTGAAGAAGCACGCAGAGATCTGGACGCATTTTTCCAAAGTAAGGGACTGAAGGTGAAAATCAACTTCTCAGGGATCCCTCCACAGGCAGATCCGGTCAGCGGCAAGTTCAAGCACATTTACAAAGAGTTTTCAGAGTAAGAAAATACCGTCTTTTTTCTCAGAACGAAATTGTTGGATCTATTTTCTTTCCGCAGATTAAAGGCGGTTGCGATAAAATCATCGATAGACATAGCTATTGTCTGATCCTCCTTGTCTGGTGTTCACCTGTAGCAAGATGAATATCGGCATGGAGGTTTTTTCATGAAGCGAGACAACCCACAGGAATTATTGGAGCTTCCCTCAGGCGATAATAGTGGGGCATTATAATGAATAAGATGATGAAACTGTTTGATCAGTACCGCGGATTACGAAAAGAAATCTATATTCTCTTTTTTGGCCGGGTCGTTACCAACCTCGGCAGTATGATCTGGCCGGTCATGACAATGATCCTCAGCCAGAAGCTGGGTCTTTCTGCTGCTGAAATATCGTATTTCTTTGTCGGAGCTTCTTTGATTATTCTGCCGGCAAATATCATCGGCGGAAAGCTTGCGGACCGGTATAACAAAAAGTGGGTAATCGTAGCCTGTGACACCGTAAGCATTTTCTGTTTCTTTGTCAGTGCAGCGGTACCGCTTGGACTTGGAACCATCTTCCTCTTTGTGCTTGCGGGAGCCCTGCAAAGCGTCGAATATCCTTCCTATGAAGCACTGTTTGCGGATCTTTCAACAACCAACGACCGGGACCGTGCCTTCTCACTGGAATATCTTGGCGGTAATCTCGGCCTGATCCTCTCCCCGACCATCGCGGGGCTTCTGTTTCAGAATTATCTGTGGCTCAGCTTTCTGATCAGCGGGATTTCCATTGCCTGCTCAACAATACTGATTGCAGTATTCATAAAAGACATTACCCCGGTAGAAGATACGGGCGAAAAAGCGGTCTATCAGGAGAAAAAAGATGATGTGAGTGTTCTCGGAGTCCTCCGGGAAAATCCGCTGCTGTTGCTGTTTCTTGTGTGCGGAGCACTATACAATGCGGCCTACATGCAGTACACCTACATCATGCCGCTGGATATGGCTTCCGTTCATGGAGAGAACGGAGCGTTTCTGTTTGGAACGGTCACCAGCCTCAACTGCATAACCGTTGTGCTTTTTACACCCATTATTACGAAGGTATTCTCGAACATGAGAGATGCCGGAAAAATGATTACCGGAAGGATCCTCATCTTTGCGGGATATCTGGTATTTCTGCTGTTTCTGGGATTTGTACCATCTTACTATCTGGCTATGCTCATCTTTACCTGGGGCGAGATCTTTTCCGCAATCTCAGAAGGACCGTATGTATCTGTCCGGATACCTGCAAGTCATCGGGGAAGAGTAAATGGAATCATGAGCGTTGTTTACACCATATTTTTGATTCTGGTTGAACTGTCTGTTGGTCAGATCTATGACCGCGCCGGATCGCACTGGACATGGGTGTTCATAATGACGGTCGTACTGATTTCGATCCTGCTGGCAGTTCTGCTGAAGACGAAAGATCGTAAAGCATATCCGAAACTGTATGAAGAAGGAAAGGAGAATTTCGAAGACGCATGAAAACAGCCATCATCTACTACTCCAGACATCATGGAAATACAAAAAAAGTACTGGATGCTATAACGAAAGCGGATCAGACGGTAACGCTGATTGACGTAACGGAAGTATCTGACGCAGACCTGTCCGGCTATGACTGTATCGGGCTGGCATCCGGAATCTACTACAATAATTTTGCCAGACAGATCCTGTCCTTTGCGGAGGAACACCTGCCGGAAAACAAAGCAGTTTTCTTCCTGTATACACATGGAGCACCGGCAGGAAAGTTTCTGCATGGGATCCGTTCCGTCACAGAGAAGAAACACTGCAGGGAGCTTGGCGAATATGGATGCCTTGGATTCGATACGTTCGGCCCGTTCAAACTGGTGGGCGGAATTGCCAAAGGCCATCCCGATGCGGATGAGATCAATGCCGCAGTGGACTTTTACCGGATGATCCAGAACAGTCTGTAGATTGGTAAGGTGCAGGTAAGGAGAATAACCAAATGGAGAACTATCGTTTTTTGGAACTGGTGCAGCAGGAAAAAGGCTTTGAATTCTATCAGGCTTTTCGCGATGAAGTTGACTGGATCATAGGCGGCAAGGAGGATACCTGCTGGTTCGTAATCATGAAGGATCAGTCGGTAAAGGAAATGTACATCGGAACGCTGAAAGACGGTGTATGGACAGACCGCATGATCAAGGGAAAGGGCAAGAAGAAAACAATCACAGAAATGCCCTCAGAGAGCACCATCCGGCGCGTTGAGGAACGGGCATACTTCATGCAGGATGCCGATTGGGTATCCGGCAGGAAACCAAAGCTGGTTGAGGACAGCCATCCGCATTATCACTATGTCTACGGGCTTGGTGACAAGGCACTGGATGTATCGGAAGCGTATGGGGTCAGTATCGGATACAACGATCTGAAAGAACCTTCAGATGCCTTTCATCTGAGATATCTCTATACCGGGGAAGCAGTGGGTCTGCCGGAATGAGGAATGATATGGAAAAAACAATGAAACGAATCACAGCGAATGCAGGGATTCTTCTGCTTGCGCTTTCGATGATAATGCTCGCTGCGTGTGGAAAATCGGAATTCGGAGTGACGGAAAACTCGGAAAAACGGATGGTGATCACTGCGGAAAACGCCGCAAAGGATGCCTTCTTTATGGCTGGATCGCTTTGTGCAGAAGATGGAGAAATGATTGTAATCGCTTCTGGTATTACACGCGGTGAGATCAGAGTTGAAATCGTCCCGGCATCCGGTCAACAGAGTGATGATGCACTTCCCGATATGAATGGAGAAGCAGTGATTACCGCAAACATCGGAAGCAGCGACGGCATCTCCGGTACCGTTCCTGCCGGTACCTATTACGTTCGGGCAGCGGTTCTTGAAAAAGCCACCGGTACGGTAACCATCGAAGCAGTGCCAGGGGAATAAGACGGATCACGACGACAGGGACAGAAAAAGCTCAGCGTTCAGTGCTGAGCTTTTGTGAAGATAATAATCTGTTTATATTAATGATTGATTCTTACTGCATCGGAATCTGGCCGTTGCTCTGATAGGAATCAAAAGCCTTCTGGGCTTTCGAGGTCGTTGTGAACAGCACAACTCCAAGAATCAGGATCAGCCATCCGCTGAGTGTACCGTTATAGACAAGCGATAACACCATGGACAGAATCGCATATGCCAGAACTGCGATTGCACACTTATTGGAATAAGACTTCGAAAACCAGTAACCAAGTCCTGCAAGAATAATCGCATCCAGCGGAAGCGTTCCGTTGAGCAGTGCGAAAACCAGATTGATTGCCGCAAATACATAAAGGATGATGCCGCTGGTCTTCAAGGTCTTCTGGGTTTTCTCATCACAGAAGCGCTGAACAAATTCCTTCAGATTGGAAGGTGCAGCTTCGAATGTCGGGTTGATACCAGGTGTGGGCTGCGCATAAGTCGGGCCGGACATCGGACGTACTTCTTCCTGAACCGGCATCGGCTGAGGAGCAGGCTGAATCGGAACCTGAGCAGCAATCGTTTGCGGTGCAGGGAATTCCGGAGAAGCAGCAGGCTGTGCTGCCGGCTCAATCAATTGAAGGGATGCACCGCAGTTCTTGCAGAACAGTTCATCTCCTGTCCGCGGAGTTCCGCATTGCATGCAGACATTCGCAAGTTTTGCTGGAGCAGGTTCATTCACCGCTGCCGGTGCAGGCGCTGGTTCCAGTTTGGCTCCGCACGCTGTGCAGAACTGTGAATCATCATTCAGTGTTGCGCCGCAGTTAGGACAAATCATAGTTATTTCACCTCCGTGCTGATCATGCACAGAATTATCTTACCATTGAACAGATCATCCTGTGTGTGCAGAAACGGTAATATAGGAAATTAAGATATCCGGTATCGGGACGAAATATCGAAGGAACCGTCTGAAATGATTCACAAAATCTTATTATTAAAAGAGGGATAATAGAGCAGAAACCTATGATCACAAAACTTTTTATTATACTTGCTGTAATCGCTGTGACTGGCGTGGCTGAGATACTGATCCAGTTTGCCTGGATGATCCGCCAGAACAAAACTGCTAATAACGTTATGCTTGGAAAAAACCGGTTCGAGGCATTGGGACATCAGGATACAGCGGTTGTACATCCGGTGTACTCCGAAGAAGAAATTGCGGCGGATCCGGGCAAATCGACGGTAAAACTATATTATTTTCCGGGTCTGAAAGAGAAAAAGAACCGGTTTGTCGTTATATGCCCGGGCGGGGCTTATGCCGTATGTGGTTTGAAAACAGAGGGATTCCCATCTGCCGCCCGGCTGAATGAACTGGGTTATATCGCATTTGTACTGGAATACCGCACCGGGAAAAACGGAGGCGGTTTTGCCGCAATGGATGATCTTGCGGCAGCACTCCGTTACATCAAAGCCCATGCAGAATCCTTTCATGTATCAGCGGATGATTATGCACTGCTTGGTTTTTCTGCAGGAGGGAACCTGGCTGGTCTCTTTGGTACAGAACAATATGGCTGGGCACGTTATGAGGGAATCCATAAACCTTCCATCCTGTTTCTTTGTTATCCTTGGTGCAATCTGAATATCCGAAGCATACTTCCGGTAAGAAGCTTCATGTACATTCTGCTGAATGCGATTGGCCACAGATTCCTGATTGGAAAGCATGCGACTGCGGAAGAAAAGAAACGGATGCGTATTCCGTGGCAGGTGACGGACAGCTATCCGCCCTGTTACATCATTCATGGAACAAAGGATATCTTTGTTCCGGCAAAAACACATTCGGAGCAGCTGGCTTCCGCATTGGAGAAAAATGGGGTTAAATACCATTATGAGAAGGCGGAAGGGCTGACACACTGTTACGGCATTGGTGATGGCACAACCGCTGAAGGCTGGCTTGCCCGTGCAGCTGCGTTCTGGGAGAGCGAATCTTCGGACCGGCAGACAAGCGGAATATCGTCATGAAGGAGAGCACAATGGACTATACGACCAGACCAGTCACGATCAGTGATTATGATGCGCTGTATGAACTCTGGAATTCCGTGGAAATGAGCCGTCGTGCACTGAATCCGGTAGATGATACCCGGGAAGGAATCGATCGCTATCTGAAACGGAATCCGAATACCTGCTTTGCGGCATGCATACAGGATCGGGTCATAGGCGTCATTCTGACCGGTCATGACGGGCGAAGGGGCCTGATTCATCATCTGTGTATTCATCCGGATTATCAGCATCTGGGAATCGCAAGCCATCTGTTATCGCTTGCGGAGGAAGCCCTGAAGCAGGAAGGAATTCAGAAAATCTTCTGTCTTGTGTTTAAGGATAATGAAAAGGCAAATGCGTTCTGGCTGAAACAGGGATATTCCTGCAGAACGAATCTGAATTACCGCAACAAAAGTCTCAACGAACAGATCCCATCAGGGGAGTAACAACAAAAAGAGTGGAGGTTGAAATGATTAAGATCTACGGAATGCCTACCTGTCCGTACTGCGATTATGTACATGAGCAGGTCAAAGGACGCGAAGACGAGTTTGAGTACATCAATATCGGTGAGAATATCCGGAACATGAGCGCATTTACTAGAATGCGGGACAGCAGCCCGGTATTTGATCACTCCAAGGAGATCGGAGATGTCGGGATCCCTGCATTTGTTTTCGAAGACGGCAGGATATCCATCGATCCGGCAGATGCAGGACTGATTGAGTTTGGTTCTCCCAACGCCTGCTCGATCGAGGATCACAAAAGCGGCCGGAAAGGATGCTGATGAGAATTGGTTCCTGAGAAGTACTCAGGATCTTGGAAAGGGAAATCAATGGGCATTTTTCAGATATCAACATTGCAGGCTCTGGCACTGGGTTATTCCAGAGCTGTCGTCACGGTAAACGAACTGTTAACCCACGGCACCATCGGACTGGGTACCTTTGAGAATGTAAACGGAGAAATGATCGTAGTGGACGGGGAGTGTTACCGTGCGGAGGAAGATGGAACCGTACGGAAGGCAGATCCGGATATGGGCGTTCCGTTTGCGGCAGTCGCAGCCGAAGAAGATGCGAAAGAATTCAAGGTAGAAAACGTCGAATCGATTGAAAAGCTGAAACAATTACTGACGATTTATATCGATGATGAGTTTTCACTGAACAGTATGCATGTCGCCCGGATCGACGGAGATTTTATCCGGGTAAATGCACGGTCGGAGGCTCCTTATCGTTCCCACCATGTGGAACTCAAGGATATCCTGGCAAAGACACAGCGGGATTTCATGTTTGAAAATATTTCCGGAACCCTCGTGTGTGTTTACTATCCGGATTTCATGGATGGAATCAACGCATCGGGATGGCATATTCATTTCCTGTCACAGGATCATACAAAGGGCGGACATGTTTTTGATCTGAATCTGATTCAGGGAACCGTCCAGATGCTAAAGATCAACCGGCTTGAAATACAGCTTCCCAGTGAACCGGCATTTGATACCTATGCACTCAAAGAAGCTTCCGGAAATGATATTAAGAAAGTGGAGCAGGGTAACGGAAAAGATTAAGGCATTGATACTTTACGGCAGAGGAACCGCTCTTTGCCGGCAGGAAACGGTTTTCTTTGTTTAATTGATTGAACCGGTACCGGAAGAAAGTTAGAATAATGGTGCATCGGAGGACAGTGTGCCGTAGCACAGGGGATCGTAAGCGTTGGCTTGCAGGCCGCCTGTTGGATAAGATGTCGGGTGAGCCCGGTCTGTTTTTTGGCCGGGTTTTTTATATCCGGCAGGAGGTATGAAAATGTGTAAAACAGATGTAATGTTGGTTCCATTAACCGAAGAAGACAGAGAAGCGTTCATTAAAGATAATCAGTGGGCGTTCAAGTATGGTGCGACGAAAGAATTCGGAATGCGCGATAACCATTTCGAGGAAGAAGGAGAGATCATCTCCAGAGCGACAATCGAGCAGGCCATCGATCATGGCGAAGCGTACCGGATCGTCTGTGACGGGAAAAAGGTCGGCGGAGTGATTATTCGTGTGGAAGGGAACCGGGGTGACCTTGAGATCCTGTTTGTCAATCCGGATGTTCACAGTAAGGGGATCGGCTATGCCGCCTGGTGCGCAGTTGAAAAGATGCATCCGGAAGTGGATGTATGGGAAACGGTAACACCGTATTTCGAAACCCGGAACATTCATTTTTATGTCAACCGATGCGGATTCCATATCGTTGAGTTTTATAACTCACACCATCCTGAACCGAATAATCCCGCTGAAGGACATTATGAAGTGGAAGAAGACGGATCAATGGACGGGATGTTCCGGTTTGAAAAGAGGATTCGATAAGCGCTGTCAGCTGGAAGGATCTGTTTTCTTTTGCATGTCTGCAAACAAGTATAATGAGATCAGAACTTCCCCCGGACACAAAAGACCGGGATGAAAGGATGAAGCATATGATCGAGAAAACATACAGCACAAGATGCGGAACGATTCATTACTGGACCAATGAAATGACCGGTCCTGCGGCACTTGTATTTCTGCCTGGCCTGACTGCGGATCACCGTCTGTTTGAGAAACAGATTGAATATTTCCAGAATAAGTACCGCGTACTCGTATGGGATGCCCCGGGACATGCGGCATCCTGGCCGTTTGAGTTCTCCTTTGACCTGAAAGACAAAGCAGTCTGGCTGGATGAGATCCTGCAGCAGGAAGGAATCGAATCCCCTGTTATCATCGGACAGTCGATGGGCGGCTATGTGGGGCAGATGTACTCCCAGCTGTATCCGGATAAGCTGAAAGGGTTTATCTCCATTGATTCTGCACCATTGCAGCGAAAGTATGTAACGGCTGCTGAGATCTGGCTGCTGAAACGGATGGAACCGGTCTATCGTCACTATCCGTGGAAGTCGCTTCTGAAAACCGGAACCAACGGAGTCGCGGAATCGGAATACGGCAGAAAACTGATGCATGAGATCATGATGACCTATGACGGGGACCAGGAACGGTACGCAAAACTCTCCGGTCACGGATTTCAGATGCTGGCAGAAGCGATGGAGGCAGACCTTCCGTATGAACTGAAATGTCCGGCACTTCTGATCTGCGGTGAAAAAGACCATGCCGGTTCCTGTATCCGCTACAATAAGGCATGGCATAAGGAAACCGGGATCCCGATTGAATGGATCAAAGGGGCGGGTCATAATTCCAATACCGACAAACCTGAACAGATCAACGGTTTGATTGAGTCATTCGCAGAAAAACTGGATTTGGGTTCGAACGCATAATAATGATCGGAGCCAGAAAATGCCGGCGGATAAATATGTGGGGAGCACCATCGAGGTGATTTCCCACTTTTTTTACGGCAAAGAGTTCTGCATCGTACGCAGAGGCTCAAGAAACTTAAAGCATTTATTGTCAGTAAAAAATTCAGGAGAATATCAGAAGCGAGACAGAATACATAGAATCCAAAAAAGCGTTGCAAATGCAAAGAGCGGCATCAACGTACGGAGTAAAGCAAAGCCAGCGTCGGAAGGCGCTGGCTTTAATCCGAGGATTCTATTTCTTTCCGCAGTGACTCAGATCTTCATTGCGGTCTCATAGGCTTTCCACACTACGGAGCGAAGATTGCCGATGTGATCACAGTCACCGACGAGGTAGGTGTTCCGCTTGCCTGCAGAAGCCAGCGGTGCCGGGAGATAGCCGGTGGAGGAGATTACGGAATCACAGGAAATCTGAATGTCCTCTCCGTCTTTTGTCTCACAGATGATCGAGTCATCCTTTACTTCCTTCAGCTTTGTTTCAAGGTAAACAGGTACCTTCTTCCATGCAAAGTATTCTCTGAGGTAAGAGGAGTTGGCCAGGCAGACACCCTTCTGCTTGACGAGATCATCGAGCATTTCGACAATGATCGGTTTCTTTCCCTGCAGGAATAACTCATAGGCAATCTCACAGCCGGTGAGACCGCCGCCGATCACGGCTACGGTTTCGCCAACTTCTCTGCCGCGGAGATAATCGCAGGCTTCGATCATCTTCTCATATCCCGGGATACGCCGCATGATGCGCGGGGTGGAACCGGTTGCGATGATCACCGGATCATTTCCGAATTCAAGAACAGAGCGTACTTCATAGTTGAAGCGAACTTCGATTCCAAGCTTCTTAATCTCTCTGCGGTACCATTCCAAGAGATCACGCAGCTTGCCCTTGTAGGATTCAGCACTTGCCGGAATAAACGTTCCGCCAAGGACATCGCTCTTTTCATAGATGATCGGCTTATGCCCGCGCAGTGCGAGAACCCGGGCCGCTTCCATTCCGCCGATACCGCCGCCGACCACATGTACGGTCATTGGCTTATCGGTCTTTTTAATGTAGTGCTTGTCTGTCTGCATCGTCTCTGCATTGACGGCACACCTTGCCAGGTGGAGGGAATCCATCAGATCCTGATCATTCGGAACGCCCTTGTAGTGGCACATGTTGAAACAGCCGTTATGGCAGAGAATACACGGGCGGATGTCCTCTTCCCGCTCTTCCATAAGCTTGGTGACCCACTCCGTATCCGCAAGGAACTGTCTTGCAAAGCCAGCACCGTCGAGCTTTCCTTCTTCAATTGCTTTTGCGGCGACAGAGGGATCCATACGGCCGGCACAGACAACCGGAATATCACAGAAGTTCCGGATATGTTCAACATCTTCAAGGTTGCAGTTCTCCGGCATGTAGATCGGCGGATGCGCCCAGTACCAGGCATCATAGGTTCCATTGTCGCAGTTGAGCATGTCGTAGCCCGCATCCTGCAGGTATTTGACAGCCCGTTCGCTTTCTTCCATGTCACGGCCTGCCTCTTCGTATTCTTCTTCCGGAAGGGCGCCTCTGCGGAATCCCTTGGTTTTGGAGAGCACACTGTAACGGAGACTGACCGGGAAATCCTTTCCGCAGGCTTCCTTGATTGCCTGAACGATTTCCACTGCAAAGCGGTAGCGGTTCTCAAAGCTTCCACCGTATTCATCGGTACGGTGATTTACATATTTCAGCGTGAACTGATCGAGCAGATAGCCCTCGTGTACGGCATGAATTTCAACACCGTCCACACCGGCTTCCTGAAGCAGCTTTGCCGTCTTTGCGAACGCTTCGACAAATTCGTGGATCTCTTCTCTGGTCATGGCTCTGGAAGGAACCTTGTCGCTCCAGCGGTTTGGACTTGGCGAGGCACTCGCAGTGATCTTGTCGAGATCCATGAAAGGCTTGGATACGGTCCGCAGAATCTTGTTGGAATAGAGTGTCTCCATCAGTTCCGAGATCGTAAAGCTTCGGCCAAAACCGGCAGTCAGCTGAATGAAGAGCTTCGCACCGGTCTTGTGGAATTCCGGCATCCACTGTGCGAGATCGTCGTACATCTTCTTGTTTTTGTACAGCCATTCGCCGCCCATCGGATTATAGACGGGCTGGCAGCCCGGCAGCACGAGACCGGCATTATTCTTTGCGACGTTATAAATAAACTCTGAACCGGCTTTGTCAAAGTGGTTCTTTTCCATCCAGCCGAAGAGATCGGTTCCGCCCATCGAAGTCAGAACGATACGGTTCTTGATTTCGAGGTTTCCGATCTTCCACGGCGTAAATAATGCTTCATATTCCTTTTTCATTCGCCATCCTCCACCGTAACCGTTCCATCAGTGGCCACGGTAATCTTCATGCCTTCCTTTACATAGTCCAGAAATTCATCACCCAGATCATCAACCAGCACGATCGGATGATCCGACCAGTTGGCAGTAAGCACAGCACCGGCGACCGCAAGAGTGTCGGCTTTCTTCGGAAACAGCATGCATGCCGGTCCGACATTCATGCACGAGGCGCAGTAGAGCACCATTCCGCCGGTGGTGGAACCGATCGTCTCGGGCAGGCAGAGTGCCTTGCCGGGAATCAGCTTGCCGCAGATCTCAGGATTGTTGATATCCTTGAGAACTCCTTTCGGATTCAGGAACGAACCTGCCGTTTTCAGATTGGCCAGTGTATTGAATCCGGTATGGGTAACCAGTGCTTCAGCGGTCACATCGCCCGGTACAACCGGACGTCCCTTAAATGTTTTCGTCATGAGGCTTTCCCTCCCGTCACAATGTCAATCAGCTCCTTCTCGCTGTAAAAGCGGGCTTTGCTGTAATAGCGGAGCTTGTTGGATGCGGTAATGATGCGGATCTTGTCGGTCAGCGGATTCGAGGTAAAGGACAGCGGGCAGAGGCCGCTTACCGTTACACCGATCTTTTTCAGGTTATCTGCCTTTTCCGGGAACTCGCTGTTAAATGCTTCGATGACATCCGGTGCAGCGCAGAAGATCATCGGCAGAACCACTTTATCGCGGCCGTTTTTCGCAAGTCCTTCCTTCAGGCGGTCGGTCCAGATACAGAGCTGCTGTTTGGAAAAATGCGGGCAGCCGGCAAAAGCGAGCTGCGGTTCGCCTTCGCTTTCCCACGGCATGGGATAGCTGGCTTTTACCCGGGCGATCTCTGCATCATCAATCACAAATACCTGTGCAGTTTCTTTGATCAGCGATTCCCCGAGGTTTACCGCTTCCGGGGTCAGATGGTCGACATGATAGAGGCCGACGGAACCGTTGGAGGCGGCAGCTGCGCCCATATCCTTAAGGTAATCCTTTACGGTCTGAGTGAGCTCAGTGCCAAGCAGCCTGTCCAGGCCTTTGATATACGGCACATCTTCGACGCATTTGAATCCGATCGCTGAGCCAAGCAGCTGCGGTTCCGGCAGTTCACTGCACTGAACATCGATGATCCAGTCGGCTTTTCTTCCTTGATCCGTAAGCAGTCCGAACTCCGGCACATAGCCGAGGATGTTCGACATCAGTTCAAGGATGCCGGAGTTGCGGTTACAGCGGGCGCCGATTACCGAGTTGACGTAGGAAACGGCTGAGGATTCGGCCCATCCGAGAATATCTCCGTACTTCGGAATATTGCCGACTTCCTCCATGTAAGCCGTACACGTATAGGCATTTTTGTCTTTGATGCCCATGCGTTCCCACTGTTTCTCCATTCGCTTCTGATTGGAGAAAATAAGTTTGAACATTGCCTTGTCCGCAAGGCTGACCGGTACATGATCTTCCGTGCCTCTTGGATCGGTGGTAAATGCCTGGCGCGGAATGGCGCCGCCGTCGGTAAGACGGTCCATGAGATCAAATACCGGTGTCCACGTCATGGATCCGGTTCCGATCACGGCATGACCCATCGGTCCGGTGATCTTCACCATGCGCTCTGCGCCGAACGCTTCACCGTACATGATCAGCGTCTTCAGCACCTTGCGCATCGCTTCTCCCTGTTCGCCCCGTTCCACGGACAACAGTTCTTCGTTGAGAATCATACGCTTTGACTCCTTCCAATTATGATTTGCAAATCCTTATAAGCCAATTGTAGCAGGCTCATGCGTGCAGGAAAGGCCCTTTGCCGGGAAAACCGTTTTTTTTGCGTCAGATTTTGAGAAGTGTGCTAAAAAGATTACAGGAAATGAGACAAGACTCTTTTCGATGTACCGATTCACAATACGAAAGGAGTCAGATAGGGAGATCGTATGACATTATTTATCAATGCCTGTGTAAGAGAAGAATCGAGAACGAAACTGCTTGCGGACTACCTGCTTTCCCGATGGAACGACCGGGTTGAGGAAGTCTGCCTGAGTGAACTCCGGTTCCCCATAACGGATGAATTTTTTCTGAACAGACGGAACCAGCTGATCGGTGCCGGCGCGTTTCAGGAACATCATTTCGATCTGGCCAATCAGTTTGCACAGGCGGAGCGGATCGTTATCGCGGCACCTTACTGGGACCTGTCGTTTCCTGCTTCCCTGAAACAGTACATTGAGTATATTAATGTTCTGGGCATCACATTCTCCTATACGCCGGAAGGCACCCCGCAGGGACTGTGCAGGGCAAAGGACCTGTACTATGTCTCCAGTGCCGGAGGAACCTTTGTGCCGGAAGAATTCGGGTTCGGCTATATCAAATCCCTGGCCGAGAATTTTTACGGAATCCCGTCCGTACATCTGATTCAGGCAGCAGGACTGGATATTGACGGGGCGGATGAGGAGGCGATCCTGCGCCGCTGCAGAGAATCCATCGATTCCCGGTTCCCAAGGGATTCCCACTGAAATACGACAAACAGAAAAAAAGAGTGTCTGAGCCAATCCCTGCAGGGACCGGAAACGACACTCTTTTCGATTGGAATGGATCTGCTTACTGTTTCGGGGTAACCGCAACGGCACGGACCGGCAGACCGGTAGCGCCTTTGATGCGCGGCCACATGACAAAGATCAGGGCACCGGCAGGGGCGACACGGTCAAGGTTGTCGAGCACTTCAACCTGCAGTTTTCCGCTGTCCAGCACATACCGTTCGCAGGCAAGATCACCGGCTTTTGCGGCTTCTGCAGATGCGTCGGTATCGAGGGTTTCATGTCCGTTGGCTGCCGCATTGCGCTCTTCATAGATGAACTTCAGTGCTTCCAGGGACCATCCGGGGAAGTTTTCACTGCCGTCTTCCGCAATACCGGAAAGCTTGTCCATATCCGGCCAGTTCTTTGCCCAGTCGGTACGGAGGGCGACAAATGCGCCGTCCGGGATCTGTCCGTATTTCGCTTCATACGCAAGCAGGTCTTCTTTTGTTACCGCATAATGGACATCCTCTTTTACCTTGTCGGTGATGTCGACCACGCAAAGCGGATACATCATGTTCTCCGTGGAATACGCTTCGGAGAGTTCCCGGTTGCGGACAAAGTGTCCCGGGAAGTCGATGTGTGTACCGAACTGTCCGGGGAACTTGAATGTCTGAATCAGGCATTCGAGCATCGGGTTGCCCCAGTCGAATACGGTTTTGCATACTTCGACGGAGCCTTCGGGGATGCCGGCCCATACCGGACTGTCATTGGACATTTCGTGGGAGAGTTCTACCCATTCGTAATTATTCTTCAGATCGTCTGCGAGCTCCCAGAGTTTGTAGGTCATGATTCTATTCCTCCTCTCAGAAATCAGTTGTTTTCATTCTAGCGCAAATAAAACATGCGTGTAGGGGAAGTGCCCGGTTTTCGGCGTCAAAAGAGTACGAAAATGTGCTGAAAATACCTATAATGGGAAAAAATGAAAAAAAATAATTAAGGAGGTCCGGTATGGATTTGTTTGATAAGCTGTTTCCAAAAAAAGAGAATAAGATCGACAAAGCACTTGAAGATGCCTATCAGAGTCTCGTTGGGAATAACCCTGTGACGAAGAAGGTCAACCGCATGATCAACGAGACGGCGGACCAGATTACCGGTTCCCTGGAAGAAGAACTTTACGGAAGCGCAAAGTCCCTGCCGGGAGAACATGGCGATGTGATTGACAACTTTGAGGAACGGCGGCTGGAATGGGACAGGATGTTTGACCAGATCGAAGAGAAAGAGCTCAGTCAGTACAAGATCTGCGAGGCATGCGGCCAGATGGTGCCGTCGGATCGGGAAATCTGTCCGTACTGCGATGTGAAGCTTCCGGATCATACTGCAGCGGTACGGATCTGTCCGCACTGCGGCGCAAAGAACCGTGCGCTCAATTTCTACTGCACCAGCTGCGGAAAGGACATGGGCCCGCTTGTGGAAGAGGGCGAAGAGAAATAGCCAGACGATGAACATGGGGTCTTGTGAATAAGCCTCATGTTTTTCACACGTCCGTATTACAATGAATGAAGCTGACAGACGGAGAATGCGATGAGAATTCCTGTAAGAATACAAATGACCGGAGGCGAGAACGGTGCAGCTGCGCTGTACATGATTCTCGGCTATTTTGGGAAATACGTTCCCATGGAAGAACTGCGGGAGGTATGCGTTGCCTCGAGAAACGGTTCCAATCCGGAACAGATCTGCAAAGCGGCAGCGTTTTACGGTCTGGAACCGGAAATCAAAGAACTGAACTTTGAGGAACTCAAAAAACAGAAGTTCCCGCTGATCGTTCAGTGGAGAAAGCGGTATTACGGGATCATCAAGCGGATCTCTCCCAAGCTGGTATATGCGATCGACCCTTCCAAAGGAGAGATCAAGATCCCGATTGAGAAATTTAAAACCATGTACACCGGCAAGGCGATCCTCTTTTCAAAGGGGAAAGACTTTGTGCCGGGCGGAGAAAAAGAATCGCTGCTTTCCCTGATCCTGCCGAAACTGAAGCCGCTGGTAAAGCCGATGCTCATCCTGCTGGTGCTGTCGCTGATCTGCATCTGGCTGGATATCACGCTGTCCAAGGGCATCAAGTATTTCATGGATAATGTGGTGGCGAAGGGAAATGATTTTTCCTTTCTGCCGAACTTTATTATCGACAATACCGATATCGAGGAAGACCCGAATGTATTAAGCATATTCTCTCTGGTCTGGTTGTATGCGATCATGCTTGGCGTACTGTTCTTTACGATCTGGAAAGACCATGTGATCAACGATACCAGCCGCAGGATGTCTGCGATGTCCGGCAGTAAGATGTTCAAGAAAATGTTTGCCCTGCCGCTGAGCTTCTTTGAACAGTACAGCGTCGGCGAACTGATGGGCCGGCTGGATGCGAACATCAGCCTTGATAATTCCCTGGTCGAATCGCTTGTGCCGCGGGTGATCAACACCTTTATGGTGGTGTTCTATTTCATCATGTTAATGGGATACAACCGGACGATCGCACTGATATGTCTCGCAATCGAGCTGATCAATACCGTTGTCGTACTGTACCTGCAGGAGAAAAACGCAATCGTGTCCAGGGCGATGGCAACTTCGAACAACGCACTGAACTCCTCGGTGCTCAACGGCATGAACATGATCGATACCATCAAGTCCACCGGTTCGGAAAAGGCATTCTTCAACATGTGGTACCGGTCCCAGTCCCAGGCAAATGAAAGCAAGCTGACCAGTTTCTCAATCAACCGCATCATCACCATGGTGAACAATATTCACAGTTATCTGCTCTCCGGTATCCAGCTGTTCCTGGGGGCCTATTTCATCACGCGGGGAATGTTTACCCTCGGTACGATGGCCCTGTTCCAGACCGTGCTCTCGCATATGCGCAATTCCCTGAGCAGTGCGCTCAGTTCGATCAATGCCCTGCAGACGATGCGTACCAACATTGAGCGGATCAACGATATCAACAACCGTCCGGTACGGGAAGAGATCCCGCTGCAGCCCGGCATCGAGTATGACAAGCTGCCCGGTCAGATCACGGTATCCCATGTCTGTTACCGGTACAACAAGGGTGATGAACTCGCAGTCAACGATGTGAGCCTGGAAGTGAAGCCCGGTCAGATGGTGGCGATTGTCGGCGGAACCGGGTGCGGAAAGAGCACGCTGCTTAAGATGATGGCAGATCTGTATACGCCGGAATCCGGTGAGATCCTGTACTCCGGAAAGCACCGGTGGGAGATCCCGGATGTCGTGTTCCATTCGTCCGTGGCCAGCGTGGACCAGGAGACGGTTGTATTTGAGGATTCCGTCTATTCCAACATCCGGATGTGGGATGAAACCATTGAAGACTATGAAGTCTATCTCGCCGCCCGCGATGCGCAGATCCATAAGCGGATCATGCGTGACCGGGACGGATACGGAGCCCAGATCCGGGAAAACGGATCCAACTTCTCCGGCGGGGAACTGCAGCGTCTGGAACTGGCAAGAGCGCTCGCCCATGAGCCGACCATGCTGTTTCTGGATGAATTCACTTCCGCGCTGGACGCATTAACGGAAAACAAGGTCATTCAGTCGATCCGCAACAAGGGAACGACCTGTGTCATTGTTGCCCACCGTCTTTCCACAATCGTGGACTGTGACCGGATCTACGTTATGGAAAAGGGAAGGATCGTACAGGAAGGAACGCACCGTGAACTGTATGCCCAGGAAGGGCTGTACCGTCAGCTGATCGGTTCGCAATAGGCAGGTAACGTTATGGGAATCTATTCAGAAGTCATACGGGAAAAAGAAAAACAGAACCGGATCCTGGAAGAATACGCCGATGAGGCGCTTTTGAAGGATGTGCATATCCGCAAAATCGAAAGCGAAGCGGACGATGTTCAGAGTGCGCTGCTGTTTATTCTTGATAAATTCAAGGTCTCAGTCCAGCGCCAGTACGGGAAATTCAATACCGAAGAACTGCTTGAAACCATTCTGGATCCGCTGGGAATGATGTACCGCAGTGAGGAATCCGTACTCGATGCGGCAAGAGACCGGACCGAGTATATTCTTGCGTTCCGGGAAGACGGCAAAGCCGTTGCCCTCTATCCGTCCTTTACCGGCTACCGGTGGTTCTGCCCGCACGAATACAAAAAGGGATGGGCATCCAGGGATTACATCCGGAAGCTGAAGCCGATGTGCTATGTGCTCAATCAGCCGCTGCTGGAGACCCGTACAATCATTACGACCTTCATCATCAACGTACTGAAGTACCTGACCGTCTATGATGTTGTGATCATGCTGGGGGCAACGGCCGCAGTTTCCCTTCTGGGTCTCTATCTTCCGAAGATCAACCAGTGGGTATATAACGTCTTCCTGAAACAGGCAAACCCGGACTATCGGGCCCTGCAGATGATGTTTGGCGTATATCTGTCCCTGAACCTGGTGAGAGGTGTGATCAGCCTGGTCAAAACGAAAGTGCTGACGCTGATCCGCAACCGGGTATCGATCCGGATCCAGGCAGCCGTCATGGCGAAGGCTCTGCATCTGCCGAGGTCATTCTTCGCTTCCACCTCATCCGGCAAACTGTCCAAGCGGATGAGCAACTGTACGAATCTCTCCAACATGATTCTCAATATCTTCCTGGATGTGCTGCTGAACTTTTCGTTTTCGGGCGTATATCTTGCCCAGATGCACAGCATTTCCCCGGAACTGTTCAAGCCGGCACTGATCTTCATCGTGCTCAAGCTGGTCGTTTCCATTCTCGGAGCGATTGGGAACGGCTTTATCAACCGGGAGACAATGGCGGTCGATATGGAGAACAACAGCTTCTTCTATTCCGTGATCCGCGGCATTCAGAAGGTCAAGGGCATGGGGGCCGAAAAGGCAGTCTATGCAAGGTGGGCGGAAATGTACCGCACGACGCTGCACTATAACTACAACAAGCCGTTTTTCCTGCGGCACCAGGGTGCGATTCTTTCCGCACTTACGACCTGTGCGACCATCACACTGATGGGAACTGCCGCATTCAACGATATTACCCGTGAGCAGTACATGATCTTTACCTCCTCCTACAGCATGATCGTATCGGTAGCGGGTACGGTTACCAGCGTCATGGGACAGATCTTCCGGATGTGGATCCTTGCGGACAATGTCCGGCCGCTGTTTGAATCTGAAAATGAACAGAACAAGTCCATGGAATTTGTCCGGTTCATCAAAGGAAACATCCGGGTTGAAAATGTCCATTTCAGTTATGATCCTGAACAGTCCCGAGGCTGTCTGAGAGGGGTTTCCCTGAAAGTTCATGCGGGTGAAAAACTGGCGATCGTCGGAGAAAGCGGCTGCGGAAAAAGCACACTGCTCAAGATCATCATGGGGCTGGAACACCCGGAACAGGGAGCCGTGTACTTTGATGAGAAAGACATTGCCCTGATGAACCAGAAGTCCCTGCGGCAGCGGATTGGTTCCGTGTTCCAGTTCAGCAAGCTGTTCCCGGGAACGATCTATGACAATGTCGTCTTCGGCACAACGACGGAAGTAAGTGAGGAAGAAGTATGGTCTGCGCTGGATAAAGCCTGCATCGGCGACTTTATCCGCCAGCAGCCGTTAAAGCTCAACACCGAGATCTCGGAATCCAATTCCAGCGGGTTCTCCGGCGGCCAGCGCCAGCGTCTTCTGATCGCCCGTGCATTAGTCGGCAGACCGAGAGTGCTGGTACTGGATGAAGCGACCTCTGCGCTGGATAATCTGACACAGAAACAGGTCCTAGATTCCATCAATGAACTGCCCTGTACGGTGCTTATGGTTGCCCACCGGCTCTCAACCGTGATGAATTTTGACCGGATCATCATGCTGGAAGATGGAGAGATCGCAGAATCCGGCACGTATGATGAACTGATGGAACTCAATGGCAAGTTTGCCGAGCTGGTGAAAAAACAGCTGATTGATGAGGAAAAGGAAAAGAATAAGGCTTCCAAAGGAAAGAAACCGGAGCCGGTCATTGTGGCATAAGACCTGAATAACTTGTACTGTGAAAAATCGCATTGGCAATATGTATGATTGATATCAAATGATCAATAAATGCCGATGCGATTTTCATTTCCTGAATCATTCTATTTTTGTTCTTTACTTTTTGTTTTTACTGTTTTCGGAAAACGATCTCTGAAGCTGTTCAAGGAAGCGTTCCGCAATTGGAGTGAAGGCCTGATATCTGTTCCATGCAATATAAAGCTTTGTTTCAAGTTTTGGAGTTAAAGGACGAAATACAAGATCACTGCTGTCAGAGGTATCAACGAGGTGATCAAAGGTCAGCAGATATCCAAGGCCTTCTTTTGTGAAAATGGAACCATTATAGGAAAGCCGGAAAGAGCCTTCGAGTTTCATTCTGGAAAACACGGATCCTGCCCATTCCTTTATTTCATTATTCCATGCCTGCTCTGAGCAGAATAAAGGCAGTCCCGCAAGATCGTTTGCGCGGATTGATTTTTTGTCTGCCAGAGGATCGTCTTTTGGTATCACGAGTCCCCATTTATCGCTTTCGGGAAATTCTATAAATTCATATTTGTGACTGTCGGGATATTCCGCAAGGACAAGAAAATCAAGCAATCCCTTATCAAGCTTGTCTGCAATCTGTTCGGTATCGCCGCTGGTGATGTGGTAGTGCAGATTCGGATAACGGTTTTTAAATTCTTTGATCACCTTGGCAAGATGCTTGATCTGAAAAGATTCTGCCAGCCCCAGATACAGTTCACCACCTGTGATGTCATCGAGGGAAACAAATTCCTGCTCGATCTTGTCAGCCATGCGGATAAGATCTTCGGCACGGTTTCTGAGGAGGATGCCTTCGTCTGTCAGACGGATACTGAAGCTGTGCCGAGTAAACAGTTTCCTGCCGAGTTCTTCTTCCAGAGACTTTAACTGCTTGGATAGTGTTGGCTGGGTTACATGCAGTATTTCCGCTGCCCGTGTCATGTTTTCTTCTCTTGCAACGGCAAGAAAGTAACGGAGGGATCGTATTTCCATATCAGCACCGCCTTTTCTATGATATGCCAAACAGGAATATCACGATATTCATTATAACCATTAGCGAGGATGGCTGTCAGCGAGTTAAATGGGAGATGTAAAGAACAGACAAGCTTATGAATGTGAGGTTTTTCATGAATCAGATGCGATTTAAACAAAACTTGTCCGATGCCGGATGCAGTATCACGACAATAGACGAAATCACCGGAATGTGTGAATCGGGGAACATAGAGGGAGCCTTGCATCTCTTGAGGAAAGACCGGTGCAGACTGATGGATGAGCTGCATGAAAGCGGAAGGAAGGTCGACTTACTGGACGTTCTGATCCACAAAATGAAGAAAGTGCTTCAGGCAAATCAATGAAATACGGAGGAAGATGATCATGATGAAGACAGAAGAACTGAAAATGGTTAAGGAATGGGATAAGACATTCCCCAAAAGCGAAAAGGTGAATCACAGCAAAGTAACATTTGTAAACCATTTTGGCATTACGCTGGCGGCAGATATGTATGTACCAAAGGACGCATCCGGAAAGCTTCCTGCAATTGCTGTATCCGGTCCTTTCGGAGCATGTAAGGAGCAGGCATCCGGGCTTTATGCACAGACAATGGCTGAAAGAGGATTTCTTACAATCGCATTCGACCCTTCATTTACGGGAGAGTCCGGTGGATTTCCAAGAGCGATGCATTCACCTGATATTGACGTAGAAGATTTCCAGGCGGCTGTTGATTTTCTTTCGGTACAGGACAATGCAGATCCAAATCGCATTGGCATCATCGGCATCTGCGGCTGGGGCGGAATGGCTCTTCAGACAGCGTGTATCGATACAAGGATCAAGGCGACCGTCACCTCAACGATGTACGATATGTCACGTATTGCCGGCAACGGGTATTTTGATTCGGCTGACAGCAAAGCAGCAAGACAGGCCGCAAGAGAAGCACTGAACAGACAGCGCACAGAAGACTACCGAAATGGCAGCTATGAAAGGGCCGGCGGTGTGGTCGATCCGCTTCCGGATGACGCTCCGTTTTTTGTGAAGGACTATTACGATTACTATAAGACGGACAGAGGCTATCACGCCCGCTCTCTCAATTCCAATGACGGATGGGCTGTGCAGGCAGGGACATCCCTTGCAAACACAAGACTGTTCACTTATGCGGGAGAGATTGACAGTGCTGTGCTTATGATACACGGCGAAAAAGCACATTCCTGTTATATGAGTCAGGATGTGTTCAAACTCCTGAAGGGAGATAACAAAGAACTCATGATCATTCCTGATGCTGTGCACACAGACCTGTATGACGGCGGTGATAAGAATTATATCCCCTTTGACAGGCTGGAAAGCTTCTTTAATGAGTATCTGAAGTAATCGGAGGGTAAAAATACATGGGTAAAAACGTATTGATCATATCTGCCAGTCCGCGCTCTGGCAGCAATTCTCACCTTCTGGCCAAAGAGTTTGGCAAAGGGGCAAAAGAGGCAGGAAACGAAACAGAGATTATTAGCCTTAAGGATAAAGATATCAGGTTCTGCAGAGGCTGCTTTGCATGTCAGAAAACACAGAGATGTGTGATCCGTGATGATGCGGATCTGATCGAGCAGATGATGGAAAAAGCAGATGTTCTGGTATTTGCTACACCGATTTATTATTACGAGATGAGCGGGCAGATGAAGACTATGCTCGACAGGGGAAATCCTCTGTATACAACAGATTACGCATTTCGTGATGTGTATCTGATCGCTGCTGCGGCTGAGGATGAAGAACATGTCTGGCAGAGAGCGAAAAGCGGTTTGGAAGGATGGATAGAATGCTTTCCCAAAGCAAGGCTTGCCGGATGTGTATTTGGCGGTGGTGTGACAGAAGAAAAAGAAGTGCTGGGAAGCACTGCCATGGAAAAAGCTTACGAGATGGGAAAAAACATATGAGATTTATAAAAGATGGAATCAAAGATCTGCATGTTCTCCTGTTAGTACTTGTGGTGATGCTTGCCGGGTGTGGAAGAAAAACAGCAGAAATAAAAAAGGATCCGGTGACAGAAGATCAATCTGTTTTAACGGTGACTGCAGATAACAGAAAGCCTGAGGAATCGGCAGATCTGACACAGGAGGCAAAGGATATGGAACTGGTAATGACGATTGATGGAATTGAGGTCAGTGTTGTATGGGAGAAGAATGAGTCCGTGGATGCGATTCGGAAATTGGCAGCTTCCGGTGGACTTGAGATCAATATGTCCATGTATGGCGGGTTTGAACAGGTTGGTTCCATTGGACAGAGTATTCCGAGAAACGATGAACAAACTGCCGCAAAAGCCGGAGATATCGTTCTGTATTCAGGAAATCAGATTGTCGTGTTTTATGGTTCCAATTCCTGGGCATATACAAGGCTTGGCAGAATAACGGACAAAACAGAGCAGGAATTAGCGGAGATGCTGGGAAACGGGAATACAGTGCTGAGGTTTGAGACAGGGTCGGAAAGATAACCCGCAATTGATCGGTCCAGGGAAGGCTCTGAAAAAACGCATTCATTACGAAATTTTTCGAATCTCATATAGTTCTGAGTACATTCTGGGTACACGAGAAAATCAAAAGAGCATTCGAATTTCAAAAGGACAGTGCTGGTTCGGCACTGTTTTCTTTACAACTCTTGAAAATTATGAAATTTCGAAAATGGAAGGTATGTTAGAATAAAAAAAACATTTCTTTTATATAAAATTTTTTTATAACGCATTAGAAGTGCCCGAAAAAACAGATTCGGAGGTGAGCCTTTGTGAGAGTACAAAAACACCTGAAACAGCGGATTCTACTGTTCCTGTTTTTTGCATGTTCAATCACGATTTCCCTTCCAATCAAAGCGCATGCGGAAGAAAAGACGAAGGTTATCCGGATCGGCTGGTTTGAGTCTACCTTCTGTTACCGGGATTCCTTCGGCAGACGGTGCGGCATTGACTATGAATACCAGCATAAGATCTCTGCCTATACCGGATGGACCTATGAATATGTCGAAGACAGCTGGCCGAATCTGTTTCAGAAGCTGATGGCAGGCGAGATCGATATGCTGAGTGACGTTTCCTATACGGAAGAACGCACCGAA
Organism: Solobacterium sp.; assembly: GCA_017512725.1. Lineage (GTDB taxonomy): Bacteria > Bacillota_I > Bacilli_A > Erysipelotrichales > Erysipelotrichaceae > Bulleidia. The sequence goes on from JAFWEW010000031.1 coordinate 134,551, forward strand.
TCCATGCTGTTTCCGGATCTGCCCATGGGAACGGAATCCTATTACATCTATATCGATGCGGATAACCGGACGATCACCGCAGAAGATCTGAGTACGTTTAACGGAACGAAGATCGGTGTAAACAAAGGCAGTGTTCAGGAAGGCTTTCTGGCAGGCTGGATCGAAAAGAACAACCTGAATGTTGAAATCGTTCCTTTGGTGGATGAAGAAGAAGCGTCCATGGGCATGATTGATACGGGAGAAATCGACGGTTATGCCTCGACGAATACCTTTGGTGCGAAAGGAAAAGTAGCCCCTGCCTGCAGAATAGGCTCTTCGGATTACTACTATGCGGTCAATAAGAACCGTCCGGATCTTCTGGCAGAGCTGAACTATGCCCTGGCGGCGATTCAGAATGAAGACCCGTATTTCAATACAAGAATGTCGGAAGAACATCTTTATACCACGAACACAAACGCCTTCCTGACATCCAGTCAGGAAGACTGGCTCAAAGAACATGGTACGATCCGGGTCGGATACCGGCAGGACTTCCTTCCGTTCTGTCAGACGGACAAGGCGACCGGAGAGATGACCGGTGCGCTGAAAGACTATCTTGCCCATGCCGCATACAGTCTGAAGAATTCGGATATCCAGTTTGAGACGATTCCATATGCCTCAACGGAAAGTGCACTGGAAGCGATGAAAGCCGGAAAGATCGACTGTGTGTTCCCGGTATACCTGAGTTCCTATGATTCCAATGAGACCGGTGTAAGGCTTACCAGCCCGGCCATGACAACCGAAGTGAACACCGTCATGCGTGTGGCGAATGATCAGGCACTTTCCCAGGAAAGCGAGGTTGTCTTTGCGGTCAATGCCGGGGATGTCAATACAAGAACGTTCATCATGGAGCACTATCCTGCAAGCTCGATCGTGACCTGTAAGAACAATGCCGAAGGCTTTGATCTGGTCAGTTCAAAAAAGGCAGACTGTGTTCTGGTGAGCAATTACCGTCTCCCTGCTGCCGATGAGGAACTGAAGAAAAATGCGCTGTACTCGGTTCCGACCGGAGAATCCATTCCGTTCTCGTTTGCGGTAAACAAGGATAACCGGGAACTGTATTTTATCCTGAACAAAACCGTTGTCATGACGAAGAGAGAGGATATGGATTCTGCGCTGGCGTCTTACATGAATACGAATCCGAAGGTATCGCTGGGCGAGTTCCTCAGGGATAACTGGATCTGGGTGCTCGTTCTGCTCACCGCAGTGTTTGCCACCATCCTGGTACTGCTGTATCAGAAGATGAAAGCAGAGCGGACGGCCAATGAACAGCAGCGGATGCTGGAAGAAGCGGCCAAAATCGCCGAACTGAAGGAGTCGATCACGTCGCTTCTGGATAATATGCCGGGCATGACCTTTACCAAAGATGCCGAAACCGGAGTTTATCTTGCCTGCAACCAGGCGTTTGCGGAATATGCGCATAAAACCTCACCGGCGGCTGTGACAGGCCTTACCGATGCGGAACTGTTTGACAAGAAGACTGCAGATCATTTCGTGGAAGAAGACAAAGTGGCACTTTCCATGGATGAGCCCTATATCTTCTTTGAGGATGTACCGGATGCGGCAGGCAACCAGCGGCAGCTTCAGACCACCAAGCTGAAATATACCAATACTGCCGGAAAGAAATGCGTGCTTGGCATTTGTCAGGATGTTACGGATATGGTGCGCATCCAGCGTGAGAATGCGACCACGAAGGAAGCGTACGAAACCGCAAGAAGCACCGGTATCATCTATACCCATATCGCGCAGGCACTGGCCCGCGGATTTAACTATCTGTACTACACCAACCTCGACAGTGAAGAGTTTATTGAATACCGCACCGAGGAGAACGGTACGCTTACCGAGGTCCGCCGCGGCTACCACTTCTTTGAGGAATGCAGGGATTACATAACAAAATATATCTACCAGGATGACCAGGCTTCCGTTGAAAAGACAATGAACCGGAGGAATCTGGTCAAAGCCCTGGATCAGGACGAAACGGTTATCCTGACCTGCCGGATGGTTCTCGAGAGCGGTGTGCGCTATGTCAGTATGCGTATTTCCCGCATGGAAGATGATGACCGGTTCATCGTCATCGGTATCTCGGATATCGATGATCAGATGCGGCATCAGCGTGCAGAGGAACGGATGAAGGAAGAACAGATTGCCTACGCCCGTCTGAGTGCCCTTGCCGGCGACTTCCTCTGTATATATGTCGTTGTGCCGGAAAGCGGCTGGTACCGGGAATTCAGTGCGACAAACCAATACGAAACACTGATGGAGAAGAAGGAAGGCAGGGATTTCTTTGGGACTGTACGGGAATCCGCAAAGCGGGTAACATATCCGGATGATCTGAACCGCTTCCTTTCCACCTTCACCAAAGAGAACGTCATGGATGAGATCGAACGCAGCGGCATCTTTACCCTGAGTTACCGCATCATGATCGAGGAACGGCCTACCTATGTACAGCTTAAGGCTGCCATGGTAGAAGAAAAAGAAGGACGGCGTCTGGTTGTCGGAATCAGCGATATCGATGCACAGGTACGGCAGGAAGAGCAGTATGTACAGAACCTGTCGAAGGCACGGATCGAGGCGAGTATTGATACCCTGACCGGAGTCAAGAACCGGCATGCCTATCTCATGGCAGAGGAACGTCTGAACGAGCAGATCGAACAGCAGAATGCACCGGAGTTTGCGGTGGTCATTCTCGACGTCAATGACCTGAAGCGGGTTAACGATACGGAAGGGCACAATGCCGGTGACCAGTACATCCGGGATGCCTGCAAGGTCATCTGTGATACCTTCAAGCACAGCCCGGTGTTCCGGATCGGCGGAGATGAATTCGCGGTCATCGTACAGGGAAATGATTATCAGAGCATCGATCAGCTGATCGCTCAGGTAAAGGAACACAATGAAACGGCAAAGCAGAACGGCTGCGTCGTGATTGCCTGCGGTATGTCCCGCTATGAGGGAGATGACTGTGTGGCACCGGTATTTGAACGTGCTGATCAGCTGATGTACGAAAATAAAAATGACCTGAAAACAGAAAAGACCTGTGAATCGGTATAAAGAGAACAGACAGTAACAGAAGAAGAATTTTATGACAGAGAAGAAAACAAATGTCCCTGCGGGGACCGGGCCGGAACAGGCTTCCGGCGGACTGCGGCCGGGGTTTACACCCCTTGGCATGTGGGCGTTCTCAATCGGTACGAGTATCGGCTGGGGTTCGTTCATCGTAACCTGCAATACCTATCTGCAGAAGTCCGGCGTGCTTGGCACGATCTTCGGCCTTCTGATCGGCATGGCAGGCATTCTTGTGATTGCCTGGAACCTGCAGTACATGATCCAGGAAGCACCGGATGCGGGAGGCATCTATTCCTTTTGCAAACGGTTCACCGGAAAGGACTTCGGATTCCTTGCCTTCTGGTTCATCCTGCTGACGTATCTTGCCATCCTGTGGGCCAACATGACATCGCTCCCGCTGTTTGCGCGGTTTTTCCTCGGCAATACGTTCCAGTTCGGCTTCCATTACCATATCTTCGGCTATGAGGTATGGCTTGGGGAAGCACTGCTTTCCATGTGTGCCGTGGCACTCATCGGTTTTCTCTGTGTAAAGAGTTCACGCCTGCCTGGAAAGATTATGACCGTTGCGGCTCTGACGTTTGCGGTCGGCTTTACGGTATGCGCCCTGATTGCGATTTTCCGGCATAATCCTTCGTTCCAGTATTCTCCGTATTATCTGGAAGGTTCGAGCACGCTCTCGCAGATCATCCGCATTGCGGCGATTTCGCCATGGGCATTTATCGGGTTTGAAAATATTTCTCACTTCTCGGAAGAATATGATTTCCCGGTGCGGAAAGTACGCGGCATTCTGATCGCTTCCGTACTGGTAACGACACTGCTGTATCTGTTTGTTACGCTGCTTTCGGTATCGGCTTATCCGCCGGAATATCAAAGCTGGCTGGCGTATATCCAGGACATGGGCAACCTGGAGGGAGTCAAGGCAGTTCCGGCATTCTATGCCGCAGGCTATTATCTTGGCGATACCGGCATTACGGTACTGATGTTTGCGCTGTTCGGGGTGATCCTGACCAGTCTGATCGGAAATCTGCTTGCCCTGAGCCGTCTCTTATTTGCGGCGGGAAGAGACGGAGAAGTATCTGCTTCTCTGGCGCAGCTGAATGAACGCGGTATTCCGTATAAGGCAATCGTGGCCGTTGTTCTTATTTCACTGTTCATTCCGTTTCTGGGAAGAACGGCAATCAGCTGGATCGTGGATGTTACAACGCTTGGCGCAACGATGATCTATGGCCTGATTTCGTATTCGGTGTACCGTCATGCAAAACAGGAAGGGAAACAGACCGAAACCGTTACCGGCGTGCTCGGCGTATTCCTGAGTTTTGTGATCATACTGCTTCTGCTGATTCCGGGCCTGATGCCGTTCCATGCTATGGAAACGGAATCCTATATTCTGTTCATTGTCTGGTCATTGCTGGGTCTTGTGTATTTCCGGAGAATGGTCCGGCTGGATCAGAACCGGAATTACGGGCAGAGCGTGATCGTCTGGATCATTCTTCTGATCCTGATCATGTTCGCCTCGATGATGTGGGTTTCCCGAATGACCGAGAATGCGGCGAATGAAGCAGTTCATAATATTTTTGAATATCATGAGACGCATCCTGTAGATGATACGAATGAAGTCATCCGGGAAGAACGCATTTCCTATCTGGAAGAACAGGCGAAGGATATCAGCCGGGTCAATGCAATGTATATCGGTGTTTCCATGGGAATGTTCCTGCTGGTCATCATAATGATGCTGAACAACTACCGCGACAACCAGAAGCTCGGTGTACAGCTGAGTGAAGCGGAAGAAGAAGCGGAAGCCGCAAAGAAGATTGCGGCGATGCGGCAGACGATTTCGTCCCTGCTGGAGAATATGCCGGGTCTTGCCTTTACCAAAGATGCGGCAACCGGAAAGTATCTGGTATGTAATCAGGCATTTGCGGAGTATGCACATAAAAAGAATCCGGAAGGAGTTGTAGGACTTACCGATGCGGAAATCTTTGACGCGGAAACGGCAGCGCATTTCGTAAAAGATGATCAGATGGCGCTCTCAATGGAGAAGCCGTTTATCTTCATTGAAGAAGTACCGGATGCGGCAGGCAAACCGCGCCGGTTCCAGACGACCAAGCTGAAGTATACCGATGACGAGGGAAGAGACTGCATTCTTGGTATCTGTCGGGATGTGACGGAAATGATGCGCATCCAGCATGACACTGCCATGACAAAGGAAGATTATGAAACTGCGGGCAGTACCAGCATCATGTATACCCATATTGCGCAGACTCTGGCCCGCGACTATATCAATATGTTCTATGTGAATCTCGACACCGAGCAGTACATTGAGTACCGCAGAGGCAACAAGAGCAGTGAACTTTCCAAGATGCACCGGGGCTGGCATTTCTTCAGTGACTGTATGGCAGAACTGAGTGAGCGGGTCTATCCGGAAGACCGGGAAGCGTTCCTGGAAGCCATGGACCGCCGCACGCTGATGAAAGCACTGGATCGGAAAGATACCTTTGTCATGACGTACCGGGAAATCGTCGGAGATGAACCGACCTACGTCAGTATGAAGGTTTCCCGTATGGAGGATAATGATCATTTCATCATCGTAGGTATTTCCAATGTCGATGCTGAGATGCGGGAAGCGATGGCAAAGAGCGAAGCCCTTGCGGAAGCGCTGGCTGCTGCAGAAGAAGCGAATAAGTCCAAGACGACCTTCCTTTCCAGCATGAGCCACGAGATCCGTACACCAATGAATGCGATTATCGGTCTGGATAAGCTGGCACTGCGGGATGAAACGCTTAAGGAACAGACCCGGACGTATCTGGAGAAGATCGGCGGAAGCGCAAGTCATCTGCTGGATCTGATCAACGATATTCTGGATATGAGCCGGATCGAATCCGGACGTCTGGTCCTGCACAAAGAAGTATTCTCACTGACTGCCATGCTGGAACAGATCAATACGATGGTCACATCACAGTGCGATGACAAAGGCCTTACCTATGAGTGCCGTATTCTGAACGATGTGGATGAAACGTATATCGGCGATGACATGAAGCTCCGTCAGGTGCTGCTCAACATCCTGTCCAATGCGGTGAAATTCACGGAAGCACCCGGCAGTATTACCCTGACGGTCGAAAAGACGGCATCCTTTAAGGATCAGTCGACGCTCCGCTTCCGCATCAAGGATACCGGTATCGGCATGGATAAGGAGTTTATCCCGAAGATCTTTGACGCATTCTCACAGGAAGATGCCAGCCGCAAGAACAAATACGGAAGTACCGGTCTCGGCATGGCGATTACAAAATCGATCGTTGAAATGATGAATGGTTCGATCGGTGTAGAATCGGAAAAGGGCGTCGGAACGGAATTTACCGTAACCGTCACACTGAGAAACAATGACCAGGCTGAAATCAATACGGAATCTTACGTTGATCCGAGTGCGCTGAAAGTACTGGTCGTAGATGATGATCCGATTGCGGCAGAACATGCCAGAACGGTACTGGATGAAGTCGGCATCCGGGCGGAAACCTGCACGAGCGGAGAAGAAGCACTGCGGATGATGGAACTCCAGCATACCAAAGGACAGCCGTATAACCTTGTGCTGATGGACTGGAACATGCCGGGCATGAATGGATTTGAAACATCGGATGAGATCCGGAAACAGTACAAAGATGAGAGTGCAGTCGTCGTACTTACCGCCTATAACTGGGATGATATCCATGACGAGATGGACCGTGTCGGTGTCGACGGCTTCCTGACAAAACCGCTGACTGCAGCACATGTCCTGGAAGAATTTGAGAAAGTCGCGCACAGGAACCACGCGAATTTGTTCCATGAACGGAAACAGGCAAACCTCAGCGGGCGAAAGATCCTGCTGGCAGAAGATGTGATGGTCAATGCCGATATTATGATCGATACGCTGGAGTTTGAAAACATCGAGGTCGATCATGCGGAAAACGGCAGGATCGCACTAGAGAAGTTCAAGGACAGCGCAGAAGGAACCTATTCGGCAATCCTGATGGATGTACGCATGCCGGAGATGGATGGTCTGGAAGCTGCGTCCGCGATCCGGGCACTTCCAAGACCGGATGCGAAGAAGATTCCGATCATTGCCCTGACCGCAAACGCTTTTGATGAAGACGTACAGCGTTCCCTGCAGGCAGGTATGAATGCGCATCTCTCCAAACCGGTAGAATCCGAGTATCTGATCCGGATGCTGGGAGAGCTGATCTACCAGGCGGAAGAGTCGGAATAGTCCGGCTGGATCTGATTAGAAAACTTTGATGATCTTCAACACCGAAGATCATCTTTTTTGTGGAAGAAAGAAATTGTTCCGATGCCTGCCCATTGTTATGAGGCGGAAGGGGTGTAATGCTTCACTCCCTGTCTGAGACAAGAAGATTCCAGTCGTAGACTTCGCACTGCCGGTAGGCGTTAGCTCCCTCTGCGACAACGGATCCGTCTTTTTTTACCCCGACGGTAAATCCGAATCCGGAAGAAATACCGATAAGGTCTTCCCAGGAGGAGAGATCATAGGGTGCTCCGGCTATAACTGCCGTGCCGTCTTCCCGGATCCCGGCAGCGGAATCCCATGCAGAGACAGCCGTGATTCCGTTCCACTCAGAGACTTCACACTGTCCATGATCGTTCTTTCCGGCTGTGATGACGGTCCCGTCTTTCCGGAGCCCGATCGTGATATGTTCTCCGGCTGCGACAGCAGTGATATTTCTCCAGGAGCTGACATCGCATTCTCCATAATTGTTTTCTCCTGCAGCGATGACGGTTCCGTCTTTCCGCAAACCGACTGTGTGATTGAGCCCCGCGGAAACCATGATGATGTTCTTCCAGCCGGAAAGATTGCACTGACCATGCTGGTTTTCGCCTGCCGCTACTACACTTCCGTTTTGTGTAAGTCCTGCAACGTGATTTCTTCCCATGGAAATCTGAACAATATCGTTCCATTCGGAAATTTGCGTTTTTTCAAAGATCTTCATGCCAAGCGGCAGTACTGTGCCGTCTTCCAGAAGACAGATCGTGTAATCATGTCCTGCCGTGATGCCAACGACTCCGGTGAGGTCATACACCCTGCACCAGGAGGAAGTTGGTCCGTCGGTCGCAGTCACGGTGCCGTCACTTCGCAGACCCACAGTATGGTACCGTCCGGCGGCCACAGCCATAGTGCCCGTCTTCGGAAGAGGCAGGAATACCGTATTCAGCCGATACGCAAGAATCGCCAATACGACCATGACGGACGAAAGCAGAACCGGAGCCAGTACATTTATTGTGTTTTTATAATCTCTTTTCATAGTTGAGTAAAGTATAGAAAATATAACCTTTATCGAAAAATAAACAGGCAATCAATCCGGATTATGCAAACTGAACTTCGATTCCTTCCCGATTCAGGATCTCGACGGTCTCTTTGGGAAGACTGCTGTCAGTGATGACGAGCTTTGGCTGCCGCTTGATATTCATCGGTACGGTTCCTGCACCGTGAAATTTCGCACTTTCGGTGAGGATGACCATATTCTCGCAGGAATGCGCCATGTCCCGGACTGCCTGGGCACGCAGCGAATCCTTGTTGGTAAAGCCGGTCCGCTCACTCCAGCCGTCCGTGCCGGCAAAGAAATACTTCACATTGTAGTTTTCGGCCGCATCTCTGATCATCGGTCCGACGAGACATTCGGAACCCTGCTGGTAGATCCCGCCGAGCAGAACGACGGTTATGTTTTTGGAACCCTTGATATATTCTGCGATGTAGACGCTGTTTGTCACGATCGTAACATTCTCTCTGGTATCGGCAATTACTCTGGCAAGCAGGGCACAGCAGCTGCCGTTTTCGATCATGACCGTATCGCCGTTTTTAATTAAGGATGCGGCCTTTTCTGCGATCTTCATCTTTTCGTTAAAGTGATAGGCAAGTCTTGCGGCAATGTTGTCAGAATCATTGATCTGTGCGAAACCGTGCTGCCGTTTGATCAGCCCGATTTTCTCCAGCTCATCCAGATCCTTTCGGATCGTTACCTGGGAAACCGCAAGCCGCTCAGAAAGCTCTGCCACATCCGCTTTCTGATGCTCCGCAATCAGACGGATGATCTCTGCAGTACGCTGTTCTTTTTTTACAGACATGTGTAGAACCTCCTTCAGAAAAACGCCTGAATCTCATTGTCCAGAAAGACCTGCCGATAATCTTCGAGATCTTCCCGGTGCAGGGCACTGACATTCTGATAGGCATAGTCTCTGCCCAGAAGCGTATATTTGTTTTCTCCAAACTGATGGAAGGGAAGAAGCTGGCATTTGCGAATGCCGATCTCTTTCAGCAATGCCGAGAACTGTTCGGCATCTTCCGGGGAATCATTGAACCCGGGGATGACCGGGATCCGGGGAAGAACTTCTTTTCCCTGTGACCGGGCATACTTCATATTGGAGACTGGAAGATCATTCGCAGCACCGGTGTATTGTTTATGCTTTGCCGGATCCCAGTGCTTCAGATCAAAGAGAATGATATCCAGATATTCCGCGATTTTCCGGAAGACAGATTCCGGTGCGTATCCGGTTGTTTCCGCACAGGTCGAAAGACCTTCTTCCCGGGAAGCGATCAGCAGTGCTTCCGCAAAGTCCGGCTGGGAAAGCATCTCGCCTCCGGAAAGGGTGATCCCGCCGCCGCTTTCTTCATAGAAGACCATATCCTGCAGGACAACATCCAGCACTTCCTGTACCGTCTTCTGCTGGCCTTCCAGACGCAGCGCCTTTCCCGGGCACTCGGCTGCACATCTGCCGCAGGCAGTGCATCGGAATGGATCGATATGGATCACTGTGCTGGCTTCACATACTGCCTGAGCCGGGCAGATTTCAATACAGTGATGACAGTGAAGGCATTTGCCCGGATCCTGCAGGATCTGTATCTTTGCGAGCTGGCTTTCCGGATTTGAACACCATCTGCACCGGAGCGGACAGCCTTTGAAGAATACGACCGTGCGGATGCCGGGTCCGTCATTGACACTGAATTTCTGGATGTTGAATATTACACCCGATTTGTTTCTGTCTGCCTTCATTGATCAAACCTCATTCGAATCATAACACGGCAGCTTTCAAAATGGTACAAAAAACTTACGAATGAAAGAATATATAGAATCGTATGGATATAATTTGACATTGAATCACGATATTTATACAGTATAGATGCGAACAGAATTAAAAATACTTTCGAACGAAATATTTGGAGGCGGAATATGGAAAACAGAGAACAGTTCGGATCACTGACCGGGCGCATGCAGGCGTTCCGGGAAGAAGTACTGGATGAAAAACCATATGTCGATGCAGAACGGGCCGTACTGGCAACGGAAGCGTATCGGGAAAATCAGAACCAGCCGCGGGTAATGGTGCGGGCGCTGATGCTGAAAAAGATCCTGGAAAACATGACGATCTATATCGAAGACAAGACGCTGATTGTCGGAAATCAGGCGACGAAAAACCGGAATGCGCCTGTTTTCCCGGAATATACACTGGAATTTGTGCGAAAAGAGCTCGATCTGTTTGAAAAACGGGATGGGGACGTGTTTTACATCACCGAAGAAACGAAACAGCAGATCCGGGATATCGCTCCGTTCTGGGAGAATAACAATCTGCGGGCAAGAGGGGAAGCTCTACTCCCGGAGGAAGTTCAGGTATTCATGAAGACCGGGGTCTTCGGCATGGAGGGAAAACTGAATGCCGGAGATGCGCATCTGGCCGTCAATTACGAAAAAGTTCTGAAGGAAGGCCTGAAGGGCTATGAAGCGCGGACCCGGAAGCTGAAAGAGGAACTCGATCTGACTGAACCCGACGCGATCGACAAATATGTATTCTACAAAGCGGTGCTGATCGTCATCGAAGCGGTGCATCAGTTCGCACAGCGCTACAGCCATCTTGCGGCAGAACTTGCGGAACCGGAGACAAACGCAGAACGGAAAGCGGAGCTGGAAGAAATCAGCCGCATCTGTGCGAAGGTTCCGTATGAACCGGCATCCTCGTTCCGGGAGGCGGTTCAGGCCGTCTGGTTCATCCAGCTGATCCTGCAGATCGAGTCGAACGGCCATTCCCTGAGCTACGGCCGGTTCGATCAGTACATGTATCCATACTTCATTCAGGATTTAAAGAATGAAAGGATCACAAAGGAAGAAGCGCTGGAGCTTCTGACCTGCCTCTGGATCAAGACCCTCACCATCAACAAAGTACGCAGTCAGGCCCATACCCTCAGCTCGGCCGGTTCGCCGATGTACCAGAACGTAACGATCGGGGGACAGACAACCGATCGCAAAGATGCGGTCAACGAGCTCTCGTTCCTGGTACTGCAGTCGGTGGCACAGACCCGTCTTACCCAGCCGAACCTCACCGTGCGCTATCATGCGAATCTGAACAAGCAGTTCTTTGATGAATGTATCGAAGTGATGAAGCTTGGCTTTGGAATGCCGGCACTGAACAACGATGAGATCATCATTCCATCGTTTATCAACTGGGGTGTCAAAGAAGAAGACGCCTATAACTACAGTGCGATCGGCTGTGTTGAAACAGCAGTACCGGGAAAGTGGGGCTATCGCTGTACCGGCATGTCCTATATCAATTTCCCACGGCTTCTGCTGTGTGCGATGAACAACGGCGTCGATCTGACAAGCGGAGAACAGTTCACGAAGGGATACGGTTATTTCACGGAGTGGAAGAGCTATGAAGAACTGATGCAGGTATGGGACAAAACACTGCGGGAATTCACCCGGTACAGTGTGATCGTTGAAAACGCGATCGACAAGGCCTCCGAGCGGGATGTGCCGGATATTCTCTGTTCTGCCCTGACCGATGACTGCATCGGAAGAGGAAAGACGATCAAGGAAGGCGGTGCAGTATACGATTTCATCTCCGGCCTGCAGGTCGGTATTGCCAACATGGCAGATTCCCTTGCGGCAATAAAGAAGCTGATCTATGAAGAGAAAAAGATCACACCGCAACAGCTTTGGGATGCCATTCTGGATGATTTCCAGAGCGCGGAAAACCGGAAGATCCAGGACATGCTAGTAAATGAAGCACCGAAGTACGGCAATGACGATGATTACGCAGATCAGCTTGTGATAGAAGCGTATGACAGCTATCTCGATGAGATCCGCAAATATCCGAACACCCGGTTTGCGAGAGGGCCGATCGGCGGAATCCGCTACGGAGGCACATCCTCGATCAGCGCCAATGTCGGACAGGGCATGGGCACGATGGCGACACCGGACGGCAGAAACGCACGGGAGCCGTTAGCGGAAGGATGCTCGCCGGCACATAATGCCGACAAAAACGGACCGACCGCCGTCTTCAAATCTGTCGCAAAACTGCCGACCGATCAGATCACCGGAGGCGTTCTGCTGAATCAGAAGATGACGCCGCAGATGTTATCCACAGAGGAAAACAAACAGAAACTGGAAATGCTTATTAGAGCGTTCTTCAACCGTCTCCATGGCTATCATGTGCAGTACAACATCGTTTCCAGGGAAACACTCCTGGATGCACAGGCACACCCGGAAAAACATAAAGACCTGATCGTAAGAGTTGCGGGATACAGCGCATTCTTCAATGTGCTTTCCCGCAAAACGCAGGATGATATTATCGGAAGAACCGAACAGTCGCTGTAAGGGAAACCGGATGGTTTCTGCAATCTGACCGGCCAGAAGAAGGAGGGAACTGGTACACTGAAGGCAGGAGAAAAAAGACTATGAATCAGATACTGACGTTTGATATTGGCGGTACGTACATCAAATATGCGGTGATGAATACCGCCTATGAGATTTTTGAACGGGGAAAAGTCGAAACACCGAGAGACAGCAGAGAAACGCTGATCAACACGCTTTCCTCCATCTATGAGAAGTTTTCTGATATCTCCGGAATTGCGATCTCCATGCCGGGAATCATCGATACGGAAAACGGTTACTGCAAAATGGGAGGATCGCTTCATTTCAACGATGACTTCTATCTTGCACAGGCACTGAAGGAAAAATGTCCGGTAGATGTCTTAATCGAAAATGATGCGAAGTGCGCTGCGATGGCCGAAGCTTCCGAAGGAAGTCTGAAGGATGTGGAAGACGGATTCGTACTGATCTTCGGTACGATGGTCGGCGGAGGCTATATCCGCAATCACAAACTTGTCCGGGGCAAACATTTCTCCGCAGGGGAGATCAGCTATATCATCAGTGGAAACGATACGCCGGAATTTGAAGGAAGGATCTTCGGCAACCGCTGCGGTACGCCGAACCTCTGCCGGATGTATGCGGAGAAAAAACAGCTGGATGTAAAAGAGGTGACCGGCAGAAAGGTGTTTGATGCGGTCAACGCAAATGATCCGGAGGCGATCGAAGTTCTCGACCGGTTCACCCGCGAGATCGCCGTGCAGATCTTCAGCTTGCAGACGATCCTTGATGTTGAGCGGTTCGCGATCGGCGGCGGAATCAGTGCTCAGCCGGTATTTACCGACAGCATCCGTTCCAACCTGAAGAAGCTGTATGCGGAATGTCCGTTCACACTTCCGCATGCAGAGATCGTTACCTGCAAGTTCCAGAACGATGCCAATCTGATCGGTGCATTGAGCTGCTTCCTTGCCGCATACCGTTAATAAACCAAAAGAAACCCGACTTCCTGGAAGCCGGTTTTTTTCAATACTCGGAATCAGAAACTGGCATAGTGATCGACGACATCGTCCCGGTCGTAATAGACCTTATCGATCTCCGCCAGTTTTGCATTGCCGTGTTCTGCATCGATGATACTGACACAGCAGTTATAAGGCATATGGCCCTGCCAGAAATCCATTGGATCTTCAAACAGGAAATTGAGCATTGCCCGGACCGCGAATCCATGCGTTGAGACAAGATAGGTCTTCCCGTCATCCTTCGCGATCAGTTCTTTCAGGAATTCCTGTGTGCGTGAACATACCTGTTCGGTTGTTTCGCCATTGGGACAGCCTTCAAAATCCAGCGGGTTCCGGAAATATCGCATGATCGCTTCCGGGTCTGCTTCACATTCACCAGGCCGGAATTTCACGCCTTCCCAGTCGCCGACAAAGATCTCTTTGAGACGCTCATCCGTAACGATCGGAACGTATTCATTTCCGCTTTCCCGCAGTACAAGTTCTGCGGTATCTCTGGCTCTTTGAAGCGGGCTGGAGTAACAGCCGTCAAAGTGAATGCCTTTCATATTCGTTCCGGTTACTGCAGCAAGCCTTCTCCCGTTTTCGTTCAGGGGATCATCGGTCCAGCCGGATAGCTTTCCTTCCAGATTTGCCGGTGTTTCTCCGTGTCGGATAACATAGATGCGCATAAGTACCTCCCTGCAAAAAAGCAGTATTCTATGTAATTGTACCCGAAAAGGAAAATTGCCGGAAAAGGTAAATCCGGTGCGGATATATTCACAATATTTGTTAACCGATATAATGAAGTTGTATCACGAATGAATGGTTCCGGCTGTTAACAGCCGATTGAACATATGTGTATACAGGAGGTGAATGATGAAAAAATTCCTTGCATGTGTATGCGCTGCGGTTCTCGCTGCAGGATGCGGAACATCCGCTGCTCCGACCGCATCCCAGAGTTCTGACAGTGTCGCTGCCAGTATGGGTGCCAAGTCACTTTCCGCTGCGGCGAATCTGCTTGCGAAGAAAGATGCCGGCGGGATCAGCGCTGCGGTAAACAGTGCGTCTTCCGTAGAGAATCCGTTTGGCGACAATGATGTCAGTCCGTCGGATTTCTATGAGTTTGGAACGTTCTATTCCGATGGAATTCCGAGTGATGCAAATTTCCCTGCCCTGAAGTATGCGGAAGGTGGATGGAAATACTATCTCGACGTTGAGGATCCCGAAACCGGTGGAGTTACATGGAACGAGTTTGGTCTTGCGGATCTTTCCCTGGATTATGACAAGGAACAGGTCATCATCGTCCTGCATCCGAGATATGCGGGCGATGGTTATGAACTGTATCCGGAAACAGATGAGGAAGTCGGCTATGAACCGTTTGCGGGAGGCTTTGATGAAAACGGCGCCCTCAAGCTGGCCGGCAATCATGTCGTTCTCTACATTACCAATTACTTCGCCTGGTCCGGTCGGGAATATGTCATGGCAGAATCCTGGTATTCCGAAGAATCCAGCGGTATCTTCCTTCTGACCAGAGGCCAGCAGTAGGATATGGCAAACTTTTGTACGAACTGCGGGAAACCGCTGAAACCGGAATATCACTTCTGCCCGGGCTGCGGCACTGCGGTTCCTCAGGATAAGATCACGATCCGGGAAGACGGCAAGGGTGGTCTGATCTTCGATGTGCCGGAAGGAACAACCGTCACGATCTCTGACGCGCCTCCCTCCGGGAAAACAGACTGAAAACCATTTCAAAGGGGCTGTAACGAAAAGGTGAATTGAGAAACAGAATTCTCAAGGATCCTGGAGTTACAGCTCCTTTTCCATGATTGACCTGTTTCTTTTGTCAAAAATGCTTTTACAGATAGTGAGATCCTATAAAAATGCGCATTATAAAAACATCATCACCTCAGAATCGTCTTTTTATGACATTATTTTCCTGAGTTTCTTATGGTGATATTTCATCAGATTGAATCCTGTACAGATCAGATACAGCTCGTTTTCCACATTTTCGAAACCGCGTCTGTGAAACCGTACATAATTCCAGTCTGTTTTTATTACGCCAAAGACTCCCTCTGCCTGAATGCACCGCTG